>JAOUCS010000107.1 GCA_029859645.1 Lysobacterales bacterium | reverse complement strand
CGTGGTGGCGGTTCCGCTGCGTCCCTCCAACGATATTCTCCTGAAACTGGCGGAATTGAAGCCGCAGGGACTGATTTTCGACATTGGCTCACTGAAAAGCCCGATGCGAACCGGGCTGCAGGCGCTGGCGGATGCGGGTTGCAGGGCGTGCTCGGTGCATCCGATGTTTGGCCCTGATGAGCTTGGCCTGTCCGGACGCCATATCCTGTTCGTGGACACGGGCGATCCCGAGGCCCTGGCCGAGGCCCGCGCGCTGTTCGCCCACACGGCTGCCGAATGCGTCGACCTGAGCCTGGAAGAACACGATGAAGTCATGGCCTGGGTACTGGGCCTTTCTCACCTCGTGAACATCGCTTTCGCCAGCGCATTGGCCGAAAGTGGCGAGGCGGTGCCGTTACTGCGCCAGATATCAAGTTCGACCTTTAACGCGCAATTGCAAGTCGCCGCACAGGTCGTATCGGAAAATCCGCATTTGTACTACGAAATCCAACAAGGCAACAGCATGACCGGCGACGTGGTCGATCACTTCAGGCGGGTGTTCGATGCGTTGGCCCGCGCCGTACGTGACGAAGACGAAGACAGCTGGACCAGCGCGATGAATATCGCCAACGAGCGCATCAGTTCCCGTTAAGCGCAGGTATATGCTCCTGTAGTTCCCGCTCAGCCCTTGGACTTCACCAGGAAGTCAAATACCTTGGTGGCGAACTTGCCGTAAGGCGGTGCCAGGTATTTCATTGCGGAGAAGCCGGACTGGTAAAATACCGGCCTGAGCTTCGAGCAGGTCTGGAACCCCTCGAATCCATGATAGTGCCCCATGCCGCTCGGCCCGACGCCGCCAAAGGGCAGGTCGTGCTGGGCGACGTGGAACAGGGCATCGTTCACGGTCACGCCTCCTGACATGATTCGGTCGATATACTGCTGGGCCAGTTCCTTGTTGTTGGTAAACGGGTAGAACGCCAGCGGCCGGTCCTGGCCGTTGACGTACTTGATGACTTCTTCCGGTTCCTTGTAGGTCAGCACCATCAGGATGGGTCCGAAGGTTTCCCGGTTGCGCACGGTCATGTTGCCGGTGGTATCAAGCACCAGGTGCACAGGGAATTTTCGTGCATCCCGGTTGACGCCCTGGTCGCCGCAGAGGTTGACCACGGTGGCGCCCTTCTCGCGGGCGTCCTCCAGTGTTTCCTCCAGCCGCCGGAACGACAGGTCGTCGATGATGGACGTATAGTCCTTGCTGTTGATATCGGGAAGATGCTTGTTCACCCATGCGCGACTTTTCTCGACGAATTCATCGCGCTGGCTCTCGTGCACGAACACATAATCCACATTTGTGCAGATTTGCCCCGCATTGAACTGCTTGACGAAAAGGATTCGCTCAACCGCCTTGTTTAGCGGGAACTCGGGATCGATTACCGCCGGTGATTTACCGCCCAGTTCCAGCACCACAGGCGTGAGGTTCCTGGCGGCCGAGGCCATTACGGCGCGGCCGGTCTGCCCGGAACCGGTGAAAATGATCAGGTCGAACGGGATCTGTGAAAACTCGATCCCGACGCCACCGGTTTCCTCGAACCACATCAACTTTTCTTCCGGAAAATACCTGGGCGATATCTCCATCAGGACCCGGGTCAGCGACCGGGAGTTTTCCGACATTTTCACCATCGCCTCGTTGCCGGCGGCAAACACGGCCGTCAGCTGGGAAAATGACAGGTTGATCGGGAAGTTCCAGGGGATGATCAGGCCGACAACGCCCAGCGGCTGCGGTATGACCCGGTTCTTCGCTCCGGGGTACAAGGTGAAGTCGACATGCCGCTTCTGCGGTTTCATCCACTTTTTGAGTTTCCTGATGGTGTCGTTAATGCCGTCCGTTACCGCGATGACTTCGGCAAACAGGCTTTCATGCCGGGAACGGTTGCCATAGTCCTCGCAAATGGCATCAACAATGGCATCCAGGTTCTCATTGAGCATCCGCTTCAGGTTTTTCAGGTCTTGCTGACGCTGCTCCAGGCTGGGAATCGGGTCCGCCAGGTAGCTTTTTCGCTGTTTCTGGAATGCCGCCAGCAGGTTATCTGCTATTGCCCGGGAGGCCTCTTGTTCAGAATCAGCTTGGGAGTCCAACATTTCTATGGCTTCGTTCATCATCTTTTGTCCGCTACCGTTTTCTCCCATTTTAGCCGATACCAAGTGATTTGGGTCGTATGAATCCGTTTCCGGGGTTCAATCACTCTGTGAGTCATGGCAGGCTAGAGTGACAACAGGCCTCAGCTTATCGACGAGAGTGAAACGATGAAATTGAAGCCGGGTAAACCGCTACCGCCGCAATCGCTGTTCAGGCATTGCGATCCCGCCGATTTTGACTTCAAGACTACCGCTGAACTGAACGAACTGGAAGACATTCCCGGCCAGTCACGGGCAGTAGAAGCGATACAGTTCGCCACGGAAATCGGCGTCGACGGGCACAATGTATATGTGCTTGGGCCGGCCGGCTCCGGTCGTCATTCGCTGGTGCGCCGTCTGCTCGAGGACAAGGCTGCGTCGGCCGAGGTTCCGGAAGATTGGTGCTACGTTTCGAACTTCAGTGACCCTCGCAAACCCAGGGCGCTGGCGCTGCCGCCCGGGCGCAGCCAGCAATTGCGTACGGACGTCGAACACGTGATACAGGATGCGCAAACAGCCATCCCGGCGGCTTTTGAAAGTGAGGATTTCGAGGCGCAGCGCGAGGCGATCACCGAGGAATTCAAGGACGCTCAGGAAACGGCATTTAAACAGATCGAGGATGAGGCCAAAGAACACGATATTGGCGTGGTCCAGACGCCCACTGGTATCGCTTTCATTCCGGTCAGGGAAAACGAAGCGGTCAGCAGTGAAGATTTCAAGAAACTGCCGGAGGAGGAGCAAAAGCAGTTTCACCAGGACATCGAAATGCTGACCTCGAAGTTGCAACAGGTCATGCGGACCATGCCGAAGCGCGCGCGCGACATGCGACAGAAAATGCGTGAACTGGAGCGGGACGTGGCTGGCCTGGCCGTGGCCGGCCTGGTCGAGGAGTTGATGCAAAAATATTCCGATATCCCACCCGTGGTCGAGCACCTGCAAAACATGCAAGCGGATATCATCGAGAATGTGGGCCTGTTCCTGCAACCGCCGGACGCGCAGGGGGCGCCGGCGCAGATTCAGCAGGTAATGGAATCCAAGGAATCCGCCGCAATGAGGCGTTATGCCATCAATGTGCTGGTGGATCGCAGTGAACTGGAAGGCGCGCCGGTGGTGTTTGAAGACAAACCGAGCTTTGCGGAACTGATCGGCCGGATCGAACATGAATCCGAGTACGGTTCGCTGGTGACGAATTTCAGCCTGATCCGTTGCGGCGCACTGCATCGGGCCAATGGTGGCTACCTGGTGATCGATGCGGCCCGGCTGTTTTCCTACCCGATGGCCTGGGACGGCCTTAAGCGAGCGCTCAAGTCCGGGGAACTGGCCATTCGATCCATCGCTGACGATATAGGACTGATCAGTACGGTAACGCTTGAGCCGGAGCCCATTCCGCTGAAGCTTAAAGTGATCATAATCGGAGAGCGCATCTACTACTACCTGCTGGAGCGCTATGATCCCGAATTTGCCGAGCTGTTTAAAGTCCCGGCGGATTTCGAGGACCGGATGGAGCGCAGTCACGAGAACGTGGACAACCTGGCGCGTTGGCTGGCATCGATTATCCGCAAAGAGAACCTTCGCCACCTGGATGCAGGAGGGCTGGCGCGGCTGATGGAAGAGAGTGCACGACACGAGGGCGACAGCGAGCGGTTGTCTGCGGACATCGAACGGCTGGCGGACCTGGTCAGGGAAGCTCATTACTGGGCCGGGCAGAGCGACAGGTCCGAGATCGGCGCGGCAGATGTCCAGCAGGCGATCGACAGCCGGATCAGGCGCAGCAGCCGGATCCGCGACCGCATGCAGGAAGAATTGATCCGTGAAACTTTCCTGGTAGAGACGTCCGGTTCGCGGGTGGGACAGGTCAACGGGCTGGCAGTGATGCAGCTGGGAGAACTCGCCTTCGGCCGGCCACAAAGGATTACCGCGTCGGTCAAACTGGGCTCCGGCGAGGTGATCGATATCGAGCGCGAGGTAAAGCTGGGCGGACCGCTGCACTCCAAGGGTGTGCTGATCCTGTCCGGCTTCCTGGGTTCGCACTACGTATCGGATGTCCCCCTGTCGCTTTCGGCCAGCCTGGTGTTCGAGCAGTCTTATGGTGGCGTGGACGGTGACAGCGCATCGACGGCTGAGCTGTGCGTGCTGGCTTCTGCCCTGGCGGAGGTTCCGATCAGGCAGTCGCTGGCGATTACCGGGTCGATTGACCAGCATGGCCGGGTGCAGGCGATTGGCGGTGTGAATGAAAAAATCGAGGGCTTTTTTGACATCTGCGCCCAGAGGGGTCTGACCGGTGAGCAGGGAGTGATCATTCCGGTTGCCAACGTCAAGCACCTGATGTTACGTAAAGATGTTGTCGCCGCTGTGGAGGCTGGTCAGTTCCAGGTCTTTCCCGTGTCTGATGCGGACGAGGCCATCACGCTGTTGACCGGCGTTAACGCGGGTAAAAAGAACAGCAAGGGTGAATTTCCGCGTGGCAGCGTCAACCGCAAAATCAGGGATCGTTTGCTGGATTTCGCCAAAAAGCGCCAGGCTTTCGGCAAAGCCCGTTCACAGGCGGAGGAATCGACTGATGCAGGCGAATCCTCCTGAAAAAGTCACCCGGCGAATTGCCGTCATTCTGGGGCCCGGAAGATCCAGCAGGAATCTGCTGGACATGGCGGCACCGTTGCTGGGTAAAGACCGGGCGATGGAAATGCAGGGGCTGTTTGTCGAGGAGGCTGAACTGAGACACGCGGCCGCACTTCCTTTTGTCAAGGAGTTGTGCCGGGTAACCTTCAGTGTCCGCGAATTCAACAGCGACCAGTTCGAACAGGCGCTTGCGCTGAGAATGCGCACGGCGCAACGAGCTCTTGGCCTGTTGGCCAGGCGCGCCGGGGTAAGCCATAGCTTCCGCAATGTGCGCGGATCGGCTGATCTGCTGCTGCGCGAAGCGGTAAACCAGTCGGATATCACGATATTCGAGCCGGCGGGAATGCTTGCCGCGGCGATGGGCCCCGGCGCTCGAAGCGGTTCGCGAAGTGGCCGGATCGTGGTGTATATCGGTGATCTGGAAACAGTTGCCGGCCCGCTGGTCGCCGCCTCGCAATTGGCCCAGGGCGATATGCGGCGGATTTCTGTGCTCGTGTCCCGCAGGACAGCCGATGAACGCCTGGAACTCGAAAAACTGCTACGGTCACTATTGCCCTCTCGTCCTGGCCGGATGCAGGTTCTGGCCGATCCCGACGCCGAGTCACTGATAACCAGCATCAGGGCGGAAAATCCCGGGATGCTGGTTCTGGCTGCTACCAGCGCCATGCTCAGGGCGGAGTTCCTGGCAGATCTGAGTAAACGCCTGCGCTGCCCGATTTGCCTGGTTCGATTCTGGGGCAATTAAAAAAGGGGTCAGGTTAACTTTCCTACAGCCGTCAGCAGAAAGCTCCTATCAACTCAGTCGCTGGGACGTCGTATCCTCCAACTTTGATTTCGGCAGGCAGCCAGATGGCGAGAAAACCAAGGATAGACGTTGCCGGGATTCCTCAGCATGTCATTCAAAGAGGTGTGAACCGGAGTTTCTGTTTTGTCGATGATCACGACTGCAATTACTACCTGTATTCATTACATAAAGCAGCTGAGCAGCACGATTGTCGAATTCACGCGTACGTATTAATGAGTAATCATGTGCACTTGTTAGTCACAGGCCATTCACTCGGCAGTGTTTCTGCAATGATGCAATCTCTTGGCCGACGGTATGTCAGGAAATTCAACAAACGGCATGACCGAACAGGAACACTTTGGGAAGGGCGTTTCAAGTCTTGCCTGGTTGATTCCGAGCGTTATGTTTTGATTTGTTATCGGTATATCGAACTGAATCCTGTGCGGGCGGGAATTGTTGAGAATCCCGGTGAGTATCCCTGGTCCAGCGTTCATGCCAATGCGTTTGGGAAAGTAGACAGGCTGGTGGATCCACATCCTGTGTTTCAGATGCTGGGCGCTGAAAAGACCAGCCGGATGGCCAGTTACAGAAATCTTCTGGCCCGGGTTTTGGATCAGGACGAAATTACATCCATCCGAGCGCACGTGAACCAGGGAAAGGTCCTTGGTTCACGGGAATTTCAGCTGAATGTAGAGTCGCTGACCGGGCTGTCAGCGACTCTGGTGCAAATGGGCAGACCTCGGAAAAGTTAACCTGACCCCTTTTTAGAAGCGGAAGCCTACGTTACCGCCGTATATCCAGGGGCTGATGTCTACTTTGCCGATGGACTCGCCGTCGAGCTTGGCCTTGGTTTCGATGTCCATGTAGCGAACGCTCAGGTTCAGGAACCATTGATCGCTCAGCTTGATGTCCGCGCCGATTTCGCCGGCCAGTCCCCAGCTGTTGCCGAGGTCCAGGTCAACGCCTTCCAGCGGGCCATAAAGGTCTTCGCTGAAGAACGTGGTGAAGTTCAGACCGACACCTACGTATGGCTGGAAAACAGAATTCGGCGCCCAGTGGTACTGGATGCTGAGGGTCGGCGGAAGGTGCTTGGTATCACCAATTTTGGTGCCGTCCTTCAGTTCGAGGTCGTGCTTGAAGGGCCACGCTGCCAGCAGTTCCACGGCCCAGGCTTCGGTCATGAAGTAACTGACGTTGAAGGTAAAGCTGGTAGCGGAATCAACGGAAACGATTTCGTGGTTGTTGGATTTGGGATCGATATAGGAAGCGCCGGCCCGAATCAGCCAGTCACCCTGGTCCATCGCCATGGCCGTATTGGCGACGGCGGTGGTTAACAGAACTGATGTGCAAAGCATAGTTTTAATTTTCGATTTCATGGTCTTTCTCCAATACGACTGAGTTATAGACGCGCATCATGTTAATTTTTCCTTAAATACTTCGCCTTGACCTGAGTCATCTTGAAATATCGAATGTTGGACGGGCGGGATTCCAGCAAAGTGCAAAATTCAAGGCCGTTTGAAAGCTGGCAGTCACTCTGTATCGCGGTAGATTGTCCACAGTGATACCCTATACCCATGAGTAGTTCCATCGTATTGACCGTTGTCAGCGACGACCGTCCGGGGATCGTTGAAGCCCTCTCCCAGATCATTGCCGACCATGACGGCAACTGGACCGAGAGCAGCATGATGTCACTGGCCGGAAAGTTTGCGGGCATTCTGCTGGTGCAGATCCCGGAAAAGCGCGCTTCAGGTTTCGTCAAAACGCTGGAGGCGCTGGAGCGAGACGGGATCCAGATCGTGGCGCAGCGCTCGGAGATATCCCCGGTTGCCGATACCTCCCGCGAGTATTCCATCGACCTGGTGGGCCAGGACCGCCTCGGAATCGTGCGCGAAATCACCGAGGTATTGGCAAAACACCATGTGAACGTTCAGGAACTGGAAACGACGGTTCAAAGCGCCTCGATGTCCGGCGAAAGCCTGTTCATGGCTCATGCACAGGTATTCGTGCCCCCGGAGGCCAGCCTGGAAGCCTTGCAGGATGAACTGGAAGAACTGGCCAACGAGCTGATGGTGGATATCGAGCTGGAAGCCTGATCCGGCTCAGTCCAGGCGCTTGTTGAAGCGCAACACTGCTATGGTCATCGCGACCGCGATAAAACCCCACAGGATAGCCATTTCGTTCGACAATTCAGACAGGCTCGCCCCTCTAAGCACGACGCCGCGAATCAATCGCATGAAATGTGTCATCGGCAGAATCTCCGCAATCCACTGCGCGGCCTTGGGCATGCCGTCGAAAGGAAACATGAATCCCGACAGGAGGATCGAGGGCAACAGGAAGAAAAAGGTCATCTGCATGGCCTGGAACTGGGTCTGGGCAATGGTCGAGACCACCAGGCCCATTGCCAGGTTGGCGATAATGAACGCCAGGCTGACCCAGTAAACATCGATCAGGGCGCCCCGCAATGGCACTTTGAACAGCAACACGCCCAGCACCAGCACCAGCGACACCTGGATGAGCCCGATGAAGACATAGGGCAGGATCTTGGCCAGCATCAGCTCGGCGGAGCGGACCGGTGTCGTGATCAGCAATTCCAGGTTGCCCCGCTCGCGTTCGCGCACAATCGCCACCGCCGTGAACAGGGTCATGGTCATGGTCAGGATGACGCCGATCAGGCCGGGAACCGTGTTAACCGGCGATCGCCGTTCCGGATTGTAGTAGGTACGCATTTCCATCTCTGGTGGCCGGTCTGTGAACGGCGATGTTCGGGCCGACCGGGCAATGCTGGCCGCGGCGCCCTGAACCACCGTGTCTGAGCCGTCGACCAACAACTGGATGGCCGATCGCTCCGGCTGTTGCAGCCTGCGTTCGTAGTCTGCCGGAATGTATACGCCGACCACGATTTTGCCCTGCCGCATCAGGGTTTCCAGTTCGAAGACATCGGCCGCCTGGTAATTGATATCGATCACCTGGGTCTGCGCCATGTCCTGGATGACCTGCCTGGAAGCCGCTGTGTTCGAGAGGTCGGCGACGCCTGCCGACAGATGGCGCACGTCCATGTTGATGGCATAACCGAACAGCAGTAACTGCAGCGTGGGAATGCCGATGATCATGCCAAAAGTCAGCCGGTCGCGCGAAAGCTGTCGCAGTTCCTTGACGATAATGGCGAAAATGCGCTGCAGAGAATTCATGCGCTCTGGTCCCTGGCGGCTTTCCGGCTCTGGGTGGCGGCGACAAACACGTCTTCCAGGCTGGGTCGTACCTTCGCGCAACTATCCAGTGGCAGACCGGCTTCGCTGGTAATTCGTGCGGTATGCCCGGCTGGCTCCGGCAAGTCGAGGTCGACCATGACGCGCAGCGTGTTGCCAATCTGGGCAGTGCTGTGAACAAAGGCCTGTTGATCCAGGAAGCGGGAGACTTTTCTCGGTTCTGGCGACTCGACCACCAGTACCGTTACATCGATACGGTCTGACAATTCGTCCGGGCTGCCGGCGGCGACCAGTGCGCCCAGGTCCAGGATGGCGAGCGAGTGGCACCGCTCCGCTTCGTCCATGTAATGGGTGGAGACCAGGATGGTGGTCCCTTCATCGACCAGGTCGAACAGACCCTCCCAGAAAGCTCTGCGGTTCTCCGGATCCACCGCGGAAGTAGGTTCGTCGAGAAACAGCAGTTCCGGCTGATGCAGCGTGGCGGCAGCCAGGGCCAGTCGCTGCTTCTGGCCGCCACTCAGCGTACCGGCCCGCTGTTTCAGCAGCCTGCCCAATTCGTAGCGCTCAATGGATTCCGGAATGCGCGTTTTAAACAAGGCCCGCGGCAGAGTGTAGATGTTGGCCATGAAATTCAGGTTTTCCGAGATGGTCAGGTCTTCGAACAAGGAGAATTTCTGTGTCATGTAACCGACTTTGCGGCGCAGGGCCTCGGCCTGCTTCGGTATCTCGAGTCCCAGAACCTCGATGTCGCCACGAGTGGGCGTCAGCAGACCACACAGCATGCGGATCGAGGTTGACTTGCCGGAACCGTTGGGCCCGAGAAAGCCATAAATCCGGGAGCGGGGCACATCCAGGTCCAGGTTGTTCACAGCCACCACGTGGCCAAAATCCTTGGTCAGGCCGCGGGCGCGGATTGCGAGCTCGGAATGGCCAGCCTCGGGCACGGTTGTCACTGGCCCGGAAAATCGGCCTGCAGGGGAACGCCGGAAGGCAGCTCCGCGGCCTCCGGAATATCGATTTCAGCGAGAAAGCTCAGGCGCGAGCGATCGTGCTCGGTCAGTGCGAAATACGGCGTGAAAGTGGCATCCGACGAGACCCAACGCACGGTACCGTCGAAAGCGTCGTCGATGCCATCAATCCGCACATCAATGGATACACCGGGTGTTACCCGGGCCCGCAGATGCTCTGGCACATAAACCCTGGCGTAGGTCCTGGAACTGTCGAGGATCACCGCAATCGTCGTTCCGGGTGCCGGCCGCTCGCCCACACGGTACAGAACCTTGTCGACGACACCGTTGACCGGGGCAAAAACCCGGGTCCGGTCCAGGTCCAGTTGCGCTTGTTGCACCTGCGCTTCCCCGGCCTCGACCGCTGCTATGGCCTGGTCCAGTTCTTCCACCGTGGTGCCGTTCATCAGGCGTTCCAGGTCCTGGGTATCAGCCTTGACCCGGGCGATTGCGGTCTCGTAACGGGTGCGGTCAGTATCCAGCCTGAAGTCGCTGGAAAGACCCTGGGCGTGGATGTCCTTGGTCCGATTGTAGTTGGCCAGCGCGTTTTCTTCTTCAACCCGGCTGGCTTCGAGCCTGGCGCGCGATTCACGGATCAGTTCCTCGCGCGGGCCGCGCCGCAGTTCGGCAAGCCGTGCTTTGGCCTGGTTGAGAAGCCCCTGCTGTTGCGCCAGCCGAGCCGCGGCCCGCGATGGGTCCTGTTCCAGGATCAGGTCCCCAACGCCCATTGGCTGGCCGTCCCGCGCCTCGATGCGAAGGATCGGCTCGTTGCTCTCGACGATGATATCGATACGGTCTCTTTCCAGCGTGCCGACCATGTAGGTGGTCTCCGCAGTATCACAAGCCGCCAGCAAGAGGAGGGTGCAAATGCACAAAATGGCTGTTACCGGGTGGTTGCTTTTCAAGGGCCTGGCCGTTGATCCATGGTTGTCATGGTTGCGATGGAATCATTATAGCGGTCTGGGCTTTCATTCCTCCACTTCATCGCGGTAGCCGGTCAGGCTCAGCCCCATCTGTTCCGGCATGGCCAGCATGGCGCGCGGCGCATGACTGAATCCGTCGACGATCAGCTGCACGGGTAAGGCGCTCCAGGTGGCGGTATCGACCAGCGAAAAACCGCCATCACCCGCCAGCACCAGGCGCGAGCCATCGCCGGTAAATTCCAGATCACAGACGGTGGTTTTCACTTCCACCTCCTGCACGATGATGTTCTGGTCCAGGTCCAGCACCGTTACCTTGTTGGACAGGGGCCCGGGTTTGACGTCGACAATAAATTTTCCATCCGGCGAAGCCGTGACGAAGCGCCCGCAATTCTTTGGATCGTGGGTGGAAAGGCCGCCGCCCAATCCCGTGGCAATCAGGCCCACTTGCAGGGCATAAAGCGCCCCGGTACCCACCCATTGCCCAACGGCCTTATGTTCGTTGAGCTGCAAAACCTCCTCTTCAGTCATGAATTTCCAGATCGCGACATCGTCGCCGGCAATGATCAGTTCACGCCTGGAACTGACCACCTCCAGGTCTGATATATCACCTTTGGTGACGTGGCGGCTGATTTCCTTGCGGGTCTCCATGTCCCAGATCACCACCGTTTTGTCGTGGGCCGCCGAGGCCATGTAGTTGCCGTCGGCGCTGAACACCAGGTCGTTAACCCGCCCGACATGCGACAGCAGGAATTCGGTTTCTCCCGGTTGTTCGCCCTGCATGCTGACAGCGAGAATGCTGCCATCACGCGTGCCCATCACCAGATCGCGTGAAGCGGGCGACCAGGCCAGGCTGATCGCGTCGATGCCCTGGGCCGGCGCGTCGATCTGCTGCGTTTTTTGGCCGGTTCTGATATCCCAAACCGTGGCGATTCCGCCCATGCCGGTGGTGATGAGGTGATGATCGTCGATGAATTCCAGCGTGTCGCCCAGGCCGGAGCGCGGCAGGGTGAAGCTTT
>JAOUCS010000105.1 GCA_029859645.1 Lysobacterales bacterium | reverse complement strand
CCGGCGAGGGAACGGGGCCCAATCCGATGTCGTGATCGACCATGTATACGACCGTTCCGCCTAAGCTGAGCAGGCCAAAAATCCACTGGTGCCTGAGAGGCTCTTTCAGTGTTCCGTCAAGGACAAAAGCCAGCGCCGCAACCAGGCCAAAAAACGGGCTGGCGGTGCTGTACATGACAAACAAGACCAATACCAGGCAAAGAATTGAATCAGAAAGGCGTGCTGCCAGTCCAGTGCTTCGATTGGTGATACGCACCAGGCCGAGCGTGGCAAACACCACCAGTAAAGCCGGCTCATCCACCACCAGCGCCGCCAGAACTGCCGCAGTCATTGAGATGAATGCCACAAGAGGGTCGTCAGGATCCAGTTCTCGGGCCAGCGCCCAGGAAGCGAATACGACCAGCAAAAAGGCCAGCGCCTGCTCGAGTAACTGAATGCCCGTTTGACCACTCAGCCAGGAGGAACCCGCGCCGATGGCCGCCCCCACCGGCATCAGTATCATTACCGCCTTATTAGTGGGGACAGCGGGTTCCAGTGGACGCCCGATGGAGGTGTACTTGTGAATCCTGTGATAAGCCATGCCTGGTTCCGGACTATGTCGCAGCTAACACGGGCATCATACCAATCACCCCGCGGGCAATGAAGGGGCGGATTGATTCAGCGGGTTTCATCGGCAACGGCCGCGTCATCGGCTGCTGACATCTGCATTTGCTCAATCAACCGGGACACTTTTTGTGGTGAAGAGGTTTTGCCGGCAAACAGCGCGTACAACGCGGGAACGATAAACAGTGTCAGCAAGGCGGAGATCGTCACTCCGAAAACGATGACAATGCCGATGGGCTGCCGTGACTCCCAACCGGCGCCGCTACCCAACAACAGGGGCAGAGACCCGAAAGTAGTCGCCGCGCTGGTCATCAGGATCGGCCGGAAACGAACCGCGGCGGCTTCAAGAACCGCTTCCCGGATTTCCATGCCACGATCTCTCAATTGATTCGCAAATTCCACAATCAACACACCGTTTTTCGCCGACAGTCCGATCAGCAAAATAGCGCCGATCTGGCTGAACACATTGACCGACGAGCCATAAAAATGGAGCCCAGCCAGCGCGCCCGTCATGGCCAGCGGCACGGTCACAAGAATGATCATCGGATTGACAAAGCTCTCGAACTGGGCGGCAAGCACCAGGAACACGACCAAAAGCGCCATTGCAAAGGTCAGGTAGAGCGAACTGCCCGATTCCAGGTATTCCTTGCTCTCACCGTCCCAACTGGTGCGGGCCGTTGATGGCAGCGTTGCCTTCGCAACCGCCATCATGGCTTCGATGCCGTCACCAAGACTGACGCCGTCGGCCAGGCCGGCCTCGATAGTGATCGAACGCATTCGATCGTGTCGGTTCAGCCTCGACGGCCCGGCAGACTCGGTGATTTTTACCAGGTTACTCAACGGCACCAGGCCGCCGGTCAGGTCAGAGCGTACATACAGGTTGGTCAGATCGTCCGGACTGGCCCGGTCAGCTTCCTTTCCCATCAGGATGACGTTGTATTCGCGTCCCCGGTCGATGTAGGTCGTGACCTTTCGTGAGCCCAGCATGGTTTCAAGCGTGCGACCGACGGATTGCAGGGAAACACCCAGGGCGGCAGAACGGTCACGATCTACCGAGATGTTCATTTGCGGCTTTCTTTCCTGGTAGTCACTGTCCGCGTTGATCAGCTCCGGCACGTCTTCCAGGGCAATCAACATCTGGTCGCGCCAGTCCCGGAGCTGTTCGTAATCCGGTCCTCCCAGGACCATTTCAACCGGGCTTCCATCCGATCGCAGGCCCAGGCTGGCAGGGTGAAAGACGAAAGAACGCACACCTGGCAATTCCGCCAGCCGTTTCCGGACACGACCACCGATGTCTTTATCGCTTTCATCTCGCAGAGACCAGTTCTCCAATAGCACGATGGACCTGGCCGAGTTGACCTCCGACCCACCCCAACTGCCCGGCAAACGCGTAATGAAACGCCGCACGGATTCGGAATCACCCACCTCTTCGGTCAGGATGGCCTCCATTCTCCGCGCATAACCGTCCATGTATTCGAGGCTGGCGCCTTCGGGCGCACGCAGCAGGATAAAAAACGCACCGCGGTCTTCTGCCGGCGCATACTCGGTCGGTAAGGTATGCATCATCCAGGCGGCGCTGGCGCTCAGCGTAATCAGCAACAGAACCGCAACCCAGGGAACCGCCACGAACTTCTCCAGGGCCCGCCGGTAGACCGCCGCGAACCTCCGGAAAGCATTGTCAACCATGCGCGTCAGGCCAGACCCCAGGCTGCGGCGATGTAACATCTTGGAGCACAGCATTGGCGTCAGGGTCAGCGCTACCAGGCTGGAAAACAATACGGCGGCAGCCAGCGTAATACCGAATTCCCTGAACAAGCGACCGACATCTCCCTCAATGAAAGATAACGGCACGAAAACCGCGACCAGCACCAGCGTGGTCGCAATGACCGCGAAACCAATTTCGCTGGAGCCCTCCAGTGCCGCCAGCAACGGGCGCTGGCCGTCTTCGATTCGCCGGTAGATGTTTTCCAGCACGACGATAGCATCATCCACGACCAGGCCAATCGCCAGCACCAGCCCCAGCAAGGTCAGGATATTGATCGTGTAACCCAGGAATGACATGACGATAAACGTGGACACCACGGATACCGGCACCACCAGCGCTGGAATCAGGGTTACGGTGAACGATCCGAGAAACAGGTAAATCACCACCAGCACCAGTGCTATTGCGATGAAGAGGGCTTTATAGACCTCTTCCATCGAGGCTTCGATGAATTCGGCACGGTCGTAATTGACCATCAACTGCATGCCTTCCGGTAACTCCGAGGCCAGTGCGTCGATCTCTTTGCGAACCTCGCGTGAGACCAGCACGCTGTTGGCTTTCGACAACTGTTCAATCGCCAGTGAGACTGCATCAGCACCGTCGGCCCGGGCAATACTACGCTCGTTTTCCGCACCGATTCTGACTTCCGCCACCTCACCCAGCTTAACCGCCTGCCCGTCAGGGCCACGCCCGACCACCAGCTTGCGAAAATCGTTTTCCGCGGTAAAGCCGGTCGCGGTCCGCAACGTGAATTCCCTCGATTTCGATTCGAGCCGGCCGGCCGGCAATTCGACATTTTCGGAACGTAACGCCGCTTCCACGTCGGCGACAGTGAGCCCCCTGGCCGCGAGCGATTCACGCGAAAGCCAGATTCGCATCGCGTAACGCCGCGCACCTGAAATTTGCACGCGGGCCACGCCCGAAACAGTCGAAAACCGGTCGATCAGGTAACGATCCGCATAATCCGTCAACTCCAGCCCGGAATGACGGTCGGAATTCAGGTTGAGATACATCACGGCCTGGCGGGTCGCATCAACCTTGGCGATTTCCGGCGGGTCCGCCTCGGTCGGAAGCTGGTCGACCACGCGGGACACCCGGTCCCTGATGTCATTGGCAGCGGCGTCGATATCACGTTCCAGGCTGAATTCCACGCGAATATCGGAACGTTCATCGCGACTGGTCGAGGTCAGCTTCTTGATCCCTTCGATCCCGGAAATCACGTCCTCGACCACCTGCGTCACCTTGGTTTCCACGACCTCAGCCGAAGCGCCACGGTAACTGGTTTCGATGGACACCACCGGTACATCAATATCGGGATACTGCCGGACCGGCAGGCCGCTGAGGGCGGCCAGTCCGAGGATTACCAGCAGTGCGGAGATGACGGTCGCAAATACCGGTCGCCTGACGGATTGGTCAGAGATGATCATTGGGCAGTGACGATGCGCACGGTTTGACCCGGTCTGACTTTCTGAGTGCCCTCGATAATGACCCGTTCGCCATCAGCCAGGCCATCCAGGATTTCCACTTCCCCTGGACGGCGCCGGCCGGTGGTCACTTCCCGCCGCTCAACGACATCGCCCTCGCCGACCACGAACACGAACTGCTTGCTGCGTTCGGGAACGATCGCCTGCTCCGGCACCAGCAATGACTGGATATCCTCTTTCAACAGGGAAACGGTCAGAAACATGCCCGGGCGCAATCGACCCTGGTCATTGGGAAGTATGGCACGGACGATTATCGTCCGGCTGACCGGGTCTACCCGGGTATCGATGGAAATCACACGCCCCTGGAAAACCAGGTCTGGCCAGGCCGCGCTGCGGGCATTAACGGTCAAACCCAGCGACAAACGGGCCATAAAGACTTCCGGCACATCGAAATCGAGTTTGATTTGCGAGGTGTCGTCCAGGGTTGTGATCACTGTCAGAGGGTTGACGATGCTGCCAAGACTCACCCGCCTGAGACCCAGTTGACCTGTGAAAGGCGCGCGGATCACCGTGTGGTTTAAACGGGACTGGGCGGCATTGACGGCAGCCTGATCGGCATCGCGCCTGGCCTCCATCTGCTCCAGTTCCGACTCGGACACGACCCGGGTCTTGAACAGCTCCTCTGACCTGCGAAACTGGCTTTCTGAATCAACCAATGCCGCCTTCGCTGCTGCAAGGTCAGCCAACGGCTCAGAATTTTCCAGCCGCAGTAAAATATCACCCTGGTTGACGGTCTGACCCTCCTCGAAGAGGATTTCAGTGATCGCAGCGGTGATTTCCGGCCGGATATCTACTGCTTCGTTGGCCCTGGCATTCCCCAATGCCTCGGCCGAAAGTGGAAAAGGCTGGATGCGGGCCTCGCTGACGACGACACCCGGTTCCCGCGCCTGTGGCTGTGCCAGTAACATCGCTGGCAACATAGCGAAGATCAGCAGAGCAGTGAACAATCTTCGTAATTTCATGGGCCTTATCATACCTGTAAAAAACAAGGGCCGGCATGCCGGCCCTTGCTGATGCGACTGATTGACAATCAGTAACGCCAGGCGTACTCAACACCCCAGGTACGGGGCTCATTGATGATGCCGGTCAGGTTGTTGAAATCGATCGTGTAAATGTTTCTTTCGCGATCACTGATGTTCCGGCCGAATACCGAAAGGTCATGATTTCCTTCGCCGAAACGGTAACCAACGCGCAGTCCGATCTCGGACAGCGACTTGCCGCGGTATTCTTTCGCTTCGTACAGCACGAAGTTGATCTTGCTGCGGTAAACCCAGTCACCCTGGAAATAGATCGCACCGGATGCCAGCTGTTTTGACCAGTCCACGATCAGGTTGGAGGTAATCTTGGGCGCTTGCGGCAGCGGATTTCCATTGATCAGGTAGGAACCAGCCACATCTCCGGGCGGATCGGTCACCGTACAGGGCGCGCCACAACCGGCCACGGCCAGGTTATCGTCCCGGATTTCGGTATCGGTGTAACCCATGCTGTAGCTGATCAGCAGATTGGGGGTGAGTTGAGCCTGCAGGTCCAGTTCGAAACCCTTGCCCTTGACCTTGTCGGCGTTGATAACCTGATTGAAATTGGCCTCGCCGCCCACCGCGGTCAGCTGGGCATCATCCACCTTGTAGGTAAACAGGTTAAAGTTTACACGCACTTTTCCACCTGCCATGAGCATCTTCACGCCACCCTCGTATGAGGTGGAAGTTTCAGATTCCGCCACGGAAACGGTATCGCCGAACAGCAAGCGGCCCTGGATCGAAGGCGCGCGGAACCCGGTCGCAATTCGTGCGTACCAGTTAATGTCATCGTTCTGGAAGTAGTTTGCCGTCACATCCCAGGTGACTTTGTCATCATCCGGATCAGCATAAATCGGACCCAGCGGAGGCACGTCGAGGAACGACAGGGGCGAAAGGTAACGTTCCGCCCAGTAGTCTTTTTCGTCGTGCGAGTAGCGGATACCGGCGCCAAGCCGCCACTGTTCGTTGATGTCATAGGTGCCAGAACCGAAAAATGCGTAAGCCTTGGTTTTCTGCTGCTGCTCCACGAGGCCGTTCACATCACCACCGAACAGCGTCGAGTAGTTGATCGTATCAATGGTGAACTTCTCGTTGAAGTAGAAGAAGCCGGCAATCCAGTTGAACCCGCCGTCGTTATGTGACGTCAACCGGAACTCCTGCGTCCACTGCCGGTGGTCTGGCATGCCGTCTGCGGTCTCCGCGTCGAACGGAATGAACCCCGGGCCGCATTCATCAACGACAAAACAACCTCCAAATCCGCCATCAATATCACCGCGGCTGAACAGCTCGACATTTTCATAGCCGGTAATGGAGGTCAGCGTCAGGCCGGCAATATCCCACTCCAGCTTGGCGAAGCCGCCCCACTGGGTGAGCTCCTGCGTATTCTGTCCGTCGAAGTAGACCGTATCACGGTCATAGTATTCTTCGTTCAGACCGTTGCTGCCCGGCTCGATGATGTTGGCGCGAAACAGGATCGCGCTGCCATCCAGATCGCGGTAATGCACATTGAACAGCGCGCGGAAGTCGCCCCCATTGTCGTAGGCGAGCTGCAATCGCGCGGCCCATTCGTCAAAACCGCTATAGGCGTCTTTCTCACCGGTGTAGCCGTTGTCTACCCAGTCATCCTGGTGCATGTACAACAGGGAAAAACGGGTGGACCAGCCATTGCCGAACCCGGTGCCGAACGCGCCTTCCATGCGTGCCGCGTTATAGGTTCCATAGGATGCCCTGAAATAGCCGTCAGGCACGTCGACCGGTTTGACCGAATCGAGTTTGACGATACCGGCCGGCGTATTACGGCCGAATAGCGAGCCCTGCGGACCGCGCAGAACCTCGATCCGTTCCACGTCAAACACCGGAAAGCCTTTCAGGATCGGATTTTCCTGAACGACTTCATCCACCACGTAGGAGACGGGCTGCGAGGCATTCAGATCAAAATCCGTGTTGCCGTAGCCGCGGATATAGAAACGCGGGAACACCCTGCCGAATGAAGACTCGATGGTCAGGTTGCCCACGCGTGCATTCATGAAACGGATGTCGGGCACACCGGCTGACATCTGTTCGATCTGGGACTGATTCAGCGCAGTAATGGAAATCGGAATATCCTGAATGTTTTCCACGCGCTTGGTTGCCGTAACGATGACTTCTTCGAGGGCACCCTCATTAGCTTCATCGGTCGCATCCTGCGCCATCGCGTTATTGCCGATTGCAGAGGCCAGGAGAACCGCCGGAACACTCACCAGCAAGCCCGCCCGGTTAAAACGTGCTGTATGCAATTTTTTCATGGTTTTTCGCCGTTTATGGATTAGATTGAGTTGACGCCCGTTGCAGGCTTCTATCAGCAAAAACTGATGGCGTTTTATATCACATTCAGGGCATCTTGCGCTATCCTGCGCGGATGTCTTTTTCCTTCGAAGCGCTGAAACTCGACCCCGACCTGCTCGGAAATCTGCAATCCCTGGGGTATGACTCCATGACACCGATCCAGCAGCAAAGCCTGCCCCCCGTGCTGGAAGGCCACGACGTGATCGCCCAAGCCAAAACCGGCTCAGGCAAGACGGCCGCTTTCGGGCTGGGCCTGCTGCAAAAACTGCAGGTCGGAACCTACCGGGTGCAAGCACTGGTGCTGTGTCCAACCCGTGAACTTGCTGACCAGGTCGCCAGGGAACTGCGCAGGCTGGCGCGGGCCAGGCACAACATCAAGATTCTGACCTTGTGCGGCGGCATGCCGTTTGGGCCACAGGTTGGCTCGCTCGAACACGGGGCCCACATCGTCGTGGGCACACCGGGCCGGATTGAGGAACACCTGAGAAAGAGAACGCTGAAAACCGGTGAGATCACGACGCTGGTCCTGGACGAAGCAGACCGCATGCTGGACATGGGGTTCCAGGACTCGCTGGACGCGATTGTCTCGACGCTGCCGCAACAACGCCAGACCCTGCTGTTCAGCGCCACTTACCCGGAGCAGATCAAGGCGCTGGCCGCCCGGGTGACCGCTCAGCCGGTCATGGTGAAAGTCGAATCCGCCCATGACGCGCGCAGCATCCGGCAGCATTTCTTTAATTTCGGTCTGAACAAGCAGCGCCTTACCGCCCTGAGATTGCTGTTGCTGAAGTTTCGCCCCGGTTCAGCCCTGGTGTTTTGCAATACCCGCCGCGAAACCGAGGAGGTCGCCGACGAACTTCGCAGTCACGGAATGAGTGCACTGGCCCTGCATGGCGATCTCGAACAACGAGTGCGCGACCAGGTACTGGTCCGGTTTTCAAACAAGAGTGTGTCAGTGCTGGTTGCAACCGATGTGGCGGCCCGCGGGCTGGATATCGAAGCACTCGATGCAGTGATCAATTTTCACGTGGCCCGTGACCCCGAGGTGCACGTGCACCGAATTGGACGCACTGGCCGGGCCGGCAACCGGGGCATCGCCTGCACCCTTTACAGCGAAAAGGAACAGTACAAGATCGACAGGCTGGCCGAGTATCTTGAGCAAACGATTGAACCGGATGCGCTGCCGCCGTTCAGCCTGCTGGAAAAACCGGCTTATAAACCGCCGATGGCGACATTACAGATTGATGGCGGCAAAAAACAGAAGGTTCGGCCGGGTGACATTCTCGGCGCCCTGACCGGCGAAAACGGTATTGCCGGCAAACAGGTCGGAAAAATCAACGTTTACGAGCAATCCACCTATGTCGCCGTCACCCGTGATGCCGCCCGCCACGCGCTGAGAAAACTGAGGGACGGCAAAATAAAGGGGCGCTCGTTCCGGACGAGGCGCATCGGCTGATGACCCTGAAGGTCTATTCAGCGGCGGAAGAACGCATCAACATCGGTTCTCACGCACTGGGGTTGGCGCTCAGTACCGTGGCGCTGCTGTTGTTGATTCTGAAAACCCTGCCCTACAACAACACGATCTACACGTTAAGCTTCAGCGTTTTCGGGGCTAGCCTGATTTGTCTCTACCTTGCATCCACGCTCTATCACAGCGCGAAAACACAGCAGGCGCGAACCCGCCTGCGCATCGTGGATCATGCAACCATCTACATCCTGATTGCCGGCACCTACACGCCGGTTTGCCTGATCACACTGGCCGGCCCGGCCGGCTGGATCATTTTCACCGTTTCCTGGAGCCTGGCAGTCATTGGTGTCGCCTTGAAGCTGTTTTTTACCGGGCACTTTGAACGGCTTTCAACCCTGATGTACGTATTCATGGGCTGGATAGTGATATTCGTCGTTAAGCCGATGATAGAAAGCCTGCCGCCTGAAGGCCTGGCCTGGCTGGTTGCCGGAGGCCTGTCCTACACCCTCGGCGCCGTAATTTACAGCATCAAGAAAATCCCCTTCAACCATGCCATTTTTCACGGGTTCGTACTGGCTGGCAGTGTCTGTCATTTCATCTCCGTTTACCTTTATGTCCTGCCGCCATGAAGCGCTATTCCGGCCTGGCCATTTTTCGCGAAGCCCTGCGCCGCCACAAGGGCTGGCGCCCGGCCTGGCGCGATGCGCAACCCGGGAAAAACTATGACGTCGTGATTGTCGGTGCCGGCGGTCACGGACTGGCCACCGCCTATTACCTCGCCACCCGGCAGGGTGTGAAAAATATCGCGGTACTGGAAAAAGGCTGGCTG
This sequence comes from Lysobacterales bacterium, assembly GCA_029859645.1. Taxonomy (GTDB): domain Bacteria; phylum Pseudomonadota; class Gammaproteobacteria; order Xanthomonadales; family SZUA-36; genus JAHEFT01. The sequence goes on along the minus strand of JAOUCS010000105.1, from coordinate 2,393 downwards.
GGAGGTGGAAACACGGGCCGCAACACCCAGGTCTGCCGTTCCAATTACTTCTACCCTGAAAGCGCGGCGTTCTACGAGCATTCGCTCCGATTGTATGAAAACCTCGGACATGAGCTCAATTTCAACATCATGCTCAGTCAACGGGGCAACCTGGAACTCAGCCACAGCCTGGAAGAGCTCGAAATGAACCGGCGCTGGGCGACCGCGATGAGCCTCAACGGAATTGATTCAGCCATGCTGGACCGTGACGACATCAGGAAAATCGTGCCGATACTGGATCTGGACTGCCGTTTCCCGGTTATGGGCGGTTTCATCCAGAAGCGCGCCGGCATTGCCCGGCACGATGCAGTTGCCTGGGCGTTTGCTCGGGCCGCATCGAACGCCGGGGTGGACATCATCCAGAACTGCGAAGTATTGGATTTTGAGCTGGATGAGTCCCGAATCCGTACCGCCAGGACCAGCCGCGGTCCAGTGCAGGCGGATCGCTTCGCACTCTGCGTGGCCGGCCACTCCGGTCAGCTGGCGGCCAGGGCCGGCTTGCGGCTACCCGTCGAGAGTATTGCGCTGCAGGCAATGGTCACCGAGCCTCTCAAGCCGATATTGCATACGGTGTTAGGTTCCCTGGTCATTCACGCCTATATCAGCCAGTCCGATCGCGGCGAAATCGTCATCGGTGGCGGCGCTGACCCGTTCACCTCCTATGCTCAGCGAGGAATTCTGCCGACGCTGCAGGATAATGCCGCGGCCGTGGCGGAACTGGTTCCCTGTTTCAGTCGATTGCGTGTCATGCGCCAGTGGGCGGGAATCTGTGATATTTCTCCTGATTCCAGTCCGATTGCCGGCAAAACACCGCTAGAGAACCTGTTCATCTCTACCGGCTGGGGCACTGGCGGATTCAAGGCGATTCCGGCCGGCGGCGACACGCTGGCATATACCATTGCGACCGGTGAAACCCATGAACTTCTGAAGCCCTTCTCACTGGGCCGGTTTGCCAGGGGACAACTGATCGACGAAGGGGCAGCCGCGGGCGTAGCGCACTGATCAGGTAGCGCAATAACGGGGGATAGGATATTTTAAGCGAACACACTGGAGCGCACATGCAGATCCTGGGTATCGATATTGGCGGCAGCGGCATCAAGGGCGCCCTGGTTGACCTGGATAACGGCAGACTGACTACCGAACGGTTGCGGATTGAAACGCCACCATCGTTCCATATTGACGAAGTCAGCCATACCGTCGCCGAACTGGTCCGGGCATTTGACTACAACGGACCGGTCGGCGTGGGATTTCCGGCCGCAGTCGCCGCAGGAGAAGTGCTGACTCCGCCGACAGCGCACCACGTGGCCGGGTGGGTGGATCAGTCCGTCAATGAACGGTTTTCAGATGCCACCGGCTGTCCAGTCAGGGTGTTGAACGATGCCGATGCTGCCGGCCTGGCTGAAATACGCTTTGGCGCCGGTAAGGATGTCGCTGGAGTGGTCATCACCATTACCCTCGGAACCGGCGTCGGGGCGGGCCTGTTCATGGACGGACAACTTGTGCCCAATCTCGAGATAGGCAAGATCTTCCTGTCCAGCCATGATGAAGTCGTCGAGCAATACATGGCCGGACGCGTCAAAAAGGAACAGGGCCTCAGGTGGTATGAATACGGTGAACGGCTCAACGAGTTTTGCCTTCACGTAGAACACGTTTTTTCGCCTCAACTCATTATTATCGGCGGCGGTATCAGCAGCAAGCACGAGAAATTCCTGCCGGTGAGCAGTCTGAAGCGTACCCGGATCGTGCCGGCAAAACTTCGCAACGAGGCAGGCATCATCGGTGCAGCGGCCTGGGCGGCGGGAAAAGCTGCGGAGTAAGGTGAATGACTGCGTTCACTGTGGCTGACGTGTCGTATTCATCTGCCGGTGCCCGGGCGCCAGGAATTCATAGCGTCAACTTCTGCGATTTGCCTTATTATCCAGGCTCAGCTGTACGTGTGCCACGGTTAATATCAAGCCAATGAGCCGATACTCCGCTTTTTCACTGCTTCGCAATGCATTTTCAGGTCATCGGAACTGGACCCGCGCATGGCAGGACCCGGAGCCCGCGAAGCACTACGACGTGATCATCATTGGCGCAGGCGGTCACGGGCTGGCGACGGCTTACTACCTGGCGAAGAACCACGGCATCACGAATGTAGCGGTGCTGGAAAAGGACTACCTGGGAGGCGGCAACAGCGGGCGCAACACACAGGTTTGCCGCTCCAACTATTTTTACCCGCAAAGCGGTGCTTTCTACGAACACTCACTCCGGCTTTTCGAGAATCTCGGCCACGAACTCAACTTCAACATCATGCTCAGCCAGCGCGGCGTGCTGTCGGTCTGCAACAGCCTGCATGAACTGGAAATCTACCG
>JAOUCS010000104.1 GCA_029859645.1 Lysobacterales bacterium | reverse complement strand
TAAGCAGTGCATTACCCCGGTTATAGGCAGCCTCGGCAGAGCGGATTCGTCCAAACACCGCTGCCGCGCTTTCAAAATCACCGCCGCGATAAAAAGCCACGCCCTTGCGCATCGGATCTTCAAATGATTCCGCCGCATCCAGGTACTTTTGCTGCGCCATCAGCCGATCACCCTGTTGGTCCGGTGTCAGCCACAAGTCCACCCAGCCCGCACAGGCAACCGCAGGCAAGTAAAGCCACGCGCAAAATATACAGGCGACCCAGAATTTCATGAGCCCATCCTCACCGCAGCGCCCTTGCGGAACATGGGCAGGATGATCAGCATCATTCCGAACATCAGCAGGTAGCCCGAATCCTTCCAGCGTTCACCCTGTTGTGTGGGTGCCGCCGCGATGCTGCGCTCAATTTGCGCACCCAGTTGCTGTACATCTGAATCATCAGGTGTGACCCTGACCAGTTTACCTCCGGCAGCCCGGGCCGCTTCGCGCATGGCATCTTCGTCCAGCGCCGGCGCGGGCGGACTGGCCGGTGGCGGTACTACCCCGGGGCCAGCCGCCATCGCGAGAATGTGAACATCAGCCCCGCCACCGGCATCGAAGGGCATCGGGATTGAATCGGCGATCAATACGATGGACCCCGGCAGGCCCGATTCTGACAGGCGGCGCTGGGCCAGCTGCATCGCCTTCTGCGGGTCATCGCCTGCCAGCGGCATGACCTCCGGGTTCAACCCGGCGGCAAAGAACCGGATAATTTCCGGGTCGGAGGTCAACGGCATCACCAGGTGGGCGCTGCCAGCATAGGCAATCAAGCCGGTTTTGCTGCCGGGCCGCAACGAAAGCAAGTCACTGACTTTCTGTGCAGACCGTTGCAGACGGCTGGGCTGGACGTCTTCCGCCAGCATCTCAGGCGTCACCTTCATGACGATGAACAGCGCCGCCTGGTCCTCCGTGAAGGGCGTCGCTTCACGTTCCCAGGCGGGCCCGGCCAGGGCGACGATTCCCAGCAGCCAGCCAGCCGCCAACAGCATCACGGGTTGCAGTTTTCCCCGCCGCTTTTCGTGGCTGACCGCCAGGTGCTCCAGCAGCTGCGGGGCGATTACTTTTTTCCAGGCGCGCCATTGATCCTGGCGGCGCAGGATGGAAACAATGACCAGCCCAGCCGGCAGCAGCAACCACAGCCAGGCCGGCCGCAGAAAGTGAAACAACTCCCAGTTGATCACGACGAGGCCTCCTGCGGTTTTGCGCGCCGCATCGCCAGCAAAAACCTGAGCTCCATGCCGGAGAAAAACAGCAGCGTGAGCAATACCGAGAGGCCCAGCGGCCAGAAATACAGCTCATGCTCCGGCCGATAACTGAGACTTTCGACCTGTCTCGGGTTCAGACCATCGAGGGTCTGGTAGATGCTCTCCAGCGAACTGCGATCGTCGGCATGAAAGTACTGGCCGCCCGTGGCTTCGGCAATCGCCTGCAGCGTTTCTTCATCCAGCGCCTGTTCACCGGCAGCTTGCGGATCACCCATCGCCACCGGGTAGATGGTGACGCCATTGTCACTGGCCACTTCGGCAGCACGCAACGGCGGCACCATGCTGCCGGTATCATTGCCGTCGGTCAGGACTATCAATACCCGCTCGTCCACTTCACTGCGCTCGAACAACTGAATAGCCGCACCGATGGCGTCACCCATCATGGTCCTGGGGCCCAGCATTCGCACCTGCGCCTCGTCAAGCAGTTCGCGGACCACCTGCAGGTCTTCGGTGAACGGCGCCTGCACGAAGGCCGCTGATCCAAAGAAAATAAGGCCGACCCGGTCCCCATCGCGGCGCGACAGGAACTCGTCGAGCACGTCGCGGGCGGCAGACAGGCGGTCGCTGACCTGGCCGTCCTGGTCGGTAAAATCGCGGGTATCCATCGAGCCGGACAGGTCAAGTGCAACCAGCAGATCCCGCATCGGCAATTCGCGCACCAGCGGCTCATCCATCCAGACCGGGCGTGCCAGTGCGGCCACCAGGGCCAGCCAGGCGACAATCGCCTGGAATTTCTGCAGGCCCGTTCGCAGGGTGAGTGCCGAACCGCTGCCCGCGGATTGGCCAGTGATGTGCGTCAGCAGTTGCAGAAACGGGACTCTTACCGCAACACGCGGCTCCTGGTAAGCCGGCGCCAGCCAATAGATGAGCAGCGGCAGCGGCAACAACAGGAACATCCAGGGTTCATTGAAACTGAGCATCAGTCTGCCCCCGTCGCAGTCCGATGGCGCTTCATCCAGGTCTCAGCCGCTTCAATCAACCGGTTCTGATCCTGTTTCGAGAATTCCGCCTGCCGCTCACCGTGGTAGGCAAGCTGGTCCAGCAACTCGCCGACTCCGCCACAAAACAGGCCCATTCCCGCGGTTTCATCCAGGAACCGGTGCCAGGCCGTCCCACTCAGGGACGCGACGTCATTACGCGGCCATGCCGACAACGCCGTTCGCTTGAGCAGTTCGGGCAGTGAAAACAATGATTCGTCTGAACCGGCACGAATAGCGGCCAGTGCTGCCAGCGCCTGCCGCCGATAACGGTTACGTTGCCGGCGCCGCCAGGCCGAGATCGCGAACCAGAGCATCGTAACGGCGACGATCAGCAGGACCATGTACACGCCTGGCGCCAGCGGCCACCAGGGCACTGCTGCCGGCGCCACGATATCGTTCAGGTTTTGCAGGCTGGCAGTATCGTTCATGGTCAATGCTGGCCCAGTTTGGCCCGGACCTGCTCCAGCACCGGGGCCGCGGTATGCACCGGCAGCAGCGGAATGGCATGTCTGCGTGAAGTCGACTGCATACGCTCAACGCGGTTTTGAAAATCATTGCCATAAGCAACCCGCAAGGCCCGCTCACTGGTATTGAATTCCAGTTGTGAGAAGCCGTCGGAAAAAACCAGCCGGCCCGCTGCCGGCATCGCCTGCTCGAGCGGATCGTAAATGAACACGGAGATCACATCATTGTGTTCGGTCAGCCGGGTAACGTATTTGCGCGTCTCCCCGTCGATGCCAAAACCATCGCCGATCAGGCATACCAGGCAATCATGCCGCGCCAGTGACGCCATTCGTTGCAAGGCCTGGTTGAACATTTCCGGATTGGGCCGGGTTTCGGACCCGGCGTGCAAGGCATGGTTCTTTTCGACCACCGTCTTGAGAACCTGGGCGACCCGTTCCTCGCTGCGATGGGGCGGGATGACCTGCAACTCTTCGTCATCAAACACCACGGCGCCTACCCGGTCTCCCTGTGATAACACCCGCCAGGCAGAAACCGCCGCAGCCTCCGCCGCCACCACCGATTTCATCTTCCAGCGGGAGCCGAAGAACATCGACATGCGCTGGTCGACCAGCAGCCAGACGGTGCGATCTTTTTCCTCGGTGTAGATCCGCACGTGGGGCTCGCGAGTGCGGGCCGTGACCTTCCAGTCGATGTTGCGGGTGTCATCGCCCGGCAGGTAATTACGCAGTTCCTCGAAATTCAGTCCCCTGCCCCTGAGCCTGGATGCATGACGGCCACTGAGTATGCTGTGGACCGGCTGGCGAGGCAAAAAGCTGAAGCCCGAGGCCTTGAACCGCAATCTCATCAGCTCATCCAGGCTGGCATAAACCAGCGGGGCTTCACGCGGCCCGCTCTGTTTCCTTTTCATGGGCGTGTATTGCGGCATGAACCCGGTTTCAGGCAACGGCTACGAGTTTCAGAATCTCATTGATCACATCGTTGGCAGAAACCCCGTCGGCGCTGGCATCGTAACTCAGCTTCAGGCGATGACGAATGACGCTGTGGCAAATGGCTCGAACGTCGTCCGGCAAGACCGCATCGCGGCCATCCAGCCAGGCGTGGGCGCGGGCACATTTGTCCAGTGCAATTCCGCCCCTGGGACTGACACCAACGTGAATCCAGCTGGCCAGTTGCTCGCCGTAGCGTTCCGGGTAGCGGCTGGCGAACACCAGGTCGACCATGTATTTCTCGATGGTGGGGCTGACCGTCACCTGGTGGATTTCATCCCGCGCTGCGAACACCACTTGCTGCGCGACCGGTTCGGATTGACCCGAACCCGACGAACCGCTTTCTTCACCGCGCACCAGGCGAATGATTTTCGCCTCGGAGGCTTCATCCGGATAATCAATGTAGACATGCATCAGGAAACGGTCCATCTGCGCTTCTGGCAAAGGATAGGTGCCTTCCTGCTCGATCGGATTCTGGGTAGCCATCACCATGAACAGTTCGGGCATCGCGTGAGTCGTGCCGGACACTGTCACCTGCCGCTCTTCCATTGCCTCCAACAGCGCCGCCTGGACCTTGGCCGGCGCACGGTTGATTTCATCAGCCAGCACGATATTGGCGAAGATGGGCCCTGCTTCGAATCGGAAACTTGGCTCCCCGCCCTCGGTGTACAGCACCTCGCTGCCGGTGATATCGGACGGCAGCAGGTCCGGCGTGAACTGGATGCGGGAAAAGTCCGCATCCATGTTCTTCGCCAGGCCCTTAACCGCCCGGGTCTTGGCCAGGCCGGGCAAACCCTCCATCAGGATATTGCCGTTGGCCAGCAGGCCGATCACCAGGTTCTTGACCACCTCTTCCTGGCCAATGATGGACTCGGACATGCGGCGCTGCAGGTCCCTGATGGCATCAAGCGTGCTCATGTCTTTGACTTCATTGCGACGAAGCAGCTCCTTCGAGCAATTGCTCCATCACCTGGTCCAGGCTGAAACTGGCCGCTTTCTGGCGTGGCGGATAGTCCTTGAAGGTTTGCAGAAATTTGCCGACATACGCCTGTGCGGGCACCAACAGGTAGGCCCGGTCGAGCAACCAGTCATAGTAAGTGTTCGAGGTTTTCTGGGCACGTTCGAAAGGATCGCGGCGCAGGTTGAAAATCAGCGGGATACGCAGCGGCACAAACGGTTCCGACCAGGCCTGCAAGGTGCCCTCCACCCGCTGCTCCATGAAAATCAGTTTCCAGTCCTGATAGCGCAACGCGGTCAGGTCTCCGTCATCGGAAAAATAGAAGATTTCCTTACGCGGCGACTCCTCGGTTTGAGCTGTCAGTAGCGGCAGGATGTTGTAACCGTCCAGGTGAACCCGGTACTTGCGCCCCATCGCCCTGGAGTTATATCCGTCGAGCAGGTCTTCCTTGATATCGTCCTTGCCTGCTACTGCAAGCAACGTCGGCAGCCAGTCCATGTGATGAACAATTTCGTTGGTGTTGCGCCCTGCGGGAATATTGCCGGGCCAGCGAACGAAAGTCGGCACCCGCCAGCCACCTTCCCAGTTGGTGTTTTTCTCACTGCGGAAGGGCGTCATGCCGCCGTCCGGCCAGGTGTTCATGTGGACCCCGTTGTCGGTCGAATACATCACCAGGGTGTTGTCGGCGATCCCGAGTTCATCCAGCTTTGCCAGGAACTGACCGATGTGCCGATCGTGCTCGACCATGCCGTCGGAGTACTCGTCCTGACCCGAAATACCGCGCAACTCTTCCTTGACATGGGTGCGGAAATGCATGCGCGTGCCGTTCCACCAGACAAACCAGGGCTTGTCGGCCTTGTGCTGACGGTCGATGAAATCCAGCGCGGCCGCAACGGTTTCATCATCAACGGTTTCCATGCGTTTCTTGGTCAGCGGGCCTGTGTCCTCGACCCTGCCGTCGGCATAGGAGCGAATCACGCCACGCGGACCAAAATTCTTGCGGAACTCCGGGTTCTTCGGGTAATCCTCGTTTTCCGGCTCCTCCTCGGCGTTCAGGTGGTACAGATTGCCGAAGAATTCGTCGAAACCGTGGTTGGTCGGCAGCATTTCATCGCGGTCGCCCAGGTGGTTCTTACCGAATTGACCGGTCGCGTAACCCTGGTCCTTCAGCAATACGGCAATGGTGGGGTCCTCAACCTGCATGCCCTGCTCGGCGCCCGGCAGGCCGACCTTGCTGAGGCCGGTGCGGAAAACGCTCTGGCCGGTGATGAACGACGACCGTCCGGCGGTGCAGCTTTGCTCACCGTAATAGTCCGTGAATGCCATCCCCTCGTTCGCGATGCGGTCGATATTGGGTGTCTTGTAACCCATCATGCCGCGCGAATTGTAGCTGATATTGGTATTGCCGATATCGTCTCCCCAGATGATCAGGATGTTGGGTTTATCTGCAGCCAGGCTGGTCGTGGACAGGGTGGTCAGTGACAGCGCGATCAGCGCCGAACTGATGGTTTTCAGGGTTGGTAACACATTTCTCTCCAGATGTGAGTGATAAAGTCGGTCAGAATAATCAATTCCGAAGTCAAATAAAAGAAAGAGGGACTGCCGAAATTCTTTCAATGCTCTTCTTGATGATGCCTGCCATGAACATGGCCGCGATGCACCACGCTATGAATGATGGTGCCCACGATCACGCCCTGCAACGCGGCTATCACGGTGGCGCCGGCTAGCGGCAGCAAGCGGCCGGAAAACTCGAAACCGATGATGGTGGCTGCCGCCAGGGCAAACAGCGTACCCCAGGCAACCCGGTTGCCGAACACCGGCTGCATGATCAGCCACAGCATCAGCCCCATTCCAAAGCGATGCAAAACGATGGCCAGCGCCAGCCCCGAACCGTCGTTGAGTTCGCTGCCGGCCAGCCCGGCGCCGTCGAGCATTGCGTGCAGCACCAGGCCAATCAAGGCCACGTACAGGCTTAAAAGGTGCAGCTTCTCGGCGGCCCGTTGAATGGCTTTCTCGAGCAGGCTGGGAAAAAAATAGCCCAGCGCCAGGTAGCCCGGTGCCGACCAGCCCAGCGGGCCAATGATATCGGGCACCAGTAACACGACCACCAGCACGATCAACACGGCGACAATCGCGCGATCCAGCGTCCGCGCCAACGGGTGTGTACTACTGATCCATTGAAAAAGCAGTGGACCTGCAAACAGGGTGATCAGCGACAGTAAAAGCAACTAACGGTCTCCGGGCGGTGCGAACGAGCGAGGCGCGAATACTAGCATACGCTGCGCGCTTTTAATGTTCGGCGGGCAGTTGCTACTATATATGCCTTGTTACGGCCGGGCACACGATGGATACATCCACCATTGATTCGATGATTGCAGAACTCTGCACTGACGACAATGCCGAGCCTGAATTGCATGACCTGCTCGCGGTCGTCGCCGAGCGCGAAGGCAAGGAAGCGGCGCCGGCCGACCTGGCCCGGGGCGCGCGTTTTGTCCTTAGCTATATTGAATACGTGCCCTACATGATGAAAGTGGCCTCGACAGCAGCCGCTAGTGTTGGGTTGGATTCGCAGATGAAACAGATTTTGCAGATGGTTGAATCCTACTGGCTGGAAGGCAACGACGTGATCCCTGATGAACTGGGTATCATTGGCCTGCTGGACGATGCATACTGCTCGCTGACCTCGATGCAGGCCGTTTCGGACCACTACCAGCTGCAGACCGGTAAGCACCTGTTCCCGAATGACCTGGGGGCCGCCAACCGGGCGATGCGAAAAATCATCGGCGAACCTTACGGTTCCGAGCTGGACCGGATCGTCATCCGCACCATGCGGCAAACCGGCCTGATTGACGCGGTGAAATCCATGGCCAGCGAAGAAAAAAAACTGCATTTCGCAACCAACAGCACCATCTGGGGTCATGGCCCGGCCGGCGAACTGGATATCACCGACCTGGGGAACCTGGGCCTGCTGTCGAATTAGAGCTCGGCGAATGCTTTGCGAGTGAGGTTTTCGCAACCGCCTTCAGTCACCAGCACGTTGTCTTCGATTCGAATGCCGCCATAGGGAGCCAGTTCATCCACCTTGTTCCAGTTAATCGCATTGGCGTCGTGATCCGTGCGCCATTTACGCAACAGTGGTTCGATGAAGTACAGGCCGGGTTCAATGGTCAGCATGTTGCCCGTTTCCAGCTTACGGGTCAGGCGCAGGAACGGATGACCTTCGGGGCGTGGAATCTCATGTCCATCGTTGTCGATCAAACCAGCCACGTCGTGCGTCTGCAAGCCCAGGAAGTGTCCCAGTCCGTGTGGATAAAAGACGCTGCTCAGCCCTGTCACCAATGCTTGATCAGCCGACACGTTGATCAGTTTGAAAGACTCCAGCAACTCGGCAATCCGGCGGTGGGTCAACAGGTGCAGGTCTTTGAAATCCAGACCGGAACATACCTGGTGGGTCAGCTCCCGCTGCATAGCATCCATCGCCGAAATCAACTCGGCAAATTCTCCCGGCTGCCGGGCATAAGTCCGCGTGATGTCGGAAGCGTACGCATGAAAGGTACAGCCCGCGTCGATCAGGAAAGAACGTGCATGGTCCGGCGCCACGCGGTCCCGGGCCTGGTAATGCAGCACCGCGCTGTGTGAGTTCAGCGCTACGATGTTGTGGTAGGGCAACTCGGCATCGGTATGCTGGCAGGCTGCCAGGTAGCGCAGCTGGATTTCGTATTCCGAACAACCCTCCTGGAAGGCGCGTTCCGCTTCCACGTGTGCCCGGGCCGCGAGCCGGGTCGAGGCCTCCATACAGGCTATTTCATACAGCGTTTTGTGGGTGCGGGTGAGGTGTATCCGGGTGAGCAGGCCTTGCGGATTGATCCATTTTTGATCGAACACCTCTCCCAGCATGGGCGAATCGCCGATGGCCGCCACATCGCCCAGTTTCAAATCCGCATCGGGCAAATCTTTTTTCAATCGCTGTTGCCACAACGTGGGTTCACGGATCACTTCGATTTCGAAATGTTCGGCCCACCAGGCCTCAGGGTCCGAGGGCGGCAGATACCAGTAATCTTCCGGCTGATAGTAAAACAGCACCGGCTTGCGGCCAGGCACAATCAGCAGCGCGCTGTCTGCGTGGCGGGTCAGCGGCAGCCAGGAGAGAAAGTGGGGGTTTGGGCGAAAAGCGTATTCGAAATCATCCAGGAAGCTATGAATCGTGCTGCCCGAATGAACCAGGGCCGCCATGAAATCCTCCGCTTCCAGCGCACGTTCCCAACGCTTTTGCTGGTCGGCGACATGGCTCGGATAATGCGCTTGATAATTCTGTTCCATTTTCTGTCCTTAAAATTGTTAAAATGCTTCGCTTTCGTGAACCGTAAAACTCACTACCCATATTCGCAAAGAGTAAGTCCAGTGACAATCCGTCTATACAATACCCTCAGCCGGGAAAAACAGCTATTCGAACCACAGGACCCGGGCCGTGTCACGATGTATGCCTGTGGCCCCACGGTCTATAATTATGCACACATCGGCAACGCTCGTCCGGCCGTCGTGTTCGACCTGCTGCACCGACTATTGGCGCACTATTACGATTGCGTTGTTTATGCGCGCAACATCACTGATGTGGACGATAAGATCAACGAGGCGGCCAGCCAGCTGGGCGTTCCGATTTCTGAAATCTCGAAGAAATATGCAGACGCCTACCACCAGGACATGGCCGCGATCGGTGTGGAATTACCGGATATCGAACCCCGCGCGACCGATCACATCGCCCAGATGATCGACATGATCCAGCGGCTGATCGACGCCGGGCACGCGTATGTCGCTGAAGGCCATGTGCTGTTCGCTATCGATTCGTTCGAAGGTTATGGCATGTTGTCCGGGCGTGATGCGGAGGATATGCAGGCCGGGTCACGCGTTGAGGTTGCGGACTTCAAGCGGCACCCGGGTGATTTTGTTCTCTGGAAACCATCGCAAGACCCTTTACCCGGCTGGGACAGCCCCTGGGGCTGGGGCCGGCCAGGCTGGCACCTGGAGTGCTCGGTAATGGCGGAAACCCACCTCGGCGAAACCATTGATATTCATGGCGGCGGCCAGGACCTGATTTTTCCCCACCACGAGAATGAAATCGCCCAGAGCATGTGCTCTCACGGCGGCAAAACCTTTGCCCGGTACTGGATGCACAATGGCTTCGTGACGGTAGAAAAACGCAAGATGTCCAAATCGCTGGGCAATACCCTGGTGGTGCACGAACTTCTCAAGGTTCATCCGGGTGAAGTGCTGCGTTACCTGTTGCTCAGCGCTCATTACCGGCAGCCACTGGACTGGTCCGAGCAGGAACTCGAACGCGCCCGGCGAACCCTCGATCGTCTCTATGGCGTATTGCGCACGGCCGAGCATGACTACGGCCCGTTTGCTGCTGATGAAACTCCCGGTGATGCCTTCCTGGATGCGCTGGCCGACGATCTCAATACGCCGGTGGCGCTGGCGGAATTCAACCGGGTTGCCCGCGAACTGGCGCGTGCGGAAACACGCGAAGATGCCCACCGCGCGGCCGGCGAATTGCTGGCGGATGCCCGTATGATTGGCTTGCTGCAGTCCAATCCGGATGCCTGGTTCGGAGCGGCGCCGGAGGATACCGGAGCGGCAGCGATCGAAGCACTGATCGAAAAACGCAACGAAGCCCGGGCCAACCGGGATTTCGCAGCGGCTGATGCAATACGCGATGAACTCACGGCCATGGGCGTTGTGCTCGAAGATGCCGGTGGCGTGACCCGCTGGCGCCGTAAGGACGGTTGAGCAAGCCAATGATTGATCAACCAGCGCATGATCCGGTCGCCGTCCAGGACGAGATCATCAGTTCTTTCAGCCTGTTTCCGGAATGGCTCGACCGCTACCAGTACCTGATCGACCTGGGCCGCAAATTATCGCCCCTGGAAGAGTCGGAGAAAACCGATGACAAGCTGTTGGCCGGTTGCCAGTCACAGGTCTGGCTATACCTTGAAGGGGATGCTGACCGCGTAACCATCCGCGCCAACAGCGACGCCGCAATTGTTTCCGGTCTGATCGCACTGCTGATCAGTGTTTATTCAGGCTGCTCGGCGCAGCAGATCGCTGACACCGAACCTTATTTCATCCGTGACATTGGTTTGAGTGATCACCTGTCGCCCACACGGGCCAATGGGCTGCATGCGATGCTCAATGCCATCAAAGGCTATGCCCAAAGCCTCCTTTAATAAAAAGCCCCGCCGAGGGGCGGGGCTCTTCATCCCAGAGGGTATTCGCAAGGCAGTTGAGAACTAACAACCCGACCCGGCTATTTTCTGCACATCCTTCAGGTACTCTGCAACAGGATACGAAATTTTTCGCCGTTTGTTAAGAAATCATTAACAAGTTTCGAGTCGAAGCCCCTGCCTTAGCGGGCTTCCCCGAGTTGTCTCTGACGCAATTCCCAGCGCTCCTGGGCGTCCAAACAGAGGGTTGCGATCGGACGGGCCTCGAGGCGGTCCAGGCCGATTTCCTCTCCGGTCTCCTCGCAGAAGCCGTATTCACCTTCGTCAATCCTGTTCAGGGCCTTATCGATTTTACGAATCAATTTGCGATATCGGTCGCGGGTGCGCAACTCCAGGCTGTTTTCGGTCTCGCGGGTGGCGCGTTCGGCTTCATCGCCGACGTCACGCACTTCCTGCTGCAGGTGGCTGATGGTCTCGCGAGACTCTTCAACCAATTCTTCACGCCATGCCATCAACTTCTGGCGGAAATATTCCTGCTGGTTGGCATTCATGTACTTTTCGCTTTTCTTAGGCTTGTAGCCCTTCTTCAAGACAACGCGCTCTGATTCCATCGTGCTAAGCTACTCCTTGCTGGTACTGTATTTCGGTCGAAATTATAAATGACTGTTTTTTATAACATTTTTAGAAAACGTTTATTTCGCCCGAAAATGAAATTGGGGTGTTATAGCTGAACTTTGGCCTGACGGCAAGTTTTCTGGATAAAAAGATCGGATGTCAAAGCTATTACAACTTCTAATCCGGGCCTATCAGCTGCTGCTCAGCCCCTTTCTGGGCAACCATTGCCGGTTTACGCCAAGTTGCTCACAATACGCATCCGAGGCCATCAGCCGGCATGGCGCGCTGCGGGGTTCCTGGCTGGCGATCAAACGGATTGGCCGCTGCCACCCGTTTTGTGAAGGTGGCCACGACCCGGTTCCCTGACAACAAGGG
>JAOUCS010000210.1 GCA_029859645.1 Lysobacterales bacterium | reverse complement strand
TGCGATGATCTGCCTGCTTGTCTTCGTGCTCGGGATCCCGTCGGGTTGATCGACAAGGGATCGAACGGGAGGGAGCCGGGCAATCCCGGAGCGGCCAATGGCACGAAATGTCAAGTCATGATTTGCAAATCATTATATTGTTCTTTATGTCAAACCACGAAAATAATAAAAGAGAAAAATCAATCCATTAAACGCGAAGAAATGGAATATGAACATGCATCAGAATGAGACCTGCTTCGACGGCCCTTGCGGGGGTCAAGGTCCGGTTTTGAGTATCCGGCGCCTGCTTTTATGCCTGTTCATCCTGTGTGCCGGGTCACCCGGCGCCAGCGGCGCCCAGCCGGATGACCGGGTTGAACACCTGGAGCAACTGGTCGAGCAACAACGCAAACAACTGCTGGACCAGCAGGACCAGATCAGCCGGCAGCTCCAGCTGATCGAGTCGATCCAGGCGCAACTCCAGGCCCTGCAGAAGGAAAAAGAAACGGCGCCCCGGGTGGTCCTGGATGATCCGGAGCCGCCAGCAACTCCCACGACGGTAAAAGCCGGAAAACCCGCTGTTGCCGAGCCTGAAAAGGCCCCGGGCGTTCCGGATCTGAAGACCATGAGCAACAGCGAATTGGTTAAGTTGTGGCAAAAAGACCGTATCCCGCTCGATGAATTTCAAACGGATGTTGCGGCGGACAGGGGATTTTTTCTGGTTTCCAACGACCAATCCTATTTACTGAGGGTATACGGCTCAGCCCGCATGCTCGCTACTTACGACAGCAAACAGGCCTTTTCACCCTTCGATCTCGATTTTCCCGTAGTTCCCACCGGTCCCCGTGATGTCAGTAATTCGAATTACAACTGGACCATGAACCAAACGCGCTTTGGTATTGATTTTCTTTACGGCGATTTCCTGGCATTCAAGTCGGAATTCGACTTCAAGGGGCGCAATGAGAAATTCCGCATCCGGCACATGTTCATGCGCTCGGAAAGCTGGCTGTTCGGCCAGCACTGGAGTTCTTTCAATTCGGTTCCATTCCTGCCTTTGATCGCCGACGGGCATGGGACCGGCGGAGGTGCGGGAACCCGCCCGGTGCAGATCAAGTACATGCAACAAAGGGGTCACTTAACGTACAAAATTTCGCTCGAAGACAACAAGCCCAAGCTTTTCGCCGCCGACTCTTTCGATGCGGACGTAGACAATCCCATACCCAACCTGGCGGGAAATGTCGATTACAAGCGCGACTGGGGGCAGCTGCGCATCGCCGCGGAAGTGTCGCCCAACAGGGTGAAGTTCGATGGCGGCACTTCCAATGACCTGGGCTGGGGCCTGATTCTTGCAGGGAAGTACAGGCTCAACGACTCCACTACCCTGATGGCCAACATCATGGGCCTGTCGGGAACACTGGGCACGACCGTCGACTGGACCTATGTGCCCAATGACATGGTTTACAATCCATCGAAGGGCGAGTTTCAGAACATCAAGGGATGGGGCGGACAGGTATCTTTGATGCACTACTGGAACGCCGATTTCATCAGCACCGCCGCCTTCAGCTACATGGACGTGGATACGCGGGCATTCCAGGGGCCGTTGACGGTCACCGAGGGGAATAAGGCACTCGTTAACCTGTTTTACCGGCCGTCATCAGGCCGTCTCCAGGGGCTGACCGTCGGCGCCGAAATCGAGCGGGCGGCCCGGACCAATATCAACCGGAGCAAGAACGACCTGACTCGCTTTTCCGTCCTGGCCTATTTCGATTTTTAACCGATCATTTTGGACATTTTGGGTATCATGAAAATTTCGAGCAAGAGAAATAGAGTAGCTATCATTTATGTCAGGGTCTATTTGCATTGATTTGCCAAGCTTACACATCGCTTCGAGAACAAACCGAACGTGAACGGGAGCGCACGCAATTCTCACGAGTCGCAGGGCGGATACGGCAACCTCAGATACTATGTTCTGGCCATTCTCTCCCTGACGTATGCATTTAGCGTTGCTGACCGGTTCCTTCTTGGAATTCTGCTTCCCCATATCAAATCGGAACTGAGCCTGAATGACAGCCTGCTCGGGCTTCTGAGCGGCGCTGCATTTGCGCTATTCTACGCGTCACTCGGAATACCGATTGCGAGGCTTGCAGATCGTTTTTCGCGCAAATTCATCATTGCGGCTTCACTCGCATTTTTCAGCCTGATGACTGCACTGTGTGGAGCCGCGGTAAATTTTGCCACGCTGTTTTTTGCTCGTGTCGGTGTCGGTGTCGGCGAGGCTGGCACGACGCCAGGATCTCTTTCGCTGATTTCTGATTTTTTCGCCAGGGAACGTCGCTTACTCGCCATGGCACTGTTTACTGTTGGCGCCAACGTTGGTCTGCTCGCCGGTTTCATGATTGGCGGTTACATCGTGGTGAACTACGGCTGGCGCCAGGCTTTCCTGGTCTTTGGCGCTCCCGGAGTCATCATCGCTTTTATCATCGCGATGACCTTTCCCGAACCCAGGCGCGGAGCATCTGACGGATTGGTAACGCGAGCAGCAGATTCACCATCCTCACTATGGACATCGGTTAAATTTCTATTGTCTCAACCCTCATACCGGAACATGGCGTTAGGTTTTGCAACGATGCTATTCGTCGCCACGGGTGTTCTTGCCTGGATGCCATCTTTTCTCGACCGATCTCATGAAATGGCAGCCGATGAAGTCGGGGTGTTAATGGGACTCATGCTCGGATTGGCCGGACCCCTTGGAACAATTGTCGTAGGGGGAGTGATTGCCGAGCGTCTATCCCGACATGACCTGCGTTGGGGATTGTGGTTGGTGGCCATCGGCGCATTAGTGGTTTGCCCCGCCTATTTATTCATGGTGGCAGCACCAACCGGGAAGCTCGCCATTGCCGCTTATTTTGTTCCAGCTCTAATGGGTGCTTTTTTTCAGGGACCTACGGCTGCACTAACCCAGGCTGTCTCGCCGGTCTCGGTGCGGGCGACGTCGGGGGCGCTACTTTTGTTCATCGGAAATCTGATCGGTCTCGGTCTGGGGCCGCTGGTGATTGGTGTTCTGAGCGATTTGTTGGAGCCCCAATTGGGTCAGGATAGCTTGCGTTATGCACTGCTCGTTGCACCGGTGGCCGCGATCGTGGGTGCAACGTTGTACTTTCGTGCGACGCGAACGCTTTCAGAAGACATTGTTAGAGCTGAAAAACTAGAGTTGGTTTAGCTTTGAATAACAGTGAGCGGACCAACAAAGCAACCACAAATTCTGGTAAAAAGCTGTGCTCTACTTGTACATACCCGTCCGTCCGGCTTGGGGGTTCGGCTATTGGCCGGTTTCGGAGATTGCCGCTCTTGATTTACGCGCCCTAACCAGTTCCGCTAACCGCGCAGAAGCGGAATTAAACTGCGGCCACAATCGCTGCTAGTCGATAGCGGCTCCCGGCCAGGAGCGGAATCAGGAATTGT
>JAOUCS010000103.1 GCA_029859645.1 Lysobacterales bacterium | reverse complement strand
TAATGCAGATGGCACCATCCCGGAATGGACCGGCGGTATTACATCACCACCGGCAGGTTACAGCCCTGGTGATCATCACCCCAATCCGTGGCCCGAGGACAAGCCGCTATTCCGCATCGACGGCACCAACTATCAGCAATATGCGGACAAGCTGAGCGTTGGCCAGCAGGCCACGTTTGCCAAGTATCCGGACACCTATTACATGGATGTCTATCAATCCCGGCGCTCAACTTCATTTCCGGAACACATCTATGAAATGACCGCCAAAAACGCCGCAACCGCCAGGCTGGCGGAGAACGGCGAAGGTGTGCTGGATGCAGCCGAGGGCTTTCCGTTTCCGTTTCCCGAGAACGCCTATGAGTTGATGTGGAATCACAAGCTCAAGTACAAGGGTGTTGGCGGTACACGCTACAACACCCAGATCGCCCCGACCGCCAATGGTTCGTTCTCGGTTACGGTGATCCGCGAAGAGTTGCTGGGCCTGTATTACAAACGGGGTGTCACCATCGCCGACATCAACAACATCCTGCTGTATTTCTTCCAGGAAGTTGAGTCGCCGGCGCGGCTGGCCGGCAATATACTGCTGGTGCACGAAACGCTGAATCAGCAGGAACTCGCCAGGCAGGCGTGGATTTACAATCCGGGCCAACGCCGTGTCCGTCGCGCGCCCAACGTGGCTTACGATAACCCGGGTACGGCATCAGACGGGCTGCGCACCAACGACATGACCGACATGTTCAACGGCGCCATGGACCGTTTCGACTGGAAGGTGATCGGCAAGCAGGAAATGTACATTCCTTACAATTCCTACGGTGCGCACGCCGAGGGCGTCACGCCGGATGATTTCGTCAGGCCAGGCCACCTCAATCCGGAACTGATGCGCTACGAGTTGCATCGCGTCTGGGTGGTCGAGGCCAACCTGAAAGATGGCATGTGGCACATCAATCCGAAACGCACCTTCTACCTGGACGAAGACAGCTACCAGATCGTGCTGATCGACCACTACGATGCACGTGGCCAGCTGTGGCGCGCATCTGAAGGCCATTGCATCAATTACTACGACGTGCCGACCTACTGGTCCACGATTGAGGCCCATTACGATCTTCAATCCGGACGCTATGTCGCGCAGGGTTTTGACAACACCATGCCGGTCAACACCTTCAATGTCGAAATGCAGCCCGGCCAGTTCACACCGCAGGCATTGCGCACGCGTGGACGTCGGTAAGATCAGGACTTCACGCGTTGCAGCCATGTTCGGAGCAATGGCGCTGTTTTTTGCCATTGCTGTCGATGCATGGGCGGAGACCGGGCTGGATGTAGAGTATTCGGAATTACAGCCGCTGGCCGAGAAATCGGTTCTCCTGGATGTCGCCCGCATCGGCGATCGAATGGTCGCGGTCGGTGAACGTGGCCATGTTATTTTTTCGGACAACGGGACCGACTGGAAACAGGCGGAACACGTGCCTACCCGTTCTACCCTGACAGCAGTTTTTGCGCTGGGTGACCGCCTGTGGGCAGGGGGTCATGACGCCGTGATCATCACCAGTGGCGACAGGGGCAAAACCTGGTCCCGCCAGTTTTTCGAACCGGATCGGCAACAGGCTGTCATGGACATACTGTTTACAGACCAGGACCACGGTGTGGCGATTGGTTCCTACGGCCTGGTACTCAGCACCATGGACGGCGGCAAGACGTGGACCGACGAAACGGTTGATCCCGAGAATGATTACCACCTCAACAGCATGGTGCGATTTGACGATGGTCGCCGGATGATCGCGGGTGAGGCAGGTTATTCATATCGCAGCTTCGATGACGGCGAAACCTGGGAACCGCTGGACCTTCCATACCTGGGATCCATGTGGGGTGCAGTCATCACTCCCGGCGACTGCGTGCTGTTTTACGGCTTGCGTGGACACGTCATGGAAAGTTGTGACTTTGGCATGAGCTGGCAGGAACTCGAGACCGGTAGCCTGTCCAGTCTGGCTGGTGGAATTTACAGTGATGATTTGCTGGTGCTGGTTGGAAACAGCGGTACTGTGCTGGTGCGGGAAGATCGCAATATTTCAGAGCACCTGCATTCTGACGGTGTAGATTTCGCGGCGATCATTCCAATTGAAGACGGCCGCTTCCTGCTGGTCGGTGAAGAAGGCGTTCACTTTTATCCCGAAACCGTTGCGGAGGAGTCCGGCCAATGACCACTGACGCAACCACCCGGCATCTGCACAACCTGGCCACTTTCCTGATCAATTATCGATACGGGATCGTATCCCTGTTCGTCGTGATCACCATCGGCATGATGTTTGCGATGTCGAGCCTGAAGATCGAAACGGGTTTCAAAAAACAACTGCCGCTGAAACACGAATACATGCAGACCTTTCTGCAGTATGAAAAAGAGTTCGGCGGGGCCAACCGCGTGCTGGTTGCGCTGGTCGCGCGTAACAGCGACATGTTCACGCCCGAGTTTTTTGATTCTTTCGAGAAGATCACCAACCAGGTTTTTTTCATTCCGGGTGTTGACCGGGCCAGTGTCCGCTCGATCTTTACGCCCAATGTACGCTTTGTCGAAATCGTGGAAGATGGTTTCGCCGGCGGTAATGTCATTCCTTCAGATTTTCAGCCTACGCCCGAGATGTTCGAACGGGTGCGATCCAATATCGTCAAGTCCGGCGAAGTAGGGCGGCTGGTTTCGGGAGATTTCGCCGGTGCAATGGTCTGGGCCAACCTGCTTGAGGAGGATCCGCAAACGGGCGTCAAGCTGGACTACCGGCAAGTGGCGGCGGAACTCGAGGCCATCCGCACAGAGTACGAGAACGACGACTACTCGGTTCATATCATCGGGTTTGCGAAGATCGTCGGGGATATTTCCGACGGCGCCAAGTCGGTCGTGTGGTTTTTCCTGGCGGCCTTTATCGTCACCGCCATCCTGCTCTACCTGTATTCCCGGTCGATCTGGCTGACCGTATTACCGCTGACCTGTTCCAGTATCGCGGTTATCTGGCAAATGGGAACCCTGGCCCTGATGGGCTACAGCCTGGATCCGATGAATATCCTGACACCGTTCCTGATTTTCGCTATTGGCGTCAGTCACGGCGTGCAAAAAATCAGCGCCTGGACCGTGGAAAAAGAATTTGGTGGCCGCACGCCGGACGCCTGGGCCCGGGATGGTGTCACCGACGTGTCGTCCATTCCCCGCCGGTCGGCAATGCACGGCTCGCGGGAAACCATGAAAAAGCTGCTGGCGCCCGGCATTATTGCCTTGCTGTCAGACACGATCGGCTTCCTGACCCTGCTGTTTATTAATATACGGATTATCCAGGAGCTGGCCATTACGGCAAGCATCGGTGTTGCCGTCATTATCGTTACCAACCTGTTGCTGCTGCCGGTGCTGCTTTCCTGGGTGAACCTGCACAATCCGCACGCCTACCGTGAACGCTTACTGAAAAAGGCCCAGGAAATATCCGGCTTCTGGTTATTCCTGACCAATTCGACCGAGCCGCGCCGGGCCATGGCGGCCGTAACGGTAGCCGTGATCCTGTTCATTATCGGGTTCTGGCTGGCCCAGGGCATGCAAATCGGTGACTCGGAAGTCGGTGTCCCCGAGCTTCGGCCCGAAGCCCGCTACAACCAGGATGCCGTGCTGATCTCGGAAAAATTCTCGCTCGGCGTTGACCTGCTGACGGTCGTTGCGGAAACCGTTCCGGATGCGTGCACCGAAAACTACGAAGTCATGGAATCAATTGATCGGTTCGCGTGGAACCTGCGTAATGTGGAAGGCGTGCAACAGGTCGTTACGCTGCCGATGGTGGCCAAGGTGGTCAACGCCGGCTGGAACGAAGGCAATATCCGCTGGCGTATTCTGCCGCGCGACAATTACGTCATGCGCCAGGCGCTGGGTGGCATTGAAACCGATACCGGGCTTTTAAACCGGGACTGCAGCGCGATGCCGATCCTGGTGTTCACCGAGGACCACCGGGCCGAAACCATCGCCCGGGTAGTCTCCCGGGTCAAGGAACTTCGTGAAGAGATGAGTATCGGCACGCTCGAGTACCACATGGATCACGAAGTACTCGAGGAAATGGTCACCGGTGAAGAAGACGTGACGACGGAAGCTCTCAAGTTCAGGCTGGCTACCGGTAACGTTGGCGTGATGGCTGCCACCAATGAGGATGTGGCAGCCGCAGAAAAACCCATGCTGGCGCTCGTGTTCGCTTCGATCATCATTCTTTGCCTGATTACTTACCGGTCTGTCAGGGGCACCATTTGCATCGTTTTACCACTGGTGCTGGTCTCCACGCTGGCCGAGGCCCTGATGGCGATATACGGTATTGGCCTGAAAGTAAACACGCTGCCGGTTGTGGCGCTGGGCATCGGTATTGGCGTCGACTATGGCATCTACATGTATAACCGCCTGGATGACCTGCTGAAGCAGGGTCATTCCCTGCGCGAAGCGTTCTACCGCACCCTCAGGCTGACCGGCCGTGCGGTGATCTTTACCGGGTTTACGCTTGCGGCGGGTGTCGGCACCTGGATGTTTTCCGATTTGCAGTTCCAGGTCGATATGGGATTCCTGCTGGCGTTCATTTTCCTGGCCAACATGGTGGGTGCAATCATCCTGCTGCCGGCGCTGGTGCGTTTGCTGATTTATCCCAAGCACAAGGCAAGGAAGGCAAAAGAGCTGGAAGCCGGGGCGGAGGCTTAGGCAACTGCCCGGATTGGATTATTCGAGGAAACGGGTTGCAATCGACCGTGCAATTACGTAGATTCGACTGCATGACGATATTTGCATCAACCGTCGGCTTCCGCCACCTGCGCCGATCCTGGATGAATAGTCCGGGCTGGGTTGACGTATAAGTCAGATAAATCGATAAATTCGAAGAAAAACCCGGCCGCAGGCTGGGTTTTTTGGTTTGGAGAACCGTAAATGCGAAACTTTCTCAGCACGATTGACTGGAGCCGTGAACAACTGGATGGTTTGTTGAGCCTGGCGATGGATTTAAAACAGGATCCGGTCCAGGAGCGTCTCAAGGGCAAGTCGATTGCCCTGATGTTTCTCAACCCTTCCATGCGCACGCGCACGTCTTTCGACCTGGGCATGCAGCAGTTGGGTGGTATTGCCATCGTACTGCAGCCGGGTAAGGATGCCTGGGGCGTCGAGTTCGATCCCGGCGCGGTGATGGAAGGGGACGCTGAAGAACACATCGCCGAGGTGGCCGGCGTGCTGTCGCGTTACTGCGACCTGATCGGTTTACGGGCTTTTCCGCAATTCAAAGACTGGTCAAATGACCGGCAAGACAAGGTCATTCGATCGCTGGCGCAGCACGCTTCCGTGCCGGTCATCAACATGGAAACCATCGTGCACCCCTGCCAGGAACTGGCCCTGATGATGACGCTCAAAGAAAGATTCGGAGACGTGCAAAACAGGAAGTTTGTTTTAACCTGGACCTGGCATCCCCGCCCACTGAACACCGCAGTGGCGAACTCGGCGCTGCTGATTGCCAGCAAGTTTGGCATGGATGTCACCTTGCTGTGCCCGGAGGAGGCCTACCGGCTTGATTCGCAATTTGAGTCGGCTGCCACCCGCTTCAGTGACCAGGCTGGTGGAAGTTTCCAGGTCAGTCATGATATTGAAGAAGCATATTCAGGTGCCGACATGGTTTATGCCAAGAGCTGGGGCGCTTTGCCGTACTATGGACGGCCTGACGAAGAGTGGGAACTGCGGAAAAATTACCGTCATTTCATGGTGACCGAGGACAAGATGGCCTTGACCGACAACGGGCTTTTCAGTCACTGCCTGCCGTTGCGAAGAAACGTCAAGGCGAGCGACGGCGTCATGGACTCAGAATATTGCGTGGTTCTGGACGAAGCGGAAAACCGCCTGCACGTGCAAAAAGCGGTCATGCTGAATTTGCTTGGCCTGTAGGAGAGAGAAATGACTGACAAGATTGTGCTGGCGTTTTCCGGCGGACTGGACACCAGTTACTGCGTGCTGGACCTGGTCGGCCGGGGATTTGAAGTCCACACGGCTTTTATCGACACCGGTGGCGTGGACGATCAAGGGCGCGCCTATATCCGTGACCGGGCAGAAAGCCTCGGTGCGGCAAAGCATCACGAAATTGATGTCGCGGATCAAATCTGGGACGAGTTCGTCAAACCGCTGGTATGGAGCCATGCGCGCATGCTCGGGGAATATCCCTTGCTGTGCTCCGATCGTTACCTGATCGTAAAAAGTTGCCTGCAGTTATGTAATGAGCTGGGGACAATGCACTTTGGTCATGGTTGCACCGGCATGGGAAATGACCAGTTGCGCTTCGACCAGACAGTGCGCAGCCTGGGCGATTACGTGATCCATGCGCCGATACGGGACCTGCAATCGAAAGTCCAGGCGGTGCGGGACTACGAATTGCAGGTGATGGCGGACGCCGGCATTCCGGTGGAAGCATCAGCCAGCCGTTATTCCATCAATGAAAATCTGCTGGGTGTGACGATCTCGGGAAGCGAGATTGACGAATATCGGCAACCTGCAGACGACGCCTGGACCCTGACTGCGGGGCGGGATCAATGGCCCGCAGGGTCGCTGGAAATCCGGCTGGGGTTTGAGAAAGGTGTCACGGTGAGCCTGGACGGTGAGGCCATGAGTGGCCCGGAGATTTTGCAAACGCTGAACCGGAAACTGGGCGCCTGGGGTGTCGGTCGCCACATTTACACCGGTGACGTCAGCATCGGCCTGAAGGGCCGGATCGCATTCGAGTGCCCGGGCATCGACGCACTGCTTACAGCGCACCAGGCGCTGGAAGACACGGTGAATACAAGGTTCCAGAACCAGTTCCGGGCACAAATCAGCAATCGCTGGGCCGAGCTGGTTTATACCGGGTTCTTCTACGAGCCTCACAAGCACGACCTGGAAGCATACTTGCACAGCTCGCAGCAGATGGTGACTGGCGAAGTGGTATTGCGTACATCAGGGGGTTCCCTGGCCGCAGTGGCGGTGGACTCGCCGTATCGCTTGCACAACCCGGATGCGGTGTATGCACAAAGCGCCGACTGGACGCCAGAAGAGGCGGTTGGATTTATCAAGTTACTGGGCCAGAGCACCACGCTGGCGGGTAAGGTTCGGGGGAAGGCCGGATGAGTGCTGTCGCGATCCTGGGTCACCTGGAAGCGCTGGTGGCTTGCGATACACAGAATCCGCCGCGGAACATCGAAGCCGATGACCCGATCTTTCGTTATTGCACGGAACAGGTCGGTGGTGATTTCAAAGTCCACAGCTGGGATCACGGTGATGGCCATGTATCCTGGCTGGCCATCAAGGGCCGTCCACACACCTTGTTCAATGTGCACCTGGATACCGTGCCGGCAGGTGACGGCTGGTCCAGCGACCCGCACCGCCTGGTAGTCCGGGATGGCCGCGCGTTCGGCCGGGGAACTTGTGATATCAAGGGTGCCGCCGCCTGCCTGTTGACGCTTGCTGAACAGGGTGTAGCAAACCTCGCCCTGTTGTTCACGTCCGACGAGGAAGGCGCCGGTGGTTGCTGTGTTGCCAGGTTTCTCGAAACGGACCTGGCCAGGCAGTTCAGACAGGTCGTCGTCGCTGAGCCGTCTGGCTGCAGGGCGGTGCTGGGGCATCGTGGATTTCTCTCTGTGAAGACCAGGTTTCATGGCGACCCAGGCCATTCTTCGGAAGCCCGCGCGCTGGTCGAGAATGCCAATCACCAGATGACGCGTTGGGCTGCAGGAGCCCTGCAGGTTGCAGCGAACAGAAAACTGGATGGCTCCGATCCGGGCAGCTGTCTGAATATCGGTCGGGTCGAAGGTGGCACCAAGAGTAATGTCATTGCCGGCAGTGCCTTCGTGCACTGGAGCGCCCGGTTGCAACCCGGCCAGTCGAATGAAGCCTTGCTGGATGAAATCAAGGCCTGCGCAGACCGAGAGTCGCGGGTCGAATGGGAAGTGCCGTTTTGTGGTGAGCCCTTACCGGCCAGTGGACAGACGGACCAGTTGGCGCGTTCTTTTTGCCGCGCTCATGCTTTGCCTGAAGGAAGCCCCGTGGATTTCTGGACCGAGGCTTCCCTGTTTTCAGCAGCAGGCCTGCCGGCGCTGGTGCTGGGCCCGGGCGACATCGCGCAGGCTCATGCAACGGATGAATGGGTCGCGCTGGAGCAACTCGATACCGCTTATGAACTCTATCGCAGGATGGTGAACAACGATGGCTGAAATCAGGAGCGTGGTAAGCCAGGTTTTAAGCCAGCTGGGAGCCAGCCGCGAGGCGCGTTATTACCTGAAACAGTACAGCAGCGATGCCGAACTGCAGTTTGCGGTGATCAAGGTCGGTGGAGCGGTGCTGGAAGAGGAACTGGAGTCATTGGCGGCGGCCCTGGCGTTTCTGCGCAACCTGGGGCTGATGCCTATTATTCTGCATGGCGCCGGCCCGCAACTGGATATCGCGCTCAGCGACGCGTCGATCGAGACCGTGAAGCGGCGAGGGTTGCGGGTTACCTCGCCCGAAGTCATGGAAGTGGCGCGGCCGGTCATCTACCGGGCCAACCGCCGGCTGGTCAACGCGCTGGATGAGCAGGGCGTTCGTGCCCAGGGCATTCAGCATGGGGTTTTTGTCTGCGATTACCTAGACCAGCAGGAACTGGGCCTGGTGGGTGATATCCGGAAAGTGGACCTTGAGGCCATCCGCGACGTGGCACACCGGGGGATTTTGCCGGTGGTGGCGTGCCTGGGCGAGAGTGCGACGGGCCAGGTGATGAACATCAATGCGGATATTGCAGCCCGCGAACTCATCTGGGAAGTCAAACCGCACAAGATCATCTTTCTGACCGGTACCGGTGGCCTGCTGGACGAGTCCGGCCGGATCATTTCAGCCATCAGTCTGCGCACCGATTACGATTACCTGGTCAGCCAGGACTGGGTTCATTCCGGGATGCAGCTCAAGCTGGAGCAGATCAGCCAGCTGCTTTCCGGTTTGCCGGAGAGTGCTTCCGTATCGATTACTTCTGTTGAAAACCTGGCCAGGGAACTGTTCACGCACCGTGGCGCCGGCACGCTGATCCGGGTGGGTGAGGAAATTCTGGAGTACAGCGAATTCGACCCGGCACTGCGCGAGCGGGCTGAGCAGTTGCTGGAGCAAAGCTTCGATCGAAAATTGAACCCCGGGTACTTTGATGGCCTGGCGCTGGAATGTGTCTTGTGCAGTGAGTCGATTGGCGCGATGGCCATCGTTTTGCGAGGAATAGACGGTGTTCCTTACCTGGATAAATTTGCCGTCACGCCCGAGGCCCAGGGCGCCGGTCTTGGAGCAGCCGTGTGGCAAGCGCTGATTCACCGTTGCCCGGAATTGTACTGGCGGTCGCGCGCCGATAACCCGGTCACAGCCTGGTACTTCGACCAGGCAGACGCCAGTTTTACCGAGGAGAAGTGGGTGGCTTTCAGCGTGGGTATCGAAGATTTCGATCAACTGCGGCGTTGTAAGGACGACTGCCTGTCCCGGCCGGAAAGCTGGGAGGAGGGTTGAATGCACCGTGTCGTCGTAATTGGGGCAAGGGGGTATACCGGCGCAGAGTTGTTGCCGTTGCTCCACCGGCATCCAGATTTTGAATTATCCGCCGTCAGTTCTGCCAGTGCGGCCGGTCAATTGGTCAGTACGCACGTGCGGGGGCTGCCCGGCTGTGAACTGGTTTTCTCCGAGATCCGCCCGGCTGCGCTGGCCCGGCTGAAACCTGATGCCTGTGTGCTGGCATTGCCCAACGGGCTTGCCGCCGCTTACGTGGAAGCGCTGGACGCCGGCAGTCCTGCAACCGTGGTAGTGGATTTGAGCGCGGACCACCGTTTTGATCCGGCCTGGGCCTATGGCCAGCCGGAACGCTTCGCCAATCAGCTCAGTGGGGCGTCCCGTATTGCCAACCCGGGGTGTTATGCGACCGGGGGTCAACTGGCGCTGGCGCCAATGCTGGATTCGCTGGTTGGTATGCCGGCAATTTTCGGAGTATCCGGTTACAGCGGAGCCGGAAAAACGCCGTCTCCCAAAAATGATCCGGACGTTCTTAAGGACAATCTTTTGCCTTACGCACTGGTCGATCACATACACGAAAAAGAGATCTCTCATCATATTGGCCGGGATGTCCGCTTTATGCCTCACGTGGCGCCGTTTTTCAGGGGAATTACCCTTTCGGTCGCTGCCGAAGTTCGCCAGGCGACCACCGAAAAGGCGTTAATGGAGCGGTACCGCGAATACTACTCGGGCTTTCCTCTGGTAGAAGTGCGTGAGGGTATCCCGGAGGTCAGGCAGGTCAGAGGTCGCCACCAGGTACTGGTCGGGGGGTTTGCCGTGAGTGAAAACAATCCGGGCCGGGTTTCCCTGGTGGTGGTTCTGGATAACCTTCTGAAGGGGGCGGCAACCCAGGCCATACAGAATCTGAACCTGGCATTTAGCCTGGATTCCATGAAGGGACTGGACATCAGGATGGGAGAGCCATCATGAAGAATTACATTTGGCAGGACGACAACAGCGATTCGGTCGACCAGACCATCATGGAGTTCATGGCGGGCGAAGATGTTGTACTCGATCGGGAGCTGTTTCCTTTCGACATCATAGCCACCGCCGCGCACGTCCGGGGTCTCGCTCGTATCGGGATATTGAGCGACGAGGAAAGCAGTACCTTGTGCCGTCTGCTGGAGCAACTCGGGAGTGCGTTCGAAAGCGGAGAATTTGTGCTGGACGAGCGCTACGAAGACGGCCACTCGGCTATCGAGATATTTCTCACTGATGCCATGGGTGACAGCGGGGCAAAGGTTCATACCGGCCGCAGCCGAAATGACCAGGTGGCCGTAGCAACGCGCCTTTACATTCGTCATGGCCTGCAGCGGCTGGCCAGGCTTTGTGCGCAGATCGCCGATGCCTGCCTGGAAAGAGCCGAGCGGCAGGCCGATATCCCCATGCCGGGCTATACCCACCTGCAACGGGCAGTGCCCTCCAGTGTCGGGCTGTGGATGGGTGGCTTTGCCGAAGCGTTTACGGACAACCTGGCGTTCACGGCGTCGATGCTGGATTTGATCGACTGCAGTCCGTTGGGTACCGCAGCGGGATACGGGGTCAATCTGCCGCTGGACCGGGATGGCGTGGCCTCCGACCTGGGTTTTGGCCGGATACAGGTCAACCCGATGTATACCCAGAACAGCCGAGGCAAATTCGAGATCATGGCCTTGCAGGCAGCTTCACATGCGCTGCAGGATGTGCGCCGGCTGGCCTGGGACCTGAGTTTGTTCACCACCAGCGAGTTCGACTTCGTTGCTTTACCGAAACAATATGTCACAGGGTCTTCGATCATGCCCAACAAGGCCAACCCGGATGTCGTGGAGTTGCTGCGGGGCAGGTCAGCGACCGTTGAAGGTGCGATCGTGGAAATCCAGTCGGTGCTGTCCCTGCCGTCTGGATATCAGCGTGACCTGCAGTTGACCAAGGCGCCATTGATTCGGGGCATGAAATCTGCGCTGCAGGCGCTGGCGATTGTACCTGCGTTGGTTCAGGGTCTGCGGCTCAAGGAAGATACTATGCGTGCCGCCATATCTCTGGACATGTTCCTGACCGACAGGGCGCAGTCGCAAGCTGCCCGTGGAGTCCCGTTTCGCACGGCCTACCTGGAGGCGAAGAAGGCGGCGGAGGAAACAGACCAGATGGATGCGGCCGCCAGCCTGGCAGAGCGGGTGTCACCGGGTGCCTGTGGCGACTTGCAGCTGGATCGGATTCGGTTACGCCTAGAGCAGCAAATTCAAGGACTTGGCGAGGCCGAAACGGGCGCCTGAAATTTATTTCATAATAATTGCATTTAGTGCTTGACGCACAGGACTCAGTCTCTATAATGCGCCTCCTGTCTGGCTGTTCCTTGGCCCGGCAGAAAGTCCATCGGTAAAGTTTTTTAAAA
>JAOUCS010000209.1 GCA_029859645.1 Lysobacterales bacterium | reverse complement strand
CAGAAAGCGCCGTATTTCGGCCGCTATCTCGTCAGGACGATCTTCCTGCAGGAAATGGTTACCGCCCTCAATCACCCGGGTTTCGGCCTGGGGAAGTAGCGCCTGGTTTCTGGCAAAGGACTCAGGATCAGACGCTATACTGAGTATCGGGTCATCAGCACCCCAGATAAAGACCGCGGGTTTGCCAGTCCAGCGAAGTGGAATACTCGTCGCGATCTCATAAAACAAACGCCCGTCCGTCCTGGCTTTGGAAAACAAATTCATTGTTGCATGGACTCGACACTTGCCCACCTCACCTTCAAAAGGACTACTGTAGACCGTCAGCGCCGTATCAGAAAGAGACGCTGTGGTTAGATGTTGCATCACCATGCGAATCAAGAAGGGGTAAACCTTCTCAAGCAGTGGCCGCGGCTCAGAAATATACCCAGCGCTAAACTCCATTAGCCAATCCAGGGAGCCGACCCAGGGTGGGGTCAGCGCTGTGTTCAAGACGATCAAGTGGCTCAGTTTTTCAGCAATCCGCATACCGGCTGCCGCACCAATTGGCCCACCCCAGTCATGGATAACCAACGCCATATCTTCAAGCTGCATCGCAGCGACAAATAACTGGAGTTGATCGGCCAGGTAGAGGGGACCGACCGCGCTGCCATCGCCCGGGCAACTGGATTGCCCGAAGCCAATATGAGTCATGGCAATACAGCGAAATTCGCTACCTTCATCGCCACACAAATCTTGAATGATATATCGGTAGAGATACGCCGATGTGGGATAACCATGCACCAGTAACAGGGGTTTCCCCTTCGGGTTGCCCAGGTCATAGAAATGCACGCGATTACCGTTGGGCAGTTCCAGGAAACGGTCGGAAAAGGCAATATCAGGCCGGGACCCGCCATCGCTACAGGCCGCTAGAATACAGGAGAAAACCAGAAACCCCAGAACCGAACAAAGGCTGTGAAGACGTGAATAGTGTTTAGATTCCAGAGACATCAAATAGCCAGTTATCAGCCTCTTAAAATCGACATGAGGCTAATTGTCACTGGCTAAGGATTCACGCAGCCTCTGCCAGTATCCCTTGCCCGAACTCTGACGCACCACTGGATTCGATTGAGAACTTCTCGCGCATATCTGAAAGGGGCGTCTCCCAATGATCCGCCCAATTGATGCCAAACAAAGGCTTTGCACGGCGGCCCGTATCATAGCCACTGCTGAAGGCGCGGATAAATTCGTCAACTCTCTGGTCCCGGCGCAGTACCTGCTTCAGCATAATGAGAGAGTACAAAAATATAAAAAACGGTGGGCTACGCAGTTGTCCGCAGTAGAAACCTGCAAGGCCGACTTCGCCTACCTCGTCGTTGGCCCAACCTGTCATGACGTGCCAAATGTCATGCGTTTGAAACAGGTGGTTAAGCAACCAGTCTGAATCTTCTTCAAGCGGCACATCTATCAGATTCGGGTCGATTCCCCGGTTGTGGCAATGCTCTGAAAATACTTGCCCCAGAGTACCAAAAGGTAATGTTTCAAGCTCCTCGAGTACAATGGGTGCGATATTGGCTTTCTCAAGCATTGGCTTGTCGACAGCTATGGTGTCCTGCAGAAAGCTCAAGGTTTCTTCCCACCGTGCCAGTCGCCGACCGAAGCGTGACCTGGCAAAACCGATTTCAATGATTGCGACTTCCGATATGATATCGTCATCGGTCTTGCTGCGCATAAAACGCCACACAGCAAGCGCGTATCTGAATGGATTTTTGGTAGCCGTAGCGCTATAGCTATATTCTTGATCAGACATACAAGCCCCACTTATCAATCGGATCGACCATATTATGGTGAAGGATTGCCCAATTTATTCAACTCGGGTTCACGAAGGTGATTAAGGCCGACCAATAGCGGCGCTATCTAATTGATATTAAAAGTATTATCTAAAGTTGTGGAGCTCGCAATTATGCCCCTTTGCCCCATAGCCTTCAGCTTTATTCGCCTGTTTAAAGGAGAATGTGCGGGGCAGAGAGCACGAGGGCTGGTCTGCCATTTTTCCACCGGGCGCTGCTCCGTGCCAGTGCGAGACAGTGATCCTTAACAACTTCATCTTTCCGCCGGGAGCGCTGGCAAGGCGCCTTGCCGGGATTGTGGCGAACGAAGTGGGACAACCTGTCAGCGTACTTCAAGTACCCTCAGGACATTCGCCGGGTGATTTATACAACGAATTCCATCGAAGCTGTGCACCGCCAGTTCCGGAAGTTGACCAAGACCAAAGGCGGCTTCCCAAACGAGGATAGTCTGCTAAAACTACTTTATCTATGGGCTCAAAATGCTAGCAAGAAATGGACGATGCCGATCCAGGGCTGGAACATTGCGCTGTCGCAGCTGGCCATCTTCTTCGAGGGCCGGCTTGATGGCGTACTGGATCTGTGATCAGATGATTAACGAGGAATTACTGTGACACAGAATTCTGAACACTCCCTCTAAAGTGAGTTCGCAGTGAAAGCTGCTGAACCGGATTTTCTGCTGTATATTGCCTGGTCTGCCTGGAACACCCAATCACCATGGAGACAGATCCTTGAAAAGACTACTGATGTTATCCGCCGTAGCTGCCTTGCTTTTACCTGGTACGTCAATGGCTGTTACGCGTACTGACCAGAACTTCAACGATACTGGTGACATCCTAGCTCGCTCTGCGAAGCACACCAATATCGAATACGAGGTCATGGTGCAACGCGCCACTCAAGCAGCCATCTATTACATGCCTGCCGTTGCTCAGATTGACTTCATTAAGGCTACCAGGCGAGCCGGTGGTGACTACGATACGGTGAACTTTGTAACTAAACCCTTCGGTTCAGAGAAAGGATTCCTGACCGCTAACGACACCACAGCGTATGCGTGGGGGTCTATATCTACCAAGAAAGGCGCGATGGTCGTTGAAGTGCCGCCGATGACTGACAAGATAGACTACTTTGGATCGTTTATCTCCGCCTGGCATGTACCAATGATAGACGTTGGCTCTAAAGGTGCTGATGAAGGCAAGGGCGGAAAGTATCTGTTCCTCCCACCAAACTATGACGGAAAGTACGGTACGTCGAAAGAGCTTGAGGCAAAAGGCTACATTATCGTTCCCAACATGGACGGTCATGACGCTTCCTATTCGTTCCGTCCAACGCTATTGAACGGGGCCACTCACGCTGACGCGGGCGAGCATGCAAAAGGCATCAAGATTTACTCACTGAAAGAGGCAGTTGAAGGTGATATAGAGCCTACCGAGTATATGGATGTAACCGACCTTTCTTACGACTGCCTGCCTTACTACAACATGACGTTTATCGAAGATATCAACGATGTTGTGCAGAACAACCCAATCCGTGAGAAAGATCGCGCTATCTACTCAATGTTGCAAAGCATCGGCATCAAAAAGGATGAAGAGTTCAATCCAACTCCAATCCAGCAGAAGGCCGCACTGGAAGGCTT
>JAOUCS010000029.1 GCA_029859645.1 Lysobacterales bacterium | reverse complement strand
TCAAGAACTACATCCAGCCACGCCGGGAGCAGCGCCAGATGGTCACCACTGCCGCCCGGGAAGAAAGCATGCTGGTAGTTTCCGAGGGAGGCTCGTTGTTTCACATGGACCTGTCAATGGTGGCCGACGGCAACAGTACGATCGAACACAATCTGCCGCAGTCCATGTTGTACGATGACGTACTTCAATTTTGGGCTCAGACAAAGGTCGCCTACACGCCCACCCTGGTCGTGACTTATGGCGGCTTGAGCGCCGAAACCTACTGGTACCAGGAATCCAATGTGTGGGAACACGAGATATTGAGCCGCTTCGTGCCGCCGCACATCCTGCAGCCTCGATCCGTCCGCCGGATCACGGCGCCTTTCAGCGAGTTTTATCATGTGACCAGTGCGCGAACCTCGAAATTGCTGTCCGATCAGGGCGTCATGGTCAGTATCGGAGCACATGGTCAGCGTGAAGGCCTGGCCAGTCACTGGGAAATCTGGAGTTTTGCCCAGGGTGGCATGTCACCGATCGAAGCCCTGAAGACGGCGACGATTACGCCTGCCCGTGCACTGGGCTATGCAGCCGATCTCGGCAGCCTGGAACCTGGTAAGCTGGCGGATATGGTAGTGATCGATGCTGACATACTCGAGGATATCTACCAGAGCGACCACGTTTCGAAGGTCATGCTGAACGGCCGCCTTTACGACGCCAAAACGTTGAATGAAACCGTGACCGGGAACCGCAAGACCCAGCCGTTTTATTGGCAGTAAACAGTGGGAAAGCGACAGATGAAAAACCTTTTCATACTTTTGTTCGTTCTGCTGACAAGTCTGACTACCCTGGCCAGTGCTACTCCGGGTGAAGTGTCCGAGGGCAGCGTTTTGCCTAATGCGCCAATGCAGGGTCTGACCGGGAGATCAGAGTTTCTTTCCCGTTACCTCGGTAAACCATTGATCATCAATGTATGGGCCAGTTACTGTGGCCCTTGCCTGGCTGAAATGGGTTCGCTGGAACGGCTGTGGCAGCGCTATGACGATCGATTAAACGTGATAGGCATCTCTATCGATGACTACCCTGAGCGGGCCGAGGTTTTTCTCGCCAAGGCCGGCACGACTTTCCCGCACTACATCGACAAGCAACTGATGCTGGAGAGTATGCTGGGGGCCAAAACCATTCCACTGACGCTGTTGATCGATGCCGAAGGCCGGGTATTGCGGAAGGTTCGCGGCGCCCAGCAATGGGACAGCCCCGAGGTCATCGAAACCATCGCCCAGGTCTATAAATTCGACCTCTGACCGTGGCAGAGAGTGCGAGAACCGTTCAGTCAGCCCATTCAATCAGGATTGCTTTGTCGATGGCCGCTTCGTGCGCCAGTGCGCCGGCCCGCTCGCCAAAAAGGGATTCAATCATATCCCGCTTGAGTTTCAGCGTTGGCGTAAGCGTCCCGTTTTCGATGGTCCAGGGCTGGCTGCTAATGAGCACGGCGCCTATCCGGGCGTGCGATTCAATCGAGTCATTGACCGCCTCAGCCTGCGCTCGCAGCGAGGCCCCGATCTTTTCGCGATTTTCCTGAAGCGCGATTTCAGTCGGAACACAGACCATGACGGTCTTCGAATAACCCCGGCCCAGCAAACAGAGCTGTTCAACCCACTGGTTGCGGGCAAAAACATTCTCGATCGGCGCCGGCGCCACGTATTTTCCATGGATGGTCTTGAAGTAATCCTTTACACGGCCGGTCAGGAAACAGAAGCCATCCTCGTCAATTCGTGCTTTGTCGCCGGTGTGTACCCAGCCGTCGACGAAAGTTTCCGCCGTTTTTTCCGGTTGCCTGTAATAGCCCGGTGAAAGCCCGTCGGCTTTGCAGAGCAGTTCGCCCGAATCGGAAATTTTGATCTCAGTACCTTCGATCGGTCGCCCGATCGAGCCAATCCGCCGTTGGCCCTCCATGTTGCAGATCAGCCCCATGGCCTCCGTCTGGCCGTAGCCTTCCATCAGGATAATTCCCAGCTTTTCGTACCAGCGGATCAGCGCCGCAGGAATTGGGGCTGCGGCCGTCAACAGGCAATCCGTGTCTGTCAGGCCCAGCAAAGTCCGGATTTTGAGACCCACGCCTGCGGCATCCTGGGCCAGCGCCTGGTCAAGCACAGACTGTGATCCAAACCGGGCCAGGATGCCCTGTTGCAACTGCTCCCAGACGCGCGGCGCGCCGAAGAAATAGGTCGGTCTGGTCTCGCCCATATCGCGCACCAAAGTGGTCAACGATTCGTTGAACGTAACCGTGCCGCAATGAATCAGGCTTTGAATCCACACCAGCTGCCGTTCAGCAACATGCGCCAACGGCAGATAGGACAAAAATCTCGGGTGCTTGCGCATCTGGAATGCCCGTGCGGCGCGTTCCATTGGGATCAGCATTGAATCATGAGTTTGCATCACCCCCTTGGGTGCACCGGTGGTGCCGGAAGTGAAAACCAGCGACATCAGGTCGTCATGTCGGCAGGTATAATGAGTGCGCCCACCTGCATGCGCTGCCACGATGTCGTCCCATTGCACATGTTGCTGTGAAAGCTCTGTCCCCGGAAGCGCCACCAGCTGCACATGGTCCGGGACAACTTCTCGAACCTGGTCCCAGTTTTCCGAGCTCCCGATGAATAAGACACTGACCTCACTGAATTCCAGTATATAGTGCGCGGATTCTGCTGACTGAGTAGTAAATATCGGGACGGAAACATTGCCGGAGGCCGTGATGGCAAGGTCCGCCAGCATCCAGTGGGCACAATTCCTGGAGATTATCGCAATTCGGGTCCCATCACTGCCGAACTGCGACTCCAGCCACGCGGCGACGGCCTGCATGTCATGATTCGCTTCCCGCCAGTTCCATTCTGTAAAGTCATCGCCTTGCCGGTCACGTAACCAGGTTCTATCGGGCTGCTCTCGCACCCAACGCGCCAAATATCCAGTGATGGTGTTTTTGCCTGTGGAAATACCGGGTTCTCCAAAACACGAGGAATGCCCGGCATTTTGTCCGATGGTTATGCAGATGGCAATAAGGGTGACCCGATTGAACCGTGTTTAAAACCCGTTCGCCATGGCGGGACCACTGGCTTACGGATGCAGGAACTGTCAGGGGCAGGCCTGTAATACCGCCGGGATGCCGGGAAACACGTTATTGACTCAACGTGATCGAAGTGGGTGGAATCCTGCGTTGAATGAAGCCAATTTGAGGGATATCGGAAACCATGCCATAGTTGACCCGCAAACCGGTGCTTTAACCATGATAACAAAGGCAAGCGAACGACATTTATGACGCTATCGGTTCTATTACTGGATGACTCTTCCGTCAAACTCTGGGAACTGAGTTCGAAAGAACGGTTTAACCGGCAGATTCGGGAAATGGGGGGGTTTGAATGGTTCGAGAACCTCGCAGACCTTCCCGAGGGCAAGCAGGTCCTTCTTCTGAACGGCAATTACCTGCTTGAAATTCGAACCTTCAAAAAGCTGATGGAACGACCGGGTTCAGTTCTCCACTGTGGGGCCAATGGCCAACCCGCAGCCGCCTTCATTAACAGCGACATCGCGTCAGACGCGGCTGCTTACATGCTCTCACCGGACACCGAGCCATTACCCGCAGCTGCAAAACGGCTTGAAATTGCAGACCTTCCTGCTTTTGACCAGAAGCTGCGTTTTGCCCGCCTGCCCCTGCTTGAGTACATCACCAGTGAACGGCAGCAAGAACTGGAAAACATTCTCTACGGTAACTCATACAGGGGTATTACCGACCTGGTGACCAAGTTTGTCTGGCCTAAGCCAGCCCGGCGAGTGGTGCATTATTGCGCCAAAGCCGGAGCTTCACCGAACATGGTTACGACCATTGGCTTTGTCCTGATGCTGGCCGCCTGCTACCTGTTTTACGAAGGCTGGTATCTTACCGGCCTGCTGGCCGGCTGGATCATGACTTTTCTGGATACGGTGGATGGGAAGCTGGCGAGAGTGACCATTCAGTCCAGTAAGTTCGGTGACCTGTACGACCATGGTATCGACCTGTTTCATCCGCCTTTTTGGTATGTTTTCTGGGGTTTATCGCTGACTGGAATGCAGCCGGTGCTGGGGTTCGATGTGCACCAGCTGTGCTGGATGGTTGTGATTGCCTATGTGGCTGGACGGGCGATCGAGGGTGTCTTTCCGTTCCTGGGAGGCCCGAATGTCTGGACCTGGAAGCCGTTTGATGCCTGGTTCAGGCTGATCGTTTCGCGTCGAAATCCTTGTCTCATCATCCTCACAGTCTGTACCTTGATCGGTCGCCCTGACTGGGGTTTCATCGGCGTGGTCGGGTGGTCGGTGATCTGTACCGTCATCCTGTTCATACGCTTGTTGCAAGGCATTTTTTCGCGGATAACACGGGGGCCAATCACTTCCTGGTTGAGTGCAGATAACATTGCCACCGGGCCGAACGCATTGACCTTCAGGGTATTTGGCGGAACCCGGGGCGCTTACCGGGGGTGACGGCCTGGCATTGAACCCACACAAAATTTCCTGATGTCCAGGCGAATCGCAATCAATTTTGGCAAGGTTCTGCGGGGCCGGGGTATCGCGGCCCTGCTGTCTGTTGCCTCGATTGCCCTGGCCGCGCATGCCTTGCCGGTCGAGCAATTCGGTCTGATCATCCTGCTGCATACGTACATTAAGGTGGTCAAGGGCTTTCTCAATTTCAGAACCTTTGAAGCCATCGTGCGGTTTGGTGTTCCGATGCAGGAAAGCGGTGACGAGCCGGCCCTGAAAAGCCTGTTGCGGACTTCGATGATGATCGATTTCAGTTCCAGCCTGCTGGCCGCTCTGATCGGCATTTCGGCAGTTCCGCTGGCCTCGCAGTTCCTGCACTGGGATGCGCAATTGACGAACTGGGCCTGGTTTTATGGGCTCATTCTGCTGAGTACCTGTGTCAACACCAGCAATGGCATCCTGCGACTCTATGACCGCTTTGACGCGCTTGGAATCCAGTTCACGGTTCAGCCGCTGGTCCGTTTGATCCTGGTTTGCCTGGCATGGCTGCTGGAAGGCGATATGTTCGTTTTCCTGCTGGCGTGGGGCTTCGCCTATAGCGCCGGCAATATCTACATGTTTCTGCGGGGTATGTTCGAGCTTAGAAATCACCTGGCAACACCGCTTTTCAAGGGATTCCGGTGGCGAGAAATTTTCGAACACGGACGGGAGTTCTGGAGCTTCATCGGGGTTATCTATTGGCAAACCAACCTTGACCTGATACCCAAGCAGGTCTCGACATTGCTGGCCGGTAACCTGCTGGGTCCCGCCGCAGCCGGACAGTTCCGCCTGGCGCGAGAGATTTCGACCGTTCTCACGCGGCCGGCAGGCCTGCTGAGGGATGTGCTGTTTCCTGATCTGACCCGCGCCTGGCATTCGAAGGATCCCGCTTTCAGGAAGCTTCAGTTCCGGACTTCGGCGATTGCCGGGAGCGCAGGACTTCTCATCGTGGTCTTCGCCTGGTTTGCCGGGGAATCCCTGCTGGCGCTGGTGGGTGAGGACTATGTGCCGGCTAAACCCCTGATGGTCCTGTTGTTGTTCGCAGCTTCGTTTGAAATGGCCAGCGCCCCCTTCAGGGCCGCCGCTTATGCGATGGGCAAAGCGGCGATGCTGCTGCGCATTCACGCATTGGGAGTGGGTTTCTACATCATGATCTTCTACCTGGTCACCGGCTTTGTCGGCTTGATTGGCCCCGGACTGGCTTCAGTGGCAACATCGATGCTTACCTTCACGCTGACTGCCTGGTTGATTATCCGGATGCAGAAATAGCCTCGCCCAAAGTTCAGCAAGGTTCAATATGTGCTGCGGCACGGTCCGACAATATTGTATTTTTAGGTTTTTGCTACGTATGATGCGTCCATGAGCCGTCTAACCAGACTAGTTGCCGAACTTCGCCGCCGCAATGTGATTCGGGCTGGCGTTGCGTACACGGTTCTGGCCTGGCTGCTGGTGCAGGTCGCCGATATCCTGCTAGAAACCTTTGGTGCGCCTCCCTGGGTCATGCGCTCGCTGGTAATGGCCCTGGCGCTGGGATTACCGGTGACACTGGTTTTGGCCTGGGTGTTTGAACTGACCACCCGGGGAATCCAACGCACCGAGGACGTTATCCCGGAAGAGTCCATTACTTACGTCACCGGCAGAAAGCTAAACTATGTCATCATCGGCATACTTTCGGTGGCAGTGGTCATGTTCGCCCTCGACCGGTTCGTGTTTCAGCAGCCGGGCAGTGCGGACACTGGCACAGACTCCGTGGTATCCGTGGGCGTACTGCCATTCAGCATCGAATCCAGACAGATCGCTCCATTTTTCGGCCAATTGTCCAGTGACGTAGCGCGATTGTTGCAGCGCAGCAGCATGATCCGGACCGCATCGGAGGATGCGATCAGTGCCCTGCCGGTTGATACTTCTTTTATCGATGCGGCAACCCGGCTAGGCGTTCGATACCTCATTTACGGGGTAATTGGAAAAGCAGCGGGCGCCATTCAATTGAAAGTATCCCTGTTCGATCGAAAGGCAGGAGAGGTGGTTTGGGAGCGTAACTACGAGGACGCCCACTTGCAGCAGACCACCAACGCGGTCGCCAGCGAAATTCTGCTGGAAATTCATGGCGGACCAGTAGCGCCGGCTGCCGCAAGCAGTGATCCGGAAGCTTATGCGATTTACCTGCGTGCAAAGCAACAGTTCGCTCTGGACCCAACCAGCGAGGAAGTCGAGGGACTTTACCGCGAAGCCATTGACATCGACCCCAGATTCGCACCGGCTCTGGCCAGTCTTTGCGAATTTCTTTCACGCCGTTTCGGCACCAAGCGAACCACGGCGGATTTTGAAGAAGCCGAACGCGTCTGTCATCGCGCCTGGACCATTGATTCTCATTCGCCGGTCGTTCAATACGCACTGGGTTCCTTATACGAGGATTCCGGGCAAGTGGAAAAAGCCCGTGATGCGTTCATGGCTTCACTCGAAATAAATCCTGGCGCCCTGAAAGCGCAGGTCGCGGTGGCAGAAACCTGGCACGAGGACGACCCGGAACTGGCTGAGCAGCTCCTCAAGCGAATCATTGAGCAGCACCCCGGAAGCCCCGACGCTTACAAGAGTTTGCAATACCTCTATTTCAAGCAAGGTCGTTACGCAGAGGCTGTCGAGGAGATGCGCTGGGTGGCCCGGTTGCTACCGCAGGATGAAGGGGTCAAGTTCAGGTTGAGCAGCACGATGATACTTGCCGGGCAGTTTGCCGAAGCCAAGGCGTTATTGATTCCGTTGGTGGAAAGCAATGAGGTCGATCTGGCCAGCATCAACAGCAATCTGGCAACTATCCTGTTTTTCGAAGGTGACTATGCCGGAGCAGCCGAGCTATATCTGGATGCGATCGAAAAAGAACCCGAAGACCCGGTCTATTACCGCAACCTGGGCGACGCCCTCTGGCACCTGGACGGCGCGGTGGGGGCCGAGTCCACTTTCCGGGATGCCATTCGCGTGGCCAAACCCCAACTGGCCATCAATCCGGACGATTACTACGCGCAATCTACCATGATGGTGGCAGGCGCCAGCGTGGGTGACATCGAAACCTATGAGAAAAACAAGCAAAAATTGCTCGAAAAGTGGGCCGGAGATCCGCAATCGCAATACGATTTTGCGGTCGCTTCTTCACGGTTGGGCGAGATGGATGATTGCCGGGAATATGCCCGCAAGGCCCATGAACTGGGTTACCCGGTAGCGTTGTTGGAAGCAGATCCAGATATCTCTCTGGCCGGAACCCGCTTCTAGACCGCGGTGATCATGCCGGGGCCCGGAGTCCTGACTTTCTTCCAGTTTCTGGTTAATTTACCCTGATGCTGACTGACCTGTGAACCTGGGCATTGCCGGGGTGGAGTGACATGATGGATGTGAAGGTTTCCAATCTGACGGACCTGGCCCGGAGGTTCTGGAAAGAGGGTTACCTGGTCATAGAAGATTTTTACAGCGCTTCCGTTATGGCCGGCCTGGACCGGGAAATCGTCAATTACTTCGGTGAGACTCCCGAATACCGGCACGAGGAAGAGTTTCTGGCCCGGTCAGCAACCGAGGTGATTCCCTGGTTTCCGCAAAACCCGGATATGCCCGACTATTCTTCGAAGATCGCCGATATTTTCGACTCGCTTGAGCGGGACAGCAGGTTGGTGAATTTGACCGGGGCCATCCTCGGTGACGCCTGGTCACCCTTGTACAGCATGGTGATGTTTTCCAGGCAGGGAACAGTGGGTCAGGCCTGGCATCAGGACTGTCCACCGGAGGACTCTTCCCGGTTCAACCTTAACCGCCTGGTCTACAGCCGGACGCTTTCGCCAGGCGATGGCGGACAGGTCGTCGTCATGCCAGGCTCACACCGCATGGGCGTGCTTCCCAGTGGAGAAACACATGAAAACCTGGAGAACCAGGTGATCATCAGTCCGCGCAGCGGCTCACTGGTTCTGTTGCATGGGCATACCTGGCACCGGGTGACGCCCATCACGGGCAATTTCCGGTTTTCAACCAACTTTCGGGTTTGTCCGAAAGGTACGCCGGACAACATTACCGACATCTGTGTCTATCGCAACATGCGTTATCGGTTTTCCACAGCTGAAGTCCTCGAAGAGCGTTGATCGCAGACGAGTCCTGGTCAATCCATTTCCTTCGCCACATCGGCAATCAAACGCCGGAGCCATTGGTGGGCCGGATTGTGTTGCAGCAAGGGGCTCCAGGCCATTTGCAGTTCGATGTCGGGGATTGAAAAGGGCGGAGGCAGTAAGATTACTTCCGGATGATCAGCCATCAGGCTGGCTGCCCGGGTCGGCAAAGTGATGATCAGGTCACGCAGTTCGGCCAGATGCATCGCGACCTGGTAATGTCGGGTGAACACCCGGATGCGGCGCTTTTTTCCCAGCTTTGCCAGGGCATCGTCCACCCAGCCCAGGTGTTGTCCCGTCGACGGATCAACACCGACACCGACACCCATGCCGGTTTTGCTGACCCAGACATGGCTGCATTCCAGGTAGTTGTTGAGCGTGAAATCCTCGCGGATTCGGTTGTGAATGTTTATCAGGCAGGAAAAGCTGTCCCGCCAGATGGTGCGCTGGTGAAAAGACTGCGGCAAGTCGTCGAAGCGGTTGATCACCAGGTCGACATTGCCGCCTTCCATGTCCTGGTAACTTACGTCACTGGGGGTCAGCAGGTCCAGGGTGATGTTGGGCGCTTCAGACCTCAGCCGCCGTAACAGGTGAGGCAGCAGGGTGGACTCGCCATAGTCGCTGATCGAGATCCGGAACATGCGGTCTGTCAGTGCTGCATCGAACCTGCGGTCGGGTTCGATGGCGGTTTCGATGGAGGCGACGATTTCCCTCACCAGGGGTTGCAGTTCCTGGGCGCGCTCTGTGGGGCTCATGCCGTTGCTGGTGCGGACCAGTAACGGGTCGGAAAAGAGTTCACGCAATCGTTTTAGCCCGTTGCTCATGGCGGGCTGGCTGATGCCCAGGCTTTCAGCCGCTCGCGTTACATTTCGCTTGCGCAAAAGCACGTCAAGGTAAACCAGTAGATTCAGGTCAATGCCCTTGATACTCATTTCGTACTATTCTCAATAGATT
Organism: Lysobacterales bacterium; assembly: GCA_029859645.1. Classification (GTDB taxonomy): domain Bacteria; phylum Pseudomonadota; class Gammaproteobacteria; order Xanthomonadales; family SZUA-36; genus JAHEFT01. The sequence continues at coordinate 22,947 of JAOUCS010000029.1, read as the reverse complement.
GGATTATGAATTTTACCCGGTATTCATTTACAAAATGGTGAATATAACATTCATTGATTAGATAAATTTTAAGGGAATCACTAGACTGACAGCAGCTTTCGTAAAACCACACATTATTCGACTTATATTTCAATAAGTAACGAGGATTCGACATGTCAAAATATTCTGACGAAATCGCCTCCCTCCAAGGAGTCTGTAACGCCGCCGGTAGCTCATGGGGCGCCATCAACCCGGAATCCGCCGCCCGCATGCGCCTGCAAAACCGGTTCAGAACCGGCCTGGAAATTGCCCAGTACACGGCGGACATCATGCGCCGTGACATGGAGGAGTATGATGCGGACTCTACCCAGTACACCCAGTCGCTGGGTTGTTGGCACGGTTTCATCGGCCAGCAGAAGATGATCTCCATCAAGAAGCATTTCGGCAGCAACAAGAAAAAATACCTGTATCTTTCCGGCTGGATGGTGGCAGCACTGCGGTCTGAATTTGGTCCGCTGCCCGATCAGTCCATGCATGAAAAAACCACGGTGCCGGAACTGATCGAAGAGCTCTACACTTTCCTGCGCCAGGCGGACGCCCGCGAGCTGGGCGGTCTGTTCCGCGATCTCGACGCTGCCCGCGAGGCCGGTGATACCGTCAAAGAGGCGGCAGTCAAGAGAGACATCGACAATTTCGAAACCCACGTGGTGCCAATCATTGCTGATATCGACGCCGGATTCGGTAACGCCGAAGCGACCTACCTGCTGGCCAAGAAGATGATCGAAGCCGGTGCGTGCTGCCTGCAGATCGAAAACCAGGTTTCCGACGAAAAACAGTGCGGTCACCAGGACGGCAAAGTTACCGTTCCGCATGAGGATTTCCTGGCCAAGATTCACGCCTGTCGGTATGCCTTCCTGGAGCTGGGCATCGACAACGGCGTGATCGTCGCCCGCACGGATTCGCTGGGTGCTGGCCTGACCAAACAAATTGCAGTCACCCGGGAGCCGGGGGATCTTGGAGACCAGTACAACTCCTTCCTCGATTGTGAAGAAGTCTCGCCGCAAGACATGAATAACGGCGACGTGGTGCTGAATCGCGAAGGCCACCTGTTGCGGCCCAGGCGGTTGCCGTCCAATCTGTTCCAGTTCCGGGAAGGAACCGGTGAAGATCGCTGCGTTCTCGACTGCATTACTTCCCTGCAAAACGGCGCCGACCTGATCTGGATCGAAACCGAGAAGCCTCATATCGGGCAGATCTGGGGCATGGTGAAACGCATCCGTGAAGTGGTTCCCAACGCCAAGCTGGTATACAACAACAGCCCATCGTTTAACTGGACGCTGAACTTCCGCCAGCAGGTATTCGACGCCTGGCAGGAGGAAGGCAAAGACGTTTCGGCTTACGATCGCACCCAGCTGATGAGTGTCGACTACGACGACACCGAACTGGCAGCGGTCGCGGATGAGAAGATTCGCACCTTCCAGTCAGATGCTGCTCGCGAGGCCGGTATTTTCCACCACCTGATCACGCTGCCGACCTACCACACGGCCGCGCTGTCCACCGACAACCTGTCGAAGGAATACTTCGGCGAACAGGGCATGCTGGGCTACGTGGCGCACGTGCAGCGCGAGGAAATCCGCCAGGGCATCGCTTGCGTCAAGCACCAGAACATGTCCGGTTCTGATATCGGTGACGACCACAAGGAATACTTCGCCGGCGAAGCTGCATTGAAAGCCGCGGGTGAAGACAACACGATGAACCAGTTCGCCTGATTGCAAAGACTGGTTGTACTCCCAATTGGCGGGGTTCGAAGAGTTTGATCACAGACTCTTCGGGCTCCGCCAATTTTTTGCTGTTGGTCACAGAGTCCTTGTCCGATATATGATCGGTGCTCGTGAAACAGTTGAGCTAAAGCGTGATTGCAATCTGGGCCATACTAGCGGCCGGTTTGATTCTTCCTTCCTCTGTTGAGTCTCTGGAGGCAGATATCGCCTGGATTTCACGGGGCGAATACTGCGAGCCAGAGACCGTTTTGCCATTACCGGATAACACTCTGTTGGTGTCGAATGTATGCGGCTTCGGTGAAGCCGGAAGCGGCTTCCTGACACTGTTGGGTTCAGGCGGAAAAGTGATCGACTGGCGGATTGTAGTTGGATTGGATGCTCCGCTGGGCATGGCTTTGCACAGTGGCCGGCTTTACGTGATTGACAGCAACCAGCTGAAAATAATGGCATGGCCGGGGTACCGGCTGTTGGATACCATCAAGCTGCAGACCAAAGTGGCCAACGATGTTGCAATAGCTGGGGACGGGCAGGTTTATATTAGCGATACGGCGGCAGGCCAGGTCATCAAACTGTCAACGGACGGCAAGCAGTCAATCTTTATCGGTGAGGAAAAGTTTCCCGGCGCCAACGGTGTGGAAGTCCATGGCGGGTCTTTGTACGTGGGTGGTGAACAGCTATGGCGCATCAGCCTGGATGATTCGAAGGTCGAATTGGCAGCACCGGAGTGGGTGGCGGATATTGACGGCATTGAGTTCGAGCCCGACGGCTCCATGCAGATCACGCCGGTAGCGGGCCCATTGATCCGTTTTCCGAAGCAGGGCGAAATCCAGGTCCTGGCAGCAGCGGGCGTCAGCAGCGCTAATCACGGGTACGCGTCAAATCTGGGCCTGGCATTGATACCAACGGGCTTTGACAATACGGTTATTGCTATTCGAATTTCTTCGGCGCGTTGAATTGCCGAACCATCCTGCGTAAATCGCTGACCTGATCGGGAAGCTGGCTGTCATAGCGCTGATTGATGTAGCTATTGGCTATCGCCATCGCAGCCCTTTCCAATCGTGGCTGCTCAGCCGCGATGCGGCGTGCAAAATTAAGAATACCCTCACCGGTCTTTCGGGGCACACCGGCCGAGCCATCTTTTCACAGAAATCGTTAATCACTGCGTCGCGCGGATCCGGCTTGACCCGTTGGCGTATGATGAGCCGCTTAAGCAGGTACGGCAGCAGCGAAATGCCGGCGGCGACCAGGAACAGCAGGCTTAACCGAAACATCGATACTTCACCCAGAAGGCGCTTCAGGAATTCGACTTGCTGTTGATCGTAGCCGAGCACCCAGGTGGCCCACGCGTAGTCGAGGTAATCCCGCTGCAGGATGATCCAGTTAACCAGTTGGAAATCCCGGAAGCGAATAAGGCTTAACGGGCTATCCGCGAGAAAGCCGTCTTCGTTACCGAACAGGTCGGCCAGGCTCATTTCAATCCGCTCCGGCGCGACAGCCGCAGTCGGGTCGATGCGCTGCCAGCCAACGCCCTCGATCCAGACTTCAGCCCAGGCATGGGCGTCATATTGGCGGACGGTGACAAAGTTTTCAGTGGGGTGGACCTCACCGCCAAGATAACCAACGACGACACGGGCGGGGTGGCCGGCCGCCCGCATGAAAAAGGCGAAGCTGCCTGCAAAATGCTCGCAAAAGCCGCGCCGCGTATCCCACAGGAACTCGTCAACCGCATGTTGGCCGAGGAGCGGAGGCTCCAGTGTATAGATAAAAGATTGATTGAAGAGCCGCAGAACGCGCGCAACCAGGACCTGGACATCCGGCGTTTCCCGCGCCCATTCCCTGGCGATCCGCACAGTTTCCGGATTTGCGCCGGGCGGCAGCATACGCTCCATCTTTTCTCGATGGGGGTGCAGTTGTTCCGGCTGCAGGCGGTAATCGAGCCAGGAGCGAACGTTGTAGTTACGCCTCTGGCTGATCCTGTCAGAACTGACCAGCCGTGAATCTTTTACCAACCGGATGCCAGGCTCGACGCTCGCAGGTGTAGAGAGTGCGAACAGCCACCTTCTGTAGGTGGGTTCCATGGTCAGCGTATAGCGTATCGGTTCACCAAACCGCACGATGCTTTCATCGCCAGGACGACTTAAAATCGGCTGATCGGGGCCATAAAAATCGCCCTGTTTCCACTCCCTGCCATCGAATTCAGAGAAAACGAGCCCACGCCAGTAAAGACGATCGCGAGCCGGTATCTCACCGTCGAAGCGAACGCGGAACGCCAGCTTGTCAGAACCCACCAGGCTTGAAAATTCACCCGGCGAAAGCGTGTCTCCTACCCCGGTCCGGGCCTGGTTTTTCGGCACGGGAATCGACCAGAAAGCGCCCAGTCTAGGTACGATCAGGAACAATGCCAGCATCAGCGGCAAAGACGTGGCCAGCATCTTGAGCGCGATCTGTGAAGAACCCATGGAGAAACCACGACTCTTTGACTGGTTGATGCTTACCAGGGCAGCCGTGGCGATAACGAAAGTCACTAAGACCAGGCCGAAGTCAGGGATTGACTGTGTGAAGATGCAGTCCACGGCTGCCGTGAAGAAAGCCAGGTAGACCAGGATGACAGCGTCCCGCTTGTGGTGCATCTCGAGCAACTTCAGCCCGAATCCGGCGATCAGCATCGTGAGCATTGGCTCCAACCCCAGCAGGGACGGATACACCATCACCAGGCCGGCTATGCTGCCCGCCACCAGGACAGCCTTGAGCGGCCAGGGCGGGAACGAAACCACACCGCGATACTCGAGAATTCGCCACAGGATGCACAGTCCCGCAAGGACCGTAACCCATACAGGCAGGTGGTCCAGGTGCAGGGCAACCACCGCGGTGAAGGCGAAAAGAACCCAAAACAGGCCATTGCGGGATAGCTGCCAGTCAGGGCGCTTCATTTTCTTTCCCATCCGGCTCGATGCCATGCAGAGCCAGGCACCGCAGAGCTGACTGCCGGTGAACCATCCCCTGGTTGGGAATCAGTTCCTTGCCGGGCAACCGTAATCCGTAGATCTTACCTGCCGCCGCGCATTCACAAACCTGCCAGGCCATCCGTGACAGCCGTTGTTCGGTGTCCATTCCTGCGTATTCAGCCCAGTCCACCCACACCCTGCTGTCGACGGAATCGCCGTATTGCTTGGACCAGAGGCCCTGTTCGCGCGCAAACTGCTTCCATGCCACGTGTCGTAACGATTCGCCGGCTTCAAAGGTTTTCAACCCCACGTAGTCTTCGGATCCGGACGTTCCCGAGTAGTGACCATCGCCGGATCCTCGACGCTCCGAGGATTGCACCCTGTCTGGCACAGGAGCCGGAAAAACGGCCGCGTCAAATCGAAAATGAAGGTAGGCCCACACGCGCATGAGGCCTACCGGATAAACGCTTTCAACCGTCAACAGGCCGGGATCGAGAAACCCTCGCCTGGCCGTTGGCGCCAACACGGTCACGAAGGTATCGCCGGCCTTGTCCAGGGTGATCATCAGGGGTTCGCCACCAGCGAAGCGGAGCAGAATCTGTTCACGGCTCCGTGGCCTGACCTGGCTGAAGCAGAGCTCGACGGCCGCCGCTTCACCTTTGAACACGGACTGGGCGCGAACCGGCTTAACTCGCAAGCCAGAAAGCGTGCCGTGGGTGAAGTGGATGCTGACCACGAACAGGGCCGAAAGCAGGAAACACAGCATAAAGACCAGGTTGTTTTCGAAGTTGGTCGCCAGCAACCACAGCGCAAACACGAGCACCAGGAAACCAAAGCCTGCTTTCGATGGCAGGATATATAAACGCCGGTGGTTAAGCAGGCTTTCGCTTTCCAGCCGCGTGCGGCGGTCGATCCATAGGCCGAAGCGCCTGCGAAGGGCCTGCCGGATTCCTGATAGGGGGCGCATAATCAGACCGGCGCCACGTTCAGATGACGTCGACGGAGTCCAGCACCTTGTCGATGAGAACCCGGCTTCCGCTATCATGACCGCGACCAGCGCCCTGCAACCGGTGGTTGGCCACGGCAGGGAACACCACCTGGATATCTTCAGGGATGACGAATGCACGGCCATCCAGCAGGCTGATGGCCTTGGCCGACTGCAGGATCGCGAGACCCGCGCGGGGCGACAGGCCATATTCAAAAACTTCGCTGGTCCGGGTGAACTGGATCAGGCGTTGCAGGTAATCCACCACCGGTTCGGCCGCGCTCACCTGGTCGACTTCAGCCTGCAGCGCAAGCAGCTCGTCGATGGAGAGCATGGGTTTCAGCTCACCAAGACGGACCCGGGGATCGCCACCCGTCAGGATATCTTTTTCCGAAGCCAGGTCCGGGTAGCCCAATGACAATCGCATCAGGAAGCGGTCCAGTTGCGATTCCGGCAAGGGAAAGGTGCCGGAATGCTGAATCGGATTTTGCGTAGCAATCACAAAAAACGGTGCCGGCAGGGGCCGGGTCTGTCCCTCGACTGTGACCTGGCCTTCGGCCATAGCTTCCAGCAGCGCGCTCTGGGTTTTGGGGGTAGTGCGGTTGATTTCGTCAGCCAACAGCAGCTGGCAAAATACAGGCCCTGGCAGGAAGCGGAAGGCGCCCTCGTTCTTTTCATAGATTGAAACGCCAACGATATCGGCGGGCAGCAGGTCGCTGGTGAACTGAACCCGGTTAAATTCCAGGCCCAGAACCCGGGCGATCGCATTGGCCAGCGTGGTTTTACCCAGTCCGGGGAGATCCTCGATCAGCAAATGGCCTTGAGCCAGCAAACATGCCAGGGCGATCCTGACTTCCGCTTCCTTACCCATCAGTACTGAGCTGATCGAAGCGATGATGGCTTCCAGTTTTGCTTTTGAAAAGCTCACAAACGAACCCCCTGAAATTCAGTATCAATACGCGAGTGCATGATACAACGCCTGCCAGCTCAAGGGCGATCTCAGTGATAAATCCCTATTGCTTAATCCGTCACTGGGTTGCTTCGAGTCCCGCAAATATTCCAGGGGCTATCGCAATCAATAGTGCAATGACCGCGCCCGCCGATGCGGCGACGAGGATGTTTCCGCCACCGGCAGTTAATCCTGCCAGCAGGATGCTCCAGAAAGCCAGTTGTCCCAGGATTTGGAAGAGAATATTCTGCCAGCGCGGAATTTTTAAACGTACTTTACAACCGCAGTTCTTACATCGGGCCATGAATGGCCACATCGCGAAGACCTTGATCCACATAGGGAATGTGTAATTGTGGCAATTTGGACAGTTACTTTTCGTCTGCATCTGACTCATAACCCGGGTAATAACCCTAAACAAACACCCGTTGGACCATACTTTAAAGCAGCGGAAATGATCGGACCTGCTTTTTCATTGGCAAGACTCAAAAATTGATGTTCCGCCTCAAGTAAGGAAGCACCTCCGATCGCGACATTGCCAGCGACGCCTGCGATCGGACCAAATCGAAGTCCAATCAAGATGGCATACAGGTTGGGGCCAACGGTAACGTCACCGTGAGCTTCCAACTCAATGGTGTCATGAATCTCCCAATCATTACATTCATTGCTGCAACCGACATCGATGTTCACGAATCCGGCTGCACGTCCATGCAGCTTGATAAAATCAGCGTAGCCCCACCACGAAAATTTTGGAGCAATCAACTCCCAATCATATACTCCGACCTCGGTCAGGTTAAACCGGGGTGGATCTATCCAGGATCCTACAGTCGCCAGGCCGAAAGGATCAATTCCGGAAAGTGGGTTTCCGCCAACATATGAATAAGGGTTCATTCCTCCAGCCAGTCCAATAGGATCACTCTCCAGATACCGTCCGGTTTCGGGATCATAGTTTCTGAAATAGTTGTAGTGCAAACCCGACTCCGCATCGAAGTATTGACCGGGGAATCTGAAGTTCAGAACGAACCTGCTCGAATCGCCGTCCGGGTCTTCGTCAGGCCGGGTGTCGCCAAATGGTGCGCTGTCCCATGTCCAGACAACAGACTGTTCTTCGTCAGTTACCCGTGCTGGAGTGCCCAGATGATCAAAATGAATGTAGTGCGTATTGTCAGTCAGGGTTACTACCGGCTCGAGTAAGGCAACCCACCGAATGGCATCGGCCGTGAACTTGCTGGTGTCCGAACTGACCTCGACGTAGTCCTGGCCATCCTGGCTGAAATAGGTTCCCAATAGTTGCCATTGGCCGCCGCCGGTTTTTTGACTCCTGGTGACAGTATCCAACTGACCGGCGCCGTGCCGGATGTTATAGCGGACATTCCCGGATTGATTTTTCCTGTCTACCCACCAGGCGTAAACACGGTACCTGTCGCCTGGAGGCCTCGCGGTCCAGCGATAAGATGTTTCCTCAGACTTGCCAGCAAAGAGGTAGTCAGGGCCAAAATGTTGCTTGCCGGTTTTGCTGCGCCAGTTGCCGCCTGCCGAAGTGCCCGGGTCACCATTATCAAGTATCAACTCCGCACCGGGCGGCAGAACCGTTTCGGCGCTTCTGGTGAGAACAGCAATGGGCAAACCTTCCAGGTAAACATATTCACGGTATTCACCGGTGCCGTCGGTGGAATATTCGCCAATCAATTGTCCGGACAGATTATATATGTAGTGGGTTTCACTCTCAGAAACGGTTTTGGCTATCCGACGGCCTCTGCCGTCATAACGGTAATGTCCAGCCGTGACGCCAGCACCGGCATATCTGTCGATCGCTTCTGTCAGGCGGTTATGATCTCCAAATCGGTACAATTGGCCGTTTCCAGCCTGGTCCAGTTTTGCGGTGCGGTTACCTGCAGCGTCGTGGGAAACAGACCACTCGCCAGTCGTCTTCAGGTGGTTTGATTTTATATCGTACGTATAAGAACTGTTGCTCAGTAAACCCTGGTGTTGCACGCGATTGTCGTTGGCGTCGTACTCAAACCGTTCAGTCCCATTAGCGCTGGAAAAAGCATCCAGGCGATAAAGCGGATCATAGGTGAACATCTGATCATTAATGCGCAGAATAGATCCTGCAGGACCATATTCCAGGTCCAGGCTCAGGTCGGCGCCTGATTCCAGGCGTGTCATTTCCTGGTCCGGGCTGAAAACGGCTGAATAATTCAATCCGTTCCCATAAGTAAACGAGTTGACAGGGCCAAACGGTTCAAATTGGGCGTTACTCAAAAGGGCCCGGGATTCGTTATAAATGCTGGAAATTCGCCCCGTGTCATCCAGAATGTATGAAATGGCTTTTCCACTGGGGTATTCAAGCCGGACCAGGCGGTCACCTGCATCGTAGTCATACTTCGTAAGGTACTGACGACCATTGATCGAGCGGCTTTCACTCAGCAGGTTGCCCCGCGCATCATATTGGTAGCTAACCAAACCCGCTTCGTCGCCCATTCCGGTCAGCCGCCCCTTACCGTTTGGCCCATCGTCATAATTGAAGGAGACATCTTTTGAGCTGTCCGGATAGTTGATGGCGGTCAGCCGGTTCAGTTCATCGTACAGGTAAGTCACCCGCACGCCGCGGGCATCGGTGGTGGCGATTCGATTTCCCGCGTTGTCAAAATCACTTTGCATGATTCCAGTATCCGGGCTCGACCGGGATAAGAGATTATTCAGCCCGTCATATTGATAGCGGGTCACGTTACCCAGGGGGTCGGTCACCCCGACCGGGTTACCCCTTTTGTCGTACGTCACCCGGGTTTCACCCAGGAGCGGATCGATGGAGCGGATTAACCGGTTCATCACGTCATATTCATGGCGTGTGATCTTCAGGTTTTCATCCTGGGTGCTGGAAAGCAAGCCGAGGCTGTCATAGGTGTAACGGATGAAGTCGCCGTTGCTGTCAGTCAGTTTTTCCAACTGGTTGAGCGGATTGAACGTACGCGACTTGTATTTGCGGAGATTGCCGCCGTCATCGAACGTGTTTTCCTCTATGCGATTTCCCTGAGCATCGAGAACATATTCGATGCGGTTGCCCAGGCTGTCCGTGATTTCAACCAGCCTGTGTGCTTCATCATAACGGTAGGCGGTCATGGCTCCGTCAGACGAAGTCGTTCCTACCAGGTTGCCTGTTCTGTCGTAATGGAACACTGAAGATGCGCCGTCAACTGCGCGAGAGCCCAGCCAGCCTCGTGCGTGGTAACTGAACAGGGTGATGACATCATTGGCGCCCCGCAGCTTGATGAGTCTTCCGTTGCCATCGTATTCAAGATACTCCGTGACGTGCCCTGCGGCGTTGACGGTCGAATGCAGATCGCCCTTTCTGTAGTGGCCCTGGCTGTCATTTGATGAGTAGTACGAGAAGGTGCTGATGTCTGCCACATCTGCTCTTGGCCCATCGATGGATCGCAGTCTGCCGGCTCTCGAATCCGGGTCTGTATCCGGATAATACCGATAGCTCCAGGTCCGGACGGAGCCACTGGACAAGTCTTCCATGGATTTCGACACAAGACGCCCCATCCCGTCGTAATCAAAGCGCGTATTGACCCCCGCTTCTTCAATGAGAATTTTCCGGTTCAGATCATTGTTCCAGGTGGTGATGACTGTGCGTTGTTCGGGTGTGCCTGCCCCTTCCACGCGGCTGATCTCGTGGAACTCGTCGTAGTTCGACTCAACAGTATGTCCTGCCGCATTGGTGCTTTGGGTCGGCCAGCCATTCGCATCCCGCGTGTAGGCGGTCATACCATCACCATCGCTCACATCGCTGACGTCAAAAGACGGTTTGTAAGGATCGAATTGATAGCTGCGGATTTCCCCCAGTGGTCCCGTGACCTCAGTGATCGCAGCCTCGAGGTAATTGAGTGTCACGCGGTTTGCGCCTGCTGCGTGTTCACTGAGCGTCACCCGCCCGAATGCGTCGTATTGATAAGTGGCGAAACGTGCTCCGTTTTCATCGATTATTCCCGTGAGGTGATGGGGTAACCGGGAGTCTTCATACAGGTAAGTCCTTTTGCTGCCATCCTGGAAGGTGACTTCCGAGAGATTTCCACTGGCGTCACGTGAATACAGTATCCGTTTACCGTCCGGCAGCAGCAGCGTACTGAGCGATCCATTCAGGTCATACTCCAAAAGGAGTTGCCGGCCGGAGGGGCCGGTTATTGAATCCAGCAATCCGGCAGAATCTGAATACGTCAACGTGATGGCGCGGTCCGGAAGGTCTGCGGTGTAGATCTCGATCAGCCGGAATTGCTCCTGGCCATGGTCACTGGATGCTGTGAGCTGATAGATTTCCTTGCGGCCGCCAGGGTATGTGAGCTGGGCGAGATCACCGGCAATCATCAGGATTTTTCCAGGATTTGTAACTGACCGATAGCCGCCGTTTGATGCGCTGCTGAACTCCTCGACATTGCCATCCGGCTTTACCAGCGTGTAACCGCCACTGGAGATCAGCCGGGTGTCGTAATTATGGCTCCAACCTGCGCCGATCGAACGGGAACCCAGCTCGAGGCTGGAATTGTAATGCCGGGTGATTTCGAATGGCCCGGCCCTGAAGTCGGTTTCAGTGAGGGACTTGTTACCTGTCATTGGGCTGCAGGGATTGCCCTCGGTTGCCGTGCAAACGCTGGTCAGCCGTTTTGAAATGGCCGCGATGTTGGACATGGGCGGCTCACGACCGCTGGGGCTGCACACATTCGGGAATTCAGGTGGGTTTTTCCAGTGAATATATGATCCGGAAATGGGTGACAGGTCATGAGTACAGCTCGCCAGAGAAACCCTGTGAATAGTCTGGTTGACGGAAGAGCCGTACTCGCAGTTTCCGGTATATACGTTGTTGTAGTGAAAATCCACCCGTATGGGTGCGCTTTCGGATGCCCAGAAGCGGATACCGTGTTCCAGCACTTCTTGCCACTGTTGTCCCCTGAAATCAAATTCATCGAGAACCTCGAACTTAACATCGCATAACATGGCCGAAGGGTTCGGGTAGCTCGAGTTCACGGCTTCCTCGATGGTGCTGTTACAATCGGTACCGTCGTAAAAGCCACATTCTTTGTCCACTGTGTAGCCATAAAACTCGACATCAGTTGCGGCCTGGTAATCGAAAACCGTGTACCAATAGACGGCCGTCGCCGGGTCACGCCACAGGATTTTCTCGTACCAGGGCTCCGCGAACTGCAGGTATTGTGGTGAGGGATGGGCCCTGAGAGCAGCTTCGGCCTCACCCCTGGTGGGATAGGAATTACCTGCAAACTGCCAGAGAAACTGTGCATTGAGATCAAGGCTGAAGCCAAGTATCAACAGGCTCAGCAATAGTTGAAAAGAGCGGTGCCATGATCCGCGACGATTTTTCATCGGATTCCCCTGTGGTTTGATTTCATGGAGACAATTCAAAGAAAGCCGCGCGGAACAGTCTTCAATCCATTGCCTGGTGAAATCAGAGTAGGCTGGCCGGGAGAATCAAACAGTGGGTACTCGAGCCGGCCTTCTGTAAGATATTTCCTGGAGTATCAGTTTCAGGAGCAGGCGCTTGCGGGAAATCAGCGACTACAAAGTTCTTACCTTCGATTGTTACGGCACGCTCATCGACTGGGAAACCGGAATCTGGGACGCCCTGCAGCCGGTCATTTCAGCCAATGGCCGGCCCGACATTCAACGCGCCGCCGCTCTCGCCGTTTTTGCGTCGCTGGAAAGCGCCCTGGAAGCAGAAAACCCTGGTTTGCCCTATCCGCAGATACTGGCCCGGGTCCACCACGGCATCGCCATTCACTTCGAACTGGGCACTACAGATGAATGGGATCGTGCGTTTGGCGACTCGGTGCCGTTCTGGCCGGCCTTTCCCGACACCGCGGATGCGCTTCGCTATCTCAAGCACTATTACCGGCTGGTGATTCTCTCCAATGTCCATCGCGAAGGGTTTGCTGCTTCCAACCGCAAGCTGGGGGTTGAGTTCGATGCCATTTATACGGCGCAGGACATTGGTTCCTACAAGCCGGACCCCGCGAACTTCCAATACCTGCTGGACCAGCTTGAGGACGGCTTCGGTCTTCAGAAGCGGGACATTCTGCACACGGCCCAAAGCCTGTTTCACGACCATGTGCCTGCCCGGTCCTTCGGCCTCGCTACCGCCTGGATTGACCGCCAGCGCCTGTCGGAATCCGGTCACTGGGGAGCCACTGCCAGTCTCGACGAGATACCGCAAACCGATGTTGTTTTTCACTCAATGGCAGAGATGGCAGAGGCGGTTGCAGCGAGCCAGGATGGCCAGCTGTGAGCAGTTACTGCGAGTTCGCGAAAGGACATGAACTGCATGGCCCTTACCACGATCACGAGTATGGCTTTCCGGTTGAGGATGAAAGCCAGCTGTTTGAAAGGTTGTTGCTGGAAATCAACCAGGCCGGTCTGAACTGGGAACTGATCCTGAAAAAGAGAAAGGGTTTTCGCGAGGCCTACGATGATTTTGATGTTGACCGCGTCGCGGATTACAGCCAGCCGGACCGCGAGCGCCTGCTGACCGACGCCCGGATCATCCGCAACAAGTTGAAGGTGAATGCGGCCATCGTCAACGCACAGGTGATACGTGGGATGCGCGACAGCCACGGGGGCTTTGCCCACTGGCTCAAAGCCCATCACCCGCTGGAAAAAGAGGAGTGGGTCAAGTTGTTCAAAAAAACCTTCAAATTCACCGGCGGTGAAATTACCGGGGAGTTCCTGATGTCGATTGGTTACCTGCCTGGCCCACACCGCAAAGACTGCCCGGTGTTCACTCAGATCGTGCAGCTCAATCCTCCATGGATGGATCATCACGGAGGACTTACCCATGAGTAAACTAACCCCCGAATCATGGCTGGTGTCTGCCGGCCGGCCGGAACAGCCGGGTGATCCGATGAATGAACCCCTGGTGCCCGCTTCCAATTTCACACTGGGGGGCGACAGGATTTACACCCGGGATACCGGTGCGCCGGGCTGGGAGTCGCTGGAGACGATTGTCGGCGGTCTGGAAGGTGGTGAAGCAATCGCGTATTCATCAGGCATGGCGGCTGCCGCCGCGGTTTTCGACCAGTTATCTGCCGGGGCCCGAATTATCCTGCCTGACGATTGTTATCACGGGGTGTCGGAGCTTGCCCGAAGCGGAGAGGCAAAGGGTTTATGGCAGCTTGGCCGGCTGGCTGTCGATGACACCGAAGGGTGGGTAAAAGCGTGCGCCGACGGCGACCTGCTGTGGTTGGAATCACCCTCCAATCCCCTGCTTTCTGTAGCTGACCTGAAGACCATCTGTGCAGCGCCGCGCAAGCCCGACTCGATCATGGTTGTTGACAATACCTTTGCAACCCCTCTAAACCAGCAGCCGCTGCAACTCGGTGCAGATATCGCCATGCATTCCGCCACCAAATTCATCGGTGGGCACTCGGATCTGCTGGCCGGTGTGCTGGTGACGAACCAGCCAGCCCTGGTTCCGGGTCTGCGGAAATCCCGCGTCATCAAGGGCGCCACTCCCGGAGCACTGGAAGTATTCCTGGCAGTGCGGGGTTTGAGGACACTGGCCCTGCGCCTGGCGAAAGCCCAGGAATCGGCCGCCCGGCTTGCCTGCTGGCTGGAATCACAGGACTGGGTCGAGCGGGTAAGGTACCCTGGGCTCGAGTCCCACTCAACGCATGAAATCGCCGCCGGGCAGCTGGGCGGTTTTGGCGGCATGATCTCTTTCGACGTGGTGGGCGGCGCGCGAGCGGCTGATGCCCTCTGTCACAATGTGCAACTGATCCGTCACGCCACCAGCCTGGGTTCGGTCGAATCCACCATGGAGCGGCGCGGCGCCGTGCCCGGCCAGGAACACCTGCCCGAGTCGCTGATCAGGCTCAGTGTAGGCATTGAATCCTGCGCAGATTTATTGACTGACCTGGAACAGGCAGTCGCGCAGTCAAAAGTGGTCTAAACTCTAGGTATCACCCCGGGAATTAAAGGAGAGAAGCGTGTCGAAAAGAGATGAATACATCGAAGTCATGAAACGTCAGCTCGATGAGCTGAATGAACAACTGACGCAGCTGGAAAAAAAGGGCGAGGCTGCACAGGCCGAGTTCACGGAAAAGCACAAGGACCAGATCGCCCAGGTCCGTGGGCACTACAACGCTGCCCTGAGCAAGATGAACGAGATCAAGGCCGCGAGCGAAGAAACCTGGGAATCGCTGCTGGCCGAGGGCGAGAAAGTCCACAAGGCTTTCGTACACTCATTCAACTACTTCAAATCGCAGCTGAAGTAAGACCCGCGGTTCAGAATATCTTGGCGACCATGCAGCGCAGGCTGCCGCCGGCTTTTTCCAGTTCGTCCAGGGGCGTTGAGTGGATTTTGAATCCCCACGATTCCAGCGTGGCCCGACTGGACGGGCGCAGGTGGTCAGCTGCGGCCTGGCTCATGAAAATATCCGTATCGTTCAGCGAGATACTGTTGCCAACAAAGTGATCTTTTTCTTCCTTGTCGAGTAGCAATGTCCGGTCCGGAAACGCGGCTTCGATGGCGCTGACGGAGTTGGGGTCCGCACAGGCTCCCGGGAACACAATGCAGGCCCGGGCGGCCAGTATCGAGAACACCACGTTGGTGTGGTATTCCTGCGGCGTCAGATCGAAACAGTAGGTCAGGCGTAGTTTGAATGCTTCATGCATCGCTTCCGCACCCGCCCGGTCGACCCGTTCACTCAGTCCGCAAAACCCGATGCGCCTGGCCCGGTCCATGATCAGCACGCCGGTCAGCTCCGCCACGCAGTCCGTGTTCCGCAGGTCTACGATTTCATAACCGCGCCGGGTAAAGTACTCGGGGATGTCGGTGCGTTCCGCCTCCAACCGGCGGATGGGGTACCGCATGTTGCCGATGACCAGGCGCCCCGGTACCGTGCCGAATACGTTGTTCGGGAATACGTCATCTGGCGTTTTCACGCTGCCCGGAAAAACCTTTACCTCGGTACCGCAGCTGCGGATCAGGTTCACCAGGTCGCGAAACTGGCGCGCGGCCCGCTCGGGATCCGCGGCGCGGGTCAGGTCCATGTAGTGGTTGTCCAGCGCGGTTTCCTCGCCCACGTAGAAACCCTCCGGTTCGATCATCATTACGCGCTTCGGCGTGCAGGGGGAATCGGGCGGGATGTTAGCCCTGGCTAGCTCTGCGATAAAGTCATCTGGCTGGTAAAGAATCACGACGGTTTTACTCGTTTTCATTTCCTGGAATCAATGGGACGTCACTCTATCAATCTGTGCGGATTCAGGCCACATTTGTTTGCCGTTTTGTACCTTTGCCAATCACGGGGTGCGATAATAGCGCGATGCACGGTACTTTGTTCCAGATAATCATAATGACCATTCTCCTGTCGCTTTTGCCTTCGCCCCTGCAGGGCGCGCAGCAGGGCACCGAAACGGATGAGCCTGAAACTGGCGGCGAAACTCCGGCGCAAGAATCGCAAGCCCTGGATGAAGCAGAGGATCCGGATGAAGAAGAGGAAAAATCCGGCTTCCTGAAGAAAATGCCGAAGAACCTCTTGCTGGTCCCCATCCCGACATCGACCCCAACGTTTGGCACCGGCCTGATCCTGGGTGGCGCCTGGTTCTATTCCCAGACCGAAGAGCAGAAAGAATCACAACCGGCCTCGTTCACGGGTGGGGCAGCGGGGTATACCAGCAATGAAAGCTGGGTGGCCGGGGTGATGCAACAGAACTACTGGAAGGAAGACACCTGGCGTTTTACCGGTGTGGCGGCATACATGGATCTGAAGCTCGATCTGAATGTGGAAGACGCGGGAGAAGAGTCAGATAGCGGGCTGGACTGGCTGGTCAAAGGTCCCCTGTTCCAGGGCCGCATCTCTCGCAGGATCAAGGGAGACTGGTACATGGGGGTAACCGGCAGATACCTCGACATTACCCAGGCGCTTGAATTGGACGCGGAAGATGTTGACTACGGAATTTCATCGAATATAACCGCGGTGGCCGTGGGGCTTAACCTCGATTACGACTCGCGGGACATGCCCTCCAATGCCTACCAGGGGCGGTACCTGGAACTCAAGGCGCTGACCAGTTTTCTGTCAGAGACAGAGGGTGACTCCTACCAGTCCTACCATGCTCGCTTCAGGGCCTATCACCCGCTGAAGGATTCCCTTGTACTGGCCTGGGAAGTCAACGGCTGCGCCCGGGGCGGCGACATTCCGCTGTGGGATACCTGCAGGCTGGGTTTGCGCGGATTCTCGGCGACCAGTTACCTGGGCAAACGTTCGCTATATGCACAGGCCGAAATCCGGTGGCGGTTCTACAAGCGCTGGGGGCTGGTGGGCTTTGCAGGCGCCGGACGTATTTATGAGCCAATCCTGGGTATAGGTGAAGATGACACCATTCCCAGCTATGGGGCGGGGATCCGCTTCATGGTTCTTGAATCCCAGCGCATCAATGTGCGGGTAGACTATGCACGCTCACAGGGTGGAGACAGCGCCTGGTATCTTTCAGTGACCGAGGCGTTTTAGAAGCGCCAGGTTGCGCTTCCCATCCAGGTTTCACGCGAGCCAATAAATCCGTTGTACTCCGCCTGTATCGACCAGTGGCTGTTGATGTCCCAGTTAGCGCCAAGGACCAGGTTCCACTTATCCTTGTTTTCCTGGTCGATCTCGTAATCGATCGTCAGGTCGAGGGCTTCTACCGGGAAGACGCCATCCACATTCAGGTCGCTTTTCAGGTAGCTGCCGCCGGCATAGAGGGCGAGGTTGCCTTTATCCCCCAGCTTGAAGACCTTGCCGGCTCGCGGCGAAGCCGAAATGACCGGGCCATTGGTGTTCGTGTTGTCCATGTCGGCGCGCACCCATGACATGGGCAATGTAAAGAAAAAGCCCTTCCAGCCGCCTGCCAGGTTCAGCCCGATGCCGTAATTGTTGCCCTCAAAATTTGCGGTAATCGGCAGCAGGAAGTTCTGGTCCTGCAAAATCTTACAGGCAGCAACGTTACCCGGTTTTGAACAGTCAATTTCGAGCTGGTCAAGCATGCCGTTGCCATCGATATAGACATCAACTGGTGCTTTTCCTTCCACCCTTCCCAGGATGGCGAACACATTCAGGAAGGGAAATATCCAGGTATCGAAGATCAGCTGGACAGAATCGCTTTTCGAGCTGGCATTGTCGAAATCAACCCAGTCCAGGTATTCCTTCTGTGACCCGTTGAAGCCCACGTACAGGTTGGTCAATACCTGGTCCTGGTCGACGTTGACGTAACTGAGCTTGAAACCATAGGGCAGGGGTAGGTCGTAGCCCATGTCGATGACTTTCTGGGCCATGAAAGGCATCTTGTGATCCCACCATCGACGTTCATTTTCACCACGCCCGTCTTCGATATCGAAGCCAATATTCGGAATGGAAATTTCGGACAAGCCGGTGTCGGTCAGGTCGCGGTTGACTGATAATTGGACCAGGCGGCCAGTGGCTGCCACGTTGGCACTGTTCTCGGACAGGATATGCACCGAAATACCTTTCCCGACCGTCGAGAGGGCTTCATTGGCTTTTTCACCGGCGGCCAGGTTGGACCCGACGCCTCTGAAGGTAATACCGTTGCGGATGTCCGCCAGTTTCGCCTGGTCTTCGATGATCATCAGGACTCGAAAATAGCGGACGCCCAGGCCGGCGCCCAAATCGAAGCGCTTGACGTTGAGGTAGGTCCGGTCGCCCGTCTGGTTTTCGACCAGCACCCCGATGCCCTGGCCTCCGCCCAGTACGGCAACATGTGCGGCGGAGACCTGTGAAACAAAATACCCGGCAGCATTTTCCAGTTTCGTGGCGATCGAGGGATCCTGCGCGATGAGTTTCTCGATCGTGTCCTGGGCCTCGTTGTAAATTTGTGCGCGCCTGTCAGCGCGCTGCTCGACAGGAATGGAGGTGCAGGCCTGCAGCATCAACAGGAGAATCGGCGTAAGCAGCAACAGCCTTGAATGCATGCGCGTCATGCGGGTCAATTCAGCAACCAAGCTCCACTGCCAGGCTCAGAACCGGGCGATGTAGTCCTTGGCTTCCAGGCAGGTGGAAAATGCGGTCCGGAAATCTTCCATCTGGGCTTCGGTGGCGGCCTGGTTTCGGGCGGATTGTTCAGCGACGTCTTCGGTCGCATCCTCCCTTGCGTTGCGCGTGCGTGTGCCTCCAACCACAGCGCCGGTCGCAGCACCTGCTGCAGCGCCGCGCCAGACGCCTTTCGAGCCGCTACCGAACACGGCGCCAACCAGGGCGCCTCCGAGGGCACCTTGAGCCGCATTTCTGCCGGTTGTGCCGGCCTCGGCCCGCTGGGCCTCGGCCATGGCCTGCTGTGATGCGGCCTGCTGTTCACTGGCCTGGCGGCTCAATGCAAACGGATCGGTCCCGGTGCGGTCCGATGCCCAGTTATAGCATTCGGCCTCGTCCATGGACTGTTGCACTTCGTCCTGCCCCTGGCGGGGGAAAACGTGCACGCCGATGGCTACTGAAAGGCTTTCCTGGGCCATTGCTGCCGGAATGGCTGTGAGGGTGAAAATGAGTAAAGTGACAATTCGTACCATCATGAGATTCTGATCTCCGTGTTTCTGTTTTGTCCGGCTCAGTCAGGTGTGCAGTCGCCAAACCCGGTCGCGGTTTCGCCATCAGTGGCGATCGCGAAAGTGAGGTTACCCGTGGTTTCGGAAATCACCATGCTGAAGGTGCGCCCGTTTTCGACTCCTTGCAGGTAGATGTGGCCGTCCTGACGCTGCTGGCTGCCAATGGGCGTGGAGCGGCCTTCTCCGCTGGCTTTCGTGGTGGCCAGTGTTTTGCGCTTCAGGTCCACTTCGATGAATTCCGGAATGTTTTTATCTTCTGGCAGTTCGGTTTTGCAACCGATGTCTGATACACAATAAGAAACATCGCCGGGAACGCATAGCATGCGGTTGGCGTCTTCCAGCATATCGGCACCCAACGGGGATACGACCAGGAGTGCAAGGGCGGGAAAGTTGTAAGGTATCTTCATCTCGTTCTCTTTGGGAGCCGTTAATTCATAGGGGTGTTTAACCACGATCTTCCATATTAAAACAGTTTTTGCACAGATGCTCACCCCTCTTTTTGACTTGACATCCAAAGGCCGTAAACTGATCGGTATTTCCATGTTTTAAATCTCTGGGAAATTATTAATGGTCTGGATATTGTTGTTCTGGCTTGGCCTGCTCGTCTCTGTCGGCATCGGCCTGGTCTATTTCCGGGACCTCGGTGATGTCAGCCAGATGATCCTGAAAGTGAAGCGAAAAAACATGATCCGCTTTATCAGGAACGAATACCGGCTGATTGGCGCCGGACTGACCGGCGCGATCGTGATGGCAGTTTCACGCCTGGGGTTTGAAGTCGGCCCGGGCTGGGTGTTCTGGGCGGCCCTGGTGTTGATCGCTTTCCTTTAAGGATTCCCCTGGGTCTGGGTGCACCTTGGGCTCCGCAACCAGGCGGACAGTGCGCGTTATTTCAGCGTCGAGGAGGCAAAGAAGTTCGTGGCGCCGGCAGCCGATGTCATGGTGATCGAAAAAAACGGCAAGGCCCGGGCGCATCCCGACTACGAGATGATGCGTCCGCACCTGGCCGGAAACGATGAAGGCCTGGATGGCGAGAACGTGGTGATGACTTACTGCGCGATGGCCAACCTGGGGATCGGTTACACGCCCGAAATCGAGGGGGAAAAACTGGAACTCGAGGTACTGGCACAACACGGCAACAACCTGGTGCTGCGGGACAACACGACCAATGAGCCGATTCAGCATATTTACGGGCAGCGCGAAAGCGATGGCCGCAGCGGGCCGGGTATGAAACCCTGGCCTACCTTTCGCATGAGTTTCCAGGGCTTCCAGAAAGCCTACCCTGATGGCGAAGTTTTCCTGAACCCACCTTCGTCCAATCCGTTCCTGCGGCTTCTGGACATGATCACCGACCCGGCCTTTTCCATCGGCATTGGCCAGCAGCACCGGCAGGAAATGCCGATCATGGACAATATGACCCGCTACGACGACCGGCTGCCCAACAAGACCTATGTCTGGGGGATTGATTCAGAAGGCGATGCAGTGTGCTTTACCCGGGAGTTCATCGTGCAAAACAGCAACCTGGTGAATACCCAGGTTGGCGGACGCTCCATCGTACTGGCCTGGGATCCGGTCTATGAAAGCGTGGGCGCCTGGTACAACGACAGCGGCCAGTCAATCAGCAAGATCGACTTTTTTGGCACCTCCGACCGGGGGAAGCTGGACCGGGTTGAATCCCTCAAGCCGGGCCTGTTCTGGCATGTCTGGGCGGAGTTCTTTCCGGATACGGATATCAACCGGGCGATGTGATTGGGTGAATTGCCGGTATCGTTGGTATCAGACAGTTTGATACGATGAAAGATTAATGATTCAAAAAAGAGATTAAGGAGAGTGCTGGAATGCGCAATGTGATGAAAATGGCGATTGCCGCGGCAATGGCTGTAACTTCAGCCCAGGCAGCGGAAATTGTCCACGACACGGAGTTTTTGGTCCTTGAAGCGCAGAATGCTGAAAAATGGGCCGAAGACGATAAGGCCGTAGATAGCAAGCTGGACGAATTCAAACAGAAGAATGGCGGCAAGCCGCCCAATATCTTCTACATTCTCATCGACGACATTGGATTTGGTGACCTGGGCATCCCCGAGCTGAATGCTGTTCGTGGTTACAAGACGCCCAATATCAATGAATTCGCCCGGGAAGGCATGCGTTTTGTGCGGATGTATACGGAGCCTTCCTGCACACCCACGCGGGTGGCCTTCATGACAGGTCGTCAGCCGCATCGCATGGGCATGGGTGATACGGCCGTGGATATCGCCGGATTCGGCCTGCCCGCCAAGGAAGTCACTCTTGCCGAGGTACTCTCAAAGGTCGGATACAATACGTCTCACGTAGGAAAATGGCACATGGGAGACATCGAGGAAGCCTGGCCCCACAACCAGGGCTTCGATTACGCGGTTTTCCCGGTGCACCAGCAGGGTCAGTTGACGATTTTTCATGATGACGCTGCCCGCGAAGAGATCAGCGTCTCGATCGGCCCGAATCAATACGATGACCGGTTTACGCTGGACAACTGGCTGCGCCCGAATCCGGGCGCCATGGTAACCGGACTGGAAGCCCGCAAGGGTGAGAAACCCCGTGAAGTCCACATGGAAGCCGGGGAGCGCTGGACCGAGGCCAAGTACAAGGAGATGAACTACCGTTACCAGCGGCAGGCGAAGGAACAGTTACGCGAACTCGCTGGCAAGGATGAGCCGTTTTTCCTCCAGTACTGGCCGCTCTATCCGTTGACCGGGCCGCGGACCGCATATGACGAGTACACCACGCCAAACGGCGGTACTTACGTTGAGAAAATGAAGTTACTCGACGAATGGATCGGTGAGCTGATGACCGAAATGGACGAACTCGGTGTAGCCGACAACACCATCGTCGTCATCATGGGTGATAACGGCCACTTCACCAAGTATTCTCCGCAAAGCGGCTTCACACCCATGATATTCAAAGGCGGAAAAGGTGACTACACCGAGGGGGGTGTGCGAGTCGACGCTTTTGTCCGCTGGCCGGGCATGATCGGGGAATATGAAATGGTCAACGACATCGTTCACGTAAGCGACCTGTACACCAGCCTGGCGAGATTCGGCGGGGCCACCGACGAGATTCCAGCGGACCGGGTCATTGACGGCGTCGACCAGACCGCGCTGATGCTCGAAGGCGAGACTCATGGCCGCCGCGATTACGTGTTTATTTACTCCGGCAACAAGCTTGAAGCGGTTGTAAAGGAGCATTTGAAACTGAAGGTTCCCGGGCCGGGTGAAAACCCGATCGGAGCCAAGTTCTACCACCTGTTCCGTGACACGCGGGAGGAATACCCGGTGGCAACGGAAGTGGGCGCCTGGGGTGGTGCGGAGTTTGTACGCGTGGTGATGCGCCACAAGAAGCGGATGGAAAAATATCCCAGCGAACCGCCTGCCTTCGGTGTGCCGTACGAGGGCATTGAAAATCTTCGCCCGGAATCCAGGGCCGCCGTGGAAGCATTCCTGTTCAAACAGAGCGCAGCGGGCAAGTAGATTCGGCTACATGAACAGGCGGCATGCCTGAAAGGAGATAATGCATGAAATTCAGAGCTGGAATTTCGCTCGTGTTAATGACCGGCTTGTGCTGGGCTGGCACGGCCGGAGCCGAAGATACAGGAGTTCGCCAGGACGAAAGTGCCATCGAGGTGCTCAAGAGCATGAGCGCCTTCAACGGGTCGCTGGACCGTTTCACCATCAGCAGTGTCA
>JAOUCS010000102.1 GCA_029859645.1 Lysobacterales bacterium | reverse complement strand
CTCGCTGTCCGCGCACAGCCTGCCATCTGCCCGCAGTCTCGGCGAGCCGTTGTCCAGCCGCTTTACGATTCCGGCAGGTGAACGATTCCTGTACACGCTGGCGGGCCCGGCCGCGCAAAAAATCCTTCTCGCCAGTTCTTTTGGCTATGGCTTCGTGACAGAACTGGGGAACCTCCACAGTCGCGTCAAGGCCGGCAAGGCCGTATTGTCGGTCCCCGAGGGGGCAATCCCGGTAATGCCCGCCGTTTTACCTGACATTGAGGGTTCATCGGACGCGGCATCGATCCTGGTGGTTTGCGCCACTACTGACGGCTACCTGCTGGCCTTTCCGCTGCAGGACGTGCCTGAACTGGCCAAAGGCAAGGGCAACAAACTGATCAACATCCCGCCCAAACGCCTGAAGGCTGGAGAAGAGTCCATGGTTGGCCTGACCGTGATGGCTGCAAAACAGGAAATCCTGGTCTGGGCAGGCCAGCGCTACCTGCGAATGAGTGCTAAAGACATCGAACATTTCAGCGGCGACCGCGCCCACCGTGGCCGCAAACTTCCGCGAGGGTTTCAGCGCGTCACGCACATCGAACTGGCGATGGATTGATTCAGGCGAACATGCCGCGGGTGCTGTGCAGGGCCTCGATCAACGCGTCCACTTCCTGCCGGGTGTTGTAAAGCCCGAACGAAACCCTGGCGGTGGCCGGGACGCCGAAAAACTGCATGACCGGCATGGCGCAATGGTGGCCGGTCCTGAGCGCAATGCCGTGATGATCAATCACCGTGCCCAGGTCGTGGGGATGAATGTCATCGATGATAAAGCTGATGACACCCGCCTTGTTCCCGGCCGTGCCGATGATTCTCAGGCCATCAATCTCCTCCAGTTTCCCGGTGGCATAGTCCAGCACCTGCTTTTCATGCGAGACCATTTCGACGGGATCGAAAGATGAGAGGTAGTCAACGGCGGCACCCAGTCCTACTGCTCCGGCAATATGTGGCGTGCCTGCTTCGAATTTGGCCGGTACATCGTTCCAGGTTGATTGCTCGAAGGTCACCTTCAGAATCATTTCGCCGCCGCCCTGCCAGGGAGGCATCGCTTCGAGCGTGGCTTCGCGGGCCCACAGGGCCCCGATCCCGGTAGGGCCGTACATCTTGTGTCCCGACAGGCAATAGAAATCACAACCCAGCGCCTGTACATCGACCGGCCCGTGCGGTATTGCTTGCGCGCCGTCGATAAGCACCGGGATGTCCCACGACTTTGCCAGCCTGCAGACCTCTGCCACCGGGTTTATCGTGCCCAGGGCATTGGATATGTGCACCAGTCCGAGCAACTTGACCCGCTCACTCAGCAGCCCCGGTAATGCCTCCATCTCCAGCTCACCCCGGTTGTTGATCGGGATCACTTTCAAAACCGCACCGGTCTGCTCGCACAGCATTTGCCAGGGAACGATATTGGCATGATGTTCCATGTGAGACACCAGGATTTCATCGCCCGGTTGCAACCGGGGCCGCAGGAAGCTCTGTGCCACCAGGTTGACCGCCTCCGTGGTTCCACGGGTAAACACGATCTCCCGTTCTGAGTTGGCATTGATGAATCGGGCAAGCTTGCCGCGGGCACCTTCGTACAGATCAGTAGCCTCCTGGCTCAGGCTATGCACTCCCCGGTGCACATTCGCATTGTGTCGGCGATAGAAATCGTCGACCGCGCCAATGACTTGCAGCGGCCTTTGCGCCGACGACGCGGTATCGAAATAAACCAGCGGTTTGCCATGAACCTCGCGGCAAAGGATCGGAAAATCCTCGCGAATGCTGCCTACATCAAAAATTCTGGCGCTGCTCACTCCTGGGTTTCCTGTCCAATCATTGACTTCGGCATGGCTGAGTCAACCAGGGCTGACAATTGC
Organism: Lysobacterales bacterium; assembly: GCA_029859645.1. Taxonomy (GTDB): domain Bacteria; phylum Pseudomonadota; class Gammaproteobacteria; order Xanthomonadales; family SZUA-36; genus JAHEFT01. The sequence goes on along the minus strand of JAOUCS010000102.1, from coordinate 10,202 downwards.
TCAGCCAGTTCCCTGTTGGCCAGCCGGTCGGTGACGGCATGGCAGAACGCGGCCGTTAGCAACCGTCGGGCCATCGGATCGCTCAGGCCGCGCGAGCGGAGATAGAAAACGGCCTCTTCGTCCAGTTGGCCGACCGTCGCGCCATGGCTGGCTTCGACTTCATCGGCGTAAATCTCCAGCTCCGGCTTGGTATCGACTTCCGCGAGGCCGGACAGCAGCAGGTTGGCATTGGACTGCCGCACACTTGACCCGTCGGCGCCTGGCCGGATCAGGGCTTTACCGTTGAACACGCCCCGGCTTTTGCCACCCAGCACGCCCCTGAAAAACTGACTGCTGCTGCATCCGGCAGACGCATGGTCAACACTGATGTGGTTGTCCACGTGTCTTTTACGATCGAGCACAAAGGCTCCATCAAACCCGGCACTGGCGCCCGGACCAGCCAGCCGGCTGCTGAATTCGTGGCGGACCAGGCCGCCACCGAGATCGAAGCCACTATACTGATAAGAACTTTCTGCGGCCTGCTCAACTGCAGTGGATGTCAGTATCACTGCTTCATCGGACTCTTTCATTACGCGCGTATGAACCAGGCAAGAGCCCTCGGCAAGTTCGGCCTGCGTCACCAGGTTCAGGGTGCCGGCCACATCACCCACGCTGTCGAACTGTTCCACCAGTTCCAACCGGGCGCCTTGCTCGAGCAGAATCACGATCCGTGCGTTGCCAATAGCTTTGGCTCCATCCTCGTTGAACGCCCACCGCAGCAGTAAAGTACCGGCATCGCAATTGACGCCAACGCGAATGACCAGGCCCTGTTGCAGGAAAGCCGTGTTGAGTGCGGCAAATACCCGGCTGGCACCCGAAGTTTCAATGGCAGGAATCAGTTTCTCGAACTGTTCCTTGCAGGTGACGAGTCCCTTTTCCAGCGTGAGCAACTCGAGCCCTGCCGGTGTAGCGGGCAGCTGTTCGGGCAGGCAGCCGTTCAACCCGTCTATGGTGGGAATTTCCGCGGAAATCACAGGGGCTGGAAAATCACTTTCAGAGTGGTCTCCAGTCAGTTTTCGGCTCATTGCCGGCGCGCGCTGTTCCAGTATCCGCAGCGGTGTGTATTTCCAGGCCTCGGTTTTGCGTCCCGGCAGACCGGCCGAGATGAATTCGGCCGCAGCGCTCTGCCGCAGCTGCTGCAGCCATTCCGGGCCGGGTAGATCCGGCTGGCTCCGAAAATCCTCGGCCCACTGTTCGATCAGCGGATGTGATGCAATCTGTGTCATCAGCCTGCCACTGCCTCGATGCCGCCATCTTCCAGCCAGGAGTACCCTTGATCCTCGAGCTTCAGGGCCAGCTGAGCGTCACCGCTCGCCACGATTTTTCCATCGGAAAGGACGTGCACGGCGTCGGGAATGATGTAATCCAACAGGCGCTGGTAGTGTGTCACGACGATCATCGACCGGTCAGCACTTCGAAGCCGGTTGACACCCTCGGCGACCAGCCGCAGCGCGTCGATATCGAGACCGGAATCGGTCTCGTCCAGGATCGCCAGCGACGGCTCCAGCACGGCCATCTGGAAAATCTCGTTACGTTTCTTTTCTCCGCCGGAAAAGCCTTCATTGACCGCGCGGTGAAGCAGGTCGTCGGAGATATGCAGGATTTCCAGCTTTTCCCTGACCAGCTTCAGGAACTGCATGGAATCCAGTTCAGGCTGATCACGGTATTTTCGTTGGGCATTCAGTGCCGCCCGCAGGAAATACGTGTTGTTGACACCCGGAATCTCTACCGGGTACTGAAAGGCCAGGAATACGCCCTCGCAGGCTCTTTCTTCCGGCTCCAGTTCCAGCAGGTTCTTACCCTGGTAGAGCACTTCTCCCGCGGTCACTTCGTATCCGTCCCGCCCTGCTATGACGTTTCCCAGCGTGCTCTTTCCAGCTCCATTGGGGCCCATGATGGCATGTATTTCGCCAGCCGCGATGCTCAGGTCCAGGCCTTTCAGGATGGGCTTACCGCCAACCGTGGCATGCAAATTCTTGATTTCCAACATGTCTTAAAACCTTCTGTTTTTTTCGCCGTCTATTTAATTTCGGCGTCTGTTTACTTTCAATTAACCGACAGCGCCTTCCAGACTGACTTCGAGCAGGGCTTTTGCCTCCACCGCGAATTCCATCGGTAATTCCCGAAACACCTGTTTGCAAAATCCATCGACGATCATCGAGACGGCGTCTTCTTCGGAAATCCCCCGCTGCAGGCAATAGAACAACTGGTCTTCACCGATCCGGGACGTGGTCGCCTCATGCTCCACTTTTGCCGACGGATTGCCGACTTCGATATAAGGGAACGTGTGTGCGCCGCAACCTTTGCCGATCAGCATGGAATCGCACTGCGTGAAATTGCGTGCGTTAGCAGCACTTTTCGAAATCCGCACCAGGCCGCGGTAGGCGTTTTGCCCTCTGCCGGCGGAAATACCCTTGGAAATGATCTTGCTGCGGGTGTCCCGGCCGATATGAATCATCTTGGTGCCGGTATCCGCCTGTTGACAATTGTTGGTCAGTGCAACCGAATAGAATTCACCGACGGAACGCTCGCCCCGCAACACGCAGGAAGGATATTTCCAGGTAATGGCAGAGCCGGTTTCGACCTGGGTCCAGGAAATTTTTGAACGGTCACCACGACAATCTCCCCGCTTGGTGACGAAATTGTAAATACCGCCTACCCCATTTTCATCACCGGGGTACCAGTTCTGCACGGTCGAATACTTGATTTCCGCATCTTCCAGGGCGACCAGTTCCACCACTGCGGCATGCAGCTGATTTTCATCACGCATCGGGGCCGTGCAGCCCTCCAGGTAACTGACATGGCTGCTGTCTTCAGCGATGATCAGCGTGCGTTCGAACTGGCCGGTTTCCGCCGCGTTGATCCGGAAGTAAGTGCTCAGTTCCATCGGGCAGCGCACACCGCTGGGAATGAAGACGAAACTGCCGTCAGAAAATACTGCTGAATTGAGCGCGGCAAAAAAATTGTCGCGCGGAGGAACCACTGTTCCCAGGTATTTCTTCACCAGTTCGGGGTAATCCTTGACTGCTTCCGAAAAGGAACAAAAGATCACTCCCGCTTTTTTCAGATCCTTACGAAAAGTTGTGCCCACGGAGACAGAGTCGAACACGGCATCGACCGCCACACCGGCCAGCCGGGCCCGTTCATGCAGCGGCACGCCCAGCTTGTCATAGGTTTCCAGCAGCTTGGGATCAACCTCGTCCAGGCTTTGCGGTCGGTCCTTATCGGACTTGGGCGCGGAAAAGTAGGAAATCGCCTGGAAATCAATCGGATCGATCTGCAAATGCGCCCAGTCCGGCGCCTGCATGTCCAGCCAGCGACGATAGGCTTGCAGGCGCCACTCCAGCAACCATTCAGGTTCGCCTTTGCGAGCTGAGATCCAGCGGACTATGTCTTCATTCAATCCGGGCGGCACTGTTTCGGATTCAATATCCGTAACGAAGCCATGGCGGTACTTTTGCTGAACGAAATGATCGACCGAAGTCGTATCCTGCACGTTCTGATCACTGGTCATGTTCGTTTCCTTGTTTTCTGCTCAGGCAGTATTCAGCGTTGTAATCTGCAATGGACTGCTGTTTCGACCCTGCGGGGCCGACATTTCGGCCAGGCTGACTTCGCGCAGCGCCTGCGCCACCGCCTGGCTGATGCGCTGCCAGTTGCTGCGCAGGTCGCAGTTATCCTCCTGGCTGCAAAGACCCGCTTCGACACTGCATTCCGTCATGGCAATCGGCCCTTCAATTGCTGCGATTATTTCGGCCACGCTGATGTCAGACGCGGCCCTGCTCACCCGATACCCACCATTCGCACCACGATAGGATTCAAGCAACCCGTTCCCTGCCAGCAGTTTCAACACTTTGCTGGCGGTCGGAGCCTCTACATGAATCCGGTTCGCCAGGGCTTGCGCGCTCAACATTTCGCCATCCCTGGTCAATTCAACCATCAGCAAAATGGCGTAATCCGTCAGTTTTGAGATCCTTAACATTCCCATATAGTACCATATAAGTACTGTTTCAATAGCAAGCCGTTTCATGTCGACCGGCAATCCGGCAGAATGTAGTCATGAATGACGGCAAGGAAGCGCAAATGACGCCTGATAACAGGAAACGGGCCGCTGCAGACTGGGCGGCCAGAGTTCTCGGGATTGATGTTCCTGAACTTCAACCGGTATCCGGAGATGCCAGCTTTCGGCGCTATTTTCGATTCTTTTTCGAAGGCCGAACTGTCATCCTGATGGATGCCCCGCCGGAGAAGGAAGACTCCAGCCCCTTTGTCGATATCGACTTGCGGCTGGCGTCGGCGGGCCTGAACGTGCCGTCCATACTGCACTTCGACCTCGAAAAAGGCTTTGGCCTGCTCGAGGATTTTGGCGACACCCTGTACCGCGAACTGATTAACGAGGCATCAGCAGGTCGCCTGTTTCCCGCTTTATTCGAAGTGCTTGCAACCATGGCCCGGCAGGTAGACACCCATGGACTGCCGGATTACTCGAGTGACGCACTGGCTGCGGAGCTGGATCTGTTCAGATCATGGTACCTGGAAACACATCGGCAAAGGCCCATGAATGCCAACGAAATCAGCTGCTGGGAATCTGTGTGTGAGCTGTTGATCGATTCCGCAAAGGCCCAGCCACAGGTGTTCGTGCACAAGGATTTTCACTCCTGTAACCTGCTGCAAACCGAGTCCGGTCCGGGCATCATCGACTTTCAGGATGGCCTCAGGGGTCCGGTCAGTTACGACCTTACCTCGTTGCTTTGGGACCGCTACATCGCCTGGCCGCGGGAGACGCTCGAAGACTGGATGAAGACAGCCCATGGTTTGCTGCCGGTTGACAGCAATGAAACGGATTGGATACGCGCCTGCGACTGGATGAGTCTTCAGCGCAACCTGAAAATCGTCGGAATTTTCGCACGGCTCAAACACCGGGACGGCAAACAGGGCTATGTGGAAATGATTCCCCGGTTCTACCAATACCTGCTGGACGTAACACCCCTGTACCCTGAATTCGACCAATTCAGAAAACTGCTGGAGCAAGCCGAATGCGCGCCATGATCCTGGCTGCCGGTCGCGGCGAACGCCTGCGACCATTGACCGATACGATACCCAAACCGCTGGTCGAAATAGGCGGTAAACCGCTGATCGAGTATCACCTGGAGTCGCTGTCACGCGGTGGCTTTCGGGAGGTCGTCATCAACCAGGGCCATCTGGGCGACCAGTTGCCAGCAGCTCTCGGCGACGGGCGACGGTGGGGTATCCATATTCACTGGTCTGATGAACAACCCGAGGCCCTGGAAACCGGGGGCGGTATACACCAGGCGCTGCCTCTGCTCGGAACCTCCCCTTTCCTGGTGATTAACGGAGACGTCTGGACTGACTATCCTTTTGGTCGGCTGAGGGCCGTAAAATGTGACTGGGCTCACCTGGTCATGGTCGCCAATCCCGCACACAATCCGGATGGCGATTTTGCGCTGCATGGCGCCCGGGTCAGGGAAAACGGCGGTACCCGGCTGACTTTCAGTGGTATTGGCGTTTACAACCCCAGGCTGTTCAGCGCCTGCCAGGCCGGAAAATTCTCGATCGTTCCCCTGCTTCGCCACGCAATGACCCACCACCTGGTAACCGGCGAAATCCATTCCGGCGCCTGGGACGATATCGGAACCGCGGAACGCCTGGAAAGCCTGAACCGGTTACTGGATCACTGAAGAAATTCATTGATAGTAGTGTTGTAGTGTGGTATAACACGTTTACACACGTTATCTGAATGGAAAACTGAAATGACCCATCTGCGATTTATCCTCTTGCTACTCACAGCTTCATTGGTGCTCGGCGCCTGCAGCAAGGACGAAGAAACCTTTTCTTCACCGCCTGGCGCAGGTGCTATTGACCTGTTGGCCTATGTTCCCGCGGATACGCCCTACCTGCTCGCAAACCTGGACCCGATCCCTGAAGATATTCTGGATAGCTACCTGGAGAAAGTGCAGCCCGTTCTGGATGCCATGCAGCAACACTTAAGCCAGGTCAGGGCCGACCTGGAAGCTTCCGGCAGCGGAAATTCCAGTGACCCAGCTAATGATGTGGCGCAGTCCCTGCTCTCTGAACTGGACGGTAAACTGAACCGGGTCGGCATGGAAAGCATGGGATTCGACCTGCGCGCGCACAAGGTTATTTACGGCCATGGCGCTTTTCCGGTCATACGCCTGGGACTATCGGACGCAACGCTACTCCGCGCCACCATCCTGAGGGTTATGGAAAATGCCGGAGTCACTGCGCCGGAAAGAGATTTCCAGGGGGTACGCTACTGGCGCGTCAGTGATGATGACCCCGAGGAAGTGCCGGTAGGCATGTACATTGCCATTCTTGAAGACCACCTGGCCATCAGCCTTTGGCCGCTGACGACCGAAGCGGAGCGGCTGCCTGCTTTCCTGGGGCTCGAGAAACCGGCAGACAGCACCGCACGGCAAAGACTGGCCAGACTCAACAAGACACATGGCTACACGGCTTACGGTTCAGGCATCCTCGATACTCATCGCTTTATCGACGAAGTCATGCAGCATGCCAGCCTGAGCCCGGTCTGTGTCTCTGAAATTCATCAAATGGCCGACAACGCGCCAATGATGACCATGGGTGTCCAGGAACTCACAGCCACCGCGGTCGCCATGCAGTATCGCGTAGAAACGCCCAATGCACTGGCAAAGCAGTTGATGGGACTGGTTTCGGAAATACCCGTCGCCAAAGCCCTGTCCGAACGGGCGCTAGAATTCGCCCTTGGCCTGAAATTCGGGCCATTGCGTGATTTCCTGCTGGAGAAAGCAACCGCCATCGTCACTGCACCCTATGAGTGTGAGCACCTTGCCGAGCTCAATCTCAATGCAAGGAATGCCCAGCAAAAGCTGACTGAGGCGATGCCACCCTTCCTGAACAATTTTCGTGGCGTTCGAGTCAGTCTCGACAAATTCAATCCCGGATTGCAATCCGCGCCCGAGGAGGCCAGGGGTGTGATGGCACTGCATGTGGAACAGCCGCAAATGCTGGTCGGCATGGCCCAGATGTTTGTTCCCGACCTGTCAGAGCTGGCGATCACGCCGGGTGATCCGCCCGTTCAACTGCCTCAATCGATGATGCCTGAACCCGGAATCGTTGCGCATGCAGCGATGTCAGCGACGGCAATCGGGATCGCGCTGGGTGCAGGAGAGGAAGAAAGCCTGCCCGAATTCCTGGAAGAAAAATCCGGTCCTGAAGGCATGTTCCTCTCCGCAAGTTACGACATGCGCGCTTATCTCGAATACACCGACATGCTGACGGACTCCGTGAAAACGGCCTATGACGTCGATATCAAGGATGAGATGGATGATCGGAGCCACCGGTCGCAGCACACGGATGAAATCAGGCAGGCCGCGGCTGACGCGTTCCGGAAAATCGCAGATCGCAGCACTTCATCGGTGAGTTTCAAAAAAGATGGGGTAGTGATCGAAAGCCGGGTGACGTTCAAATAAGCGGCTGAGTCTCATGCCTGCAGAATTTTACGGGCCATCGGGACGGTTATTTTCCGCTTTTCGGCAAACGCGGCATCCTTCAGTTGTTCAAGGGTTTGAAGCAACGAAGACATGTCGCGTTTTCCGTGTTTCAGCAAGTATTTCTGAACGTCCAGAGGCACTTCTATCCGCAGCGTGTTGGCGCGTTGTCCAAGAATCTGGAGCTTACCCTCATCATCGGGCAGGCGCAGATTTTGCCGCACGCCCCACGCCAGCCGTGAAGCGAGGTCGGGCAAGTCGAAACCGAGACCTGAAAGCGGCAGGCGGCTGCTCACGAGCAGTCTGCCGCTGGCAGCCCGCACTTCGTTGAAGCAGGCAAAAAGAGCATTTTCCCAGACAGGATTGCCAGCTACACATTCAATATCGTCGACACAGACCAGGTCGAGAACCTGCAGGCCCTGCAGACTGGCAGCTGCTTCTTCCGGCAGCCTTCCGAGCGCTATGTAAAAAGCTGCCAGGCCTCTCTCTCGCGCTGAATGGCACAGGGCATTGAGCAAATGAGACTTTCCTGAGCCGTCCGGTCCCGACAAAAACAGGATTCCTCCCGGTTCATCAAGCAAAGTTCGTACAGATTCCAGCACGGTGGCATTGGGACCGGCAACAAAATCATCAAAGCGATCCGGCCGCCTGGGTTCCAGTTGCAACGGTATCTGTGGTGAGAACAACATTCAGGTGTCCCCCGGTCCGGCCGAATCGCGAAGGTACAGGTCACTTTCCTGGTACTTTTGATGCATATAGCCAACCAGCACGTTCAATGCCGAAGCGGCCGGCAAGGCCAGCAGAACACCCAGGAAGCCAAACAGCTGTCCGCCTGCCAGCACGGCAAAAATGACCGCCACGGGGTGCAGACCTACCTGGTCCCCTACCAGTTTGGGTGTCAGCACCATACCCTCCAGCGCCTGGCCGGTGGCAAAAACCGCGAGCACCAATACCGGGTGCAGAACATCCTGGAACTGGAAGAACGCAGCCACCAGGGCGGCAATGACTCCAACGATCGTTCCCAAATAGGGCACGATACTGAGCAGTCCGGCGCCCATACCAATAATCAGGGCAAGATCAAGGCCCAGGGCCCACAACCCCACCGTGTAAATCAGGCCAAGCGCGAGCATCACCATCAACTGGCCACGGATGAATGCTCCCAGCACCTGCTCGATTTCCTTGCAGAGCCGGCTGACTGTGGGCTCCGCGTTACGCGGAACCAGGGTACGGACACCTTCAATCAGCTCATCCCAGTCGCGCAACAGGTAGAACGTAACCACGGGAACGAGCACCAGGTTCATCAACCAATTGGCAACGGCCTGGCCACCGCGAGAGACACTTCCAAGCACCCCAAATAACGCGGTACTGACTTCTTTCCAGTAGGACTTCAGGGCTTGCGTGAGGCTTTCCGCATCCCACTCAAAAGCCGCCAGGCCGAGGTGCTGCTGCAGCCAGGGCATGGCGGTATGAACCAGCCATTCAAAAACCTCCGGTGCTTTGTCAATCAGCTTCTCAACCTGGTCTCTCAGCAACGGTAGAAGGAAAAACAGCACCACGGTCAGTACCAGCGAGATCAGCACGAACACCACGATGACAGCGGCCGTGCGGTTGAACTGCCAACGGTAAATTCTGACGCGTTCCAGCCGGTCGACTAACGGGTCGCCCAGGAACGCCAACCCGGCCGAGATCACGAAGGGCGTAATCACGGTTGCCAACAGATACAACACCCAACCCGTTGCGATCAACAGCGCAAGAATGAACCACTGTCGTGACTGATTCATGGTCAGCGCGCCTCAGGGCCTGAAAAAATAGAAAGACTCATCTTCGTCCCTGGTGAGCACACCGTCATCGGCGAGCGCCGTTTCGAAATATTGGGGCAGCGCGCTCAATTCGATTCTGAAGGTAATGCGACCTGATTGAGCGGAGACGACGCCAACCTGGTTAACTATGCTGAACTTTTGCAGGTAAGCCAGGCAGCGTTCATAAGCAGCTGCGGTATTGACTCCGGCAACGGTCACCTCATGTTTCCAGATCCCCAGGTCTGCAGCGGCAATGGTGTTCGCAGCTGCAACATAATCGACGGTCTGCTGCAGGCTCTCAGTCAGAGCTGCCTGCAAATCACGGTCCTGGATGCGCCAGGTCCAGTTATCGCCAGAGTAGGCAACATTGGTGCGCACGCTCCATTCCAATCCTTCCCTGCGCGCCGCCGCGATCATGATGCCTCTACCGGGCAGCAGGTCCAGGTCTTCCGTATATCCGCCCCATAGTAATTGGGCATCGATTTGAAACAGACCTTCTTCATCAGCTTGCGGCCAGCTCACCGGCAGGCCCCGCCAGGCCGCCGCGTCGGTCATGGATTCCCAGGCATAGGCAAATTCCAGCGGCATGATCCGACGGTCCAGCCCGTTATCAACAACCACCCAGATATCCAACGGGTCACGCTCTGCAGGCCAAAGCGGTAATTGTAATGAGCGTGCGATTTCATCGACTTTTTCACTGGAAAATTGTGCAACCAACCGAAGTTCTTCAAGCTCGCTGCCATCCGCCATGATAGTAGTGACGTTGCGGTAGTAGAAAGACAGCATGATCGAAGAAGCCTGCCGAAGCGCCGGCTCAACCTCCGGGTAGTCATCGAAAGAACGCAAACCACTGAAT
>JAOUCS010000208.1 GCA_029859645.1 Lysobacterales bacterium | reverse complement strand
TTTTGGGTCCATTGTGACCTCGACCTGGATCAGGCGGTCCGGGTCGAACAGGTTGTCCGCGGTTAACGTTTCTGCGGCGTGAAGCAGAGAGGAAATGGAAAGAAAAAACAGGGTGGTGATGAGATTCTTCAAAGGCGCATCCTTGTTCTTGTAGTGTTGTGGATTCAGGCGTCGCCCCCAAATATAGCGTAAAATGAAATCGTTACGTGATAAAAAGGGCTTGCCCGCCCGGGAATATCACTCATGCCTGATTTTTCAAAGAGATTTGCGCGCCTTTTCCTGGCATTCAGCATCCTGTTCCATGGACAGGTCTTTGCGAGTTCGGTTGTGCTGCCAACAGAGACCCGGATCTACATCGAAACCATGGAAGATCTGGTCGCCAAGGGTGACCGTGTTAGCCAGGGGCAGCTGGTCGCCTCGAAGGTGTGGCGGGACGTGGTGATCGACGGAGTGGTCGTGGTCAAGGCCGGTACTCCGGTCATTTCGCGGGTCGATTCCGTCAAGAGACGCCAGATCGCCGGCGTCAAGGGCCAGATGACCATCGGCGCCTATGAAACCCAGAGCATCGACGGCCAGACCATCCAGCTCAGCGGCGGCTACCACAAGGAAGGCAAAAGCCGCATGGCGGTTGCGATTACGCTGGGTGTTTTGCTGATCATCCCGATTTTCATCCCTGGCGAGGCCGCGGAGTTGCCATCGGGAACAATATTCGACGCCTACGTGGAGAAAGACTGGAACATCGCGACAGCCGGAGTCCCCCGGGTGGAGACCATCGACCTGTCCTACCTCGAGTCCGACATCGAGGCAGAACTGCTCTACGACAAGCTGGCGGAAGAAGAAAAACCGAAATATTTCGAGTTCCAGATCACTGTACCGGCCGACGCGCCGCGGGAATTCGTGATCGACCGGATCAATTCTGAAGAGATCAAGCCTTTGAAACTCAAGGTCCTCTCAGAAGCCGAAATTGAGGACGAAGCCGTCATCAATGCGCGGATCAAAATCAAGACACTGGTCAAGAAGTTCGACAAGGGTATCAATTTCATCGAGATTGCCAATAGCGGTTCGTCCGAGCGGGTATCCACTCGTCTCATGGTCGACATTGAAATTTGAATACCCGATTCGTTGCAGCGTATTACCCGCCAACCATAACTTCCGGCACTTGTCGGTACCCAAACACCTGCTAGATTGAGTCTGATCCAAAAACCGGCATTAACTGGAAAAGGCCCCAAACATGAACAAGTTCACCATTCTAATCCTCATCTTTATCCTCGCTGTTGCGACGACTGCTTGCGATACCGGCACGTCCACCACCACGGCTGGCAGCGAGCAAACGGCACAGACGGCGCCGGCGGCAGCAGTAGAAGAAGAGCCTGCTGCGGTTGAGCCACCGGCCCTCATTGAGCGAACCGTTTTGTTCGGCAACCCGATGCGCTTCCAGGGAAGACTGAGCCCTGACGGCAAGCTGATGAGTTTCCGCGCGCCGCTGGACGGTGTCATGAACCTGTGGGTGGGCGAGCGGGGAGATTTTTCCAGCGTCAGGCCCATTACCAGCGATACTGGCCGTGGAATTCCCTCACACTTCTGGGCGCTCGACAGCAAGCACGTGCTTTACATCCAGGACCAGGGCGGTGACGAGAACTGGCACTTGTACAGCGTCGACCTGGACAGCGGGGAAACCATCGACCTTACGCCCTTTGATGGTACCCAGGCGCGGATGATCGCACAGAGTGAGAACAGCCCGGGCGTGGCCATTGTGGGCATGAATGACCGCGATCCCAAGTGGCACGATGTATACCGGGTTGACCTGGCGACCGGTGAGCGGACGCTGTTGGCGCAGAATGACGGGTTTGCCTCAATCGATGTGGACAATGACCTCCAGGTTCGCACAGCGGTGAAACCCCTGCCGGACGGTGGAATGCAGATCCAGGTACTGAAGGAAGAGGGATGGGAGCCCCTGTTCGATATTCCTTTCGAAGACGCGCAGACTTCGGGATTGCTGGGTTTCGATGCGGAAAACGAGGGTGTATACATGCTCGACAGCCGCGGACGGAACACGGCAGCCCTGGTGCACATGAACCTGGCTGACCAGGCGACAACGGTTATCGCCGAAGCCGACAAGGCGGATATCGCCAGCGTCCTGATCGATCCGCGCACGCACAAACCGTTCGCCTATGCAGTCGATTTGATACGGCCGGAATGGCACGCCATTCACCTGGAGTACACCGACACCATTGAAAAGCTGAACCAACAACTGCCTGGCGGTTCCCAGGTCCTGGCCCAGTCACTCGACAACCGGTTCTGGACGGTCTACACCGATGACAGCGACCAGTCCCCGGTGTACAAAGTGTTCGACGCACAGACGGCCGAGTTGAGCGAGCTGTTCGTTACCAATCCGGAACTCAACGACAAGACGCTGGCGAAAATGCATGGCGTGGTGATCCCCTCGCGGGACGGCAAGGACCTGGTTTCCTACCTGACCCTGCCGGTCGAGGCAGATCCTGACGGGGACGGCCGCGCAGAAAACCCGGTGCCAATGGTTATGCTGGTTCACGGTGGTCCATGGGGGCGGGATGCCTACGGCTATGCGCCGACCGTGCAGTGGCTGGCCAACCGTGGTTACGCTGTATTGCAGGTCAATTTCCGCTCTTCCACGGGCTTCGGCAAGGACTTCCTTAACGCCGGCAACGAGCAGTGGGCGGGCACCATGCACGATGACCTGCTGGACGGAAAAAACTGGGCAGTTGAACAGGGCGCCACGACCGCTGACCAGGTTGCCATCATGGGCGGCAGTTACGGTGGCTATGCCACGCTGGTGGGCCTGACCTTCACGCCCGACGAGTTTGCCTGCGGTGTCGATATTGTCGGACCGTCGAACCTCGAAACCCTGCTGGCTTCAATTCCGCCCTATTGGGAGTCAGGCCGGCGCATTTTCGCCAACGCCATAGGTGATCCTGAAACCGAAAGAGGCCAATCCCTGCTGAAAGAGCGGTCTCCGCTGACCCATGTGGCAAACATCTCCAAGCCGCTACTGATCGGCCAGGGCGCCAATGATCCGCGGGTCAAACAGGCCGAGTCCGACCAGATCGTCGAGGCAATGAAGGCCAAGGACATTCCGGTTACTTATGTGCTTTACCCGGACGAAGGCCACGGATTCCAGAAACCCGAAAACAACTTGTCATTCTTTGCTGTCGCCGAGGCATTCCTGGCCGAGTGCCTGGGTGGCCGTTACCAGGAACTGGGCAATGACTTCGCCAATTCGAGCATCCAGATTCCGCATGGTGTGGAGTACATACCCGGCATCGAAAGCAAGATAGATAACAGCGCGCCGGCAGCGCAAGGTGGAGATTGAGATCTAAGGCTTCGGTTTTGGTTCAGGAGGCCAGGGAAAGGGCGTTTTGCCTTCGTCAACCGGCAAATCGCCCTCCATCTGCAGTTTGGAGACCCGGCCATCGAGGTATTCCTTCCACAGGATGAGCTTGCCATCCTTTACCTGGCCGGTTGTTAAGG
>JAOUCS010000007.1 GCA_029859645.1 Lysobacterales bacterium | reverse complement strand
ACCGGTTCAGCGGCCCGTCCGCCGGTGTCGGTGCACGGATGGAATGGACAGGCGATCCCAGGCAGGTCGGTAATGGCTGGCAGGAAATCATCGAAAGCAAGCCGTATTCGCTGGTCCGGATGCAGCTTGATTTCGAACACCAGGGAAAGGCTACTTCCTACTTTGATCTTCAGCCGTCGTCTTCCGGTACGTTGGTCACCTGGGGGTTCAATACCAGCCTGGTGGACGGCCAGGGCTTTTTCGGCAGTCTGCTGGCCCGCTATTTTGGACTGTTCTTTGACCGGTGGATCGGATCGGATTATGAACAGGGCCTGGAGCGGCTGAGGCAATATGCCGAAACACTGCCGGAAACGGATTTTTCGGATCTCGATGCGGAGATTGTTACGGTACAACCCTTTGACATTCTCTATATTGCGACCGGCGGCCGCCGGGAGACGGGAAACGTCTCTGAGGTGCTGGCTGCCGCTTACCAGGAAATCGTCGCCTTCATGACTGAGCATGGTATTGAAATGACGGCGCAGCCGATGGCGATTACGCGTGGCTGGGATGCCCGGGATTACTCGTTCGAGGCTGCGATTCCAGTCTCTTCAACCGATGTTCGCGTTGCCGGAAATGTGCAGGTTGGCCAGTCGCCAGCCGGCCTTGCGGTGCGGGTGGTTCACAAGGGTTCCTATGACTCGATGGGCCTGAGTTATGAGAAGCTATCGGCTTTCATGGCCGCTAACCAGTTGGAAGAGGGGCGCGTGAGCTGGGAACACTACATTTCTGATCCAGGCCAGATGCCGGCTTCTGAAATTATTACCCATATCTACTTCATGATTGCCGATCAACAGCAGGAAAGCGGCTGAATGGACCTGGGACGTATCAACATCATTGGCTGTGGCCGGGCCGCCGGAAGCCTTGCCAGGCTGTGGGTTGAGGCGGGCTCAGTCTGCATCGGTGATGTGATTAACCGCACGTTTGAAAGCGCTGAACGGGCGGTCACACGAACCGGGGCCGGCCATGCCGTAACGGCAGTTTCTTCGATGAGTCGGGCTGAATACTGGCTGATTGGCGCCAACGATGATCGTATTGAAGACCTGGCTGAGTTGCTGGCCGACAGCGTGACCGGACTGGAGCGGTCGGTCGTCTTTCACCTGGCCGGGCGTTTCGGACTGGAGGTGCTTGAGCCACTGGCAAAGACAGGCGCTTGCCTGGCAGCCCTGCACCCGGTCCGCTCACTGACTGATGCAAAACTAACCGTGGAGGAATTCAGGGGCACGGCCTGTGTGGCTGAAGGCTCGTCAGCGGCGCTGGACCGGCTCCAGCCATTGATAACCTCGATCGGCGGCAGCTGGTTGCCGGTGGACTCCATCAACAGGGGCCTGTATCACGCGTCGGTCAGTATTGTCAGTAATATTACCAAGGCTGTGGCCTGGAAGGCGCAAAAGTGGCAACAAAAAGCCGGGCTGCCTGCGGCTACCGCCGCTACGGTCACGCACCAGTTACTGCAGAGCACGATGGTCGACCTGGCTCGCGCCGGCGCAAAGAAAACGATCACCGGGCCGGTCGTCCGCGGCGACACCAGTACGATCGAAGCACATCTGGGTGCGATTCGGCATTCGCATCCGGAAGACATAGACGTTTACCGGGTTCTGGCAAGAACGGTACTGGAGCTGGCGCAGGAAAGGGGTGACCTGGACGAAGAAACCCTGCAGCGTTTCCAAAGCCTGTTCAGGAACTGACGGCTTCCCGGATTTGCCTTAGCCTCAGCCGGGTCTCTCCTGCCAGTGGTTTTCCGTTACCGGTCCTGCCTGCCAATCGAACAGCCTTGCCTGGTTGTCTGGTTGGTTTTCCAGCATGGACTGAAAAGCTTCCCTGCTGATGTCCTCGGCGCCCATGGAATAAAGATGTGGGTTTCCCACCTGGCAGTCGAGCAATTCGTAACCGTGCTTTAGCAACAGGTGACACAGTGCAACCAGGGCGATCTTGCTGCCGTCGGTCTGACGGCTGAACATCGACTCGCCAAAAAACAATCGTCCCGCCGCCAGGCCGTAGATGCCACCGGCCAGCCGTTCATCCTTCCACACTTCCAGGGAGTGGGCATGCCCCAGGTGATGTAGCCGGAGATAGGCATCCTTCATTTCCGGTGTAATCCAGGTACCGCTGCCGTCTGCCCGTGGCCCGGCGCAGGCCGTAATGACCGCGTCGAAAGCAGTATTTACGCTCAGTTTGTAGCCACCATTGTTGTAGCGTCGCCGGGTCCGGCGGGACAGGTACACCCTGGCAGGATAGAGCACACAACGCGGCGCGGGGCTCCACCACAGGATTGGCTGGCCTTCCGAATACCACGGAAAAATGCCCTGCCGGTAAGCCCGTAGAAGACGGTCCGGGTGCAGGTCGCCGCCCCAGGCCAATAGACCGTTCGGTGATTCCAGGGCCGCGCCTGGTGGTGGAAAGGGCGATAAAGGGTCCGGGCCCAGTTGCGGCAGTTGCAGGATGTTTTTCATGACTCCGGCTGCCGGTACGGGCTGTGCCTGAGCAGTTCATCCCGATAGTCATCCAGCCAGTGCTGCTCGCGCTCCAGAAAAGTAGCGATTGCTGTGCGAAAAGATTCGTTCCTGATGTAATGAAACGACCGGGTTTTCTCCGGCATGAAGCCACGAGCGACCTTGTGTTCCCCCTGGGCGCCGGACTCAAACACTTCGATGCCATTGCGAATGGCGTATTCAATACCCTGGTAATAAGCCGATTCGAAATGCAGCGCGGGAATATCTTCCAGGCAACCCCAGTACCTGCCATACAGCCGGCCGCCGCCGCTGAGGAACAAACTCATCGCCAGTGGCTCGCCTTCGCGGCTGGCTATACACACCTGGAAACCTTCTTGCAGCCCATCAGCCAGCTTGCCAAAAAAGGACTCGTTCAAAACGGGGTGATTGCCATAGGCATGAAATGTGCTGATATAGCATCGATGAATGAATTGGAGATCTTCTGAGTCGACCTGTGAACCGCTCTTCCAGTCAAACCGGATGCCGGCCTGCTGGACCTGTCGTCGCTCCCGCCGGATGTTCTTGCGCTTGCGCGAGCGCAGTTGCAGCAGGAAGTCATCAAACGTCCGGTAACCCCGGTTGTGCCAGTGAAACTGCCAGTCAGAACGGGCGAGCGTCTCGTCACCTGCAAAAACCGACTGTTCCTCTTCGAGCAGAAAATTGCAATGCCAGGAGGAAAATCCTGCACGATCACACTGCTGCAGGGCAAACTCGAGCAGTTGTTCCGCGAGGATTGCTTGCGCGGGGTGGTCTTTTGCCGTGAGCAGCCGGGGGCCTGTCACCGGTGAATACGGAACAGCCGTCAGCAGCTTGGGGTAATAGGGTAGGCCATGGCGCTGAAAAGCATCCGCCCAGGCCCAGTCAAATACGAACTCCCCGTGGGAATTGGTCTTGATGTAGCTGGGAGCAAAGGCCACCAGCCGTTCCTGTTCGAACAGCGCCAGGTGGTGTGGAACCCAGCCCACGGCAGGGCCGATACAGCCACTGGATTCCAGGCTGGCCAGAAACGCATGGGACAGGAACGGATTGCCCGCATGGCCCAGCTGACCCCACTGATCCGGCGAGATCGAATTGAAATCAGAAACGATACGGGCGGAAAAACTCACACTGCTGGAAAGTCCGGTTGCAGGACTTTATTCCTGCTCATCCAGCCATCGTTCGGCATCGAGAGCCGCCATGCATCCGAAACCGGCCGACGTGACGGCCTGGCGATACACATGATCGGCCACGTCACCTGCTGCAAATACGCCGTCAACACTGGTCGCCGTCGCATAGCCCACCGTGCCGCTGCGAATATTGATGTAACCGCCGTTCATGTCCAGTTGCCCTTCGAAAATGCCGGTATTGGGGGTATGGCCCACAGCGATAAAGACTCCGGCGAGTTCAATCCGGGTATCATCTCCGGTCTTCACATTTTTAACCCGCATCCCGGTGACGCCACTTTCGTCACCCAGCACTTCTTCAAGGACGTGGTCCCACATGATGGTGACGTTGCCATTTTTTTCGCGGTCGAAAAGGCGGTCCTGCAGAATTTTTTCTGCACGCAGTTCGTCCCGTCGATGAACCACTACAACTTCTTCGGCAATATTGGACAGGTACAGCGCTTCCTCGACGGCGGTATTGCCGCCGCCGATCACCGCGACTTTGCGGCCGCGATAAAAGAAACCGTCACAGGTGGCGCACGCCGAAACTCCTTTACCTTTGAACGCTTCCTCCGATGGCAGGCCCAGGTAGCGAGCGCTGGCGCCGGTGGCGATGACGATCGCATCAGCCGTATAGATGCCGCTGTCTCCTTCCAGGCGGAAGGGCCGCTGACTGAGGTCAGTCTTGTTGATATGGTCAAAAACGACTTCAGCGTCGAAACGCTCAGTGTGTTCAAGCATGTTTTGCATCAGTTCCGGACCCTGCAGTTCGGCGTGGCCGCCAGGCCAGTTCTCGACTTCCGTGGTCGTCGTCAGCTGTCCGCCCTGTTCGACACCGGTAATAATGACCGGTTTCAGGTTGGCCCGCGCTCCGTAAATCGCGGCGGTGTATCCGGCGGGACCCGATCCGATGATCAGGAATCGGCAGTGCTTGACGTCGCTCATGTATAATCGCTCCAGTTTGATGGCCAGGTTTGTGCCACAGAGAATATGGGGTCATTATGCGTTGAAAATCAACGCTGGATCCAGACAATCAATCTGACAAGGAAGATCAGCTTGCCGCAAGCCAAGAAAAAGTCGAAGAGAGCCATTCCTGAAGGCAACCAGATCGCTCAGCGCCTGAGTGAAAGTTTCTTCATCCTGAGTATCCTGCTGGCCGTGTACCTGGTGACTTGCCTGCTCAGTTATGACCCGACGGACCCGGGGCCGTTCAATACTGTCGCCTCCGACCAGGTGCATAACATCGGTCGGGTACTGGGGGCCTGGCTGGCTAATTTTTTCCTGTTCCTGACCGGCTACCTGGCTTACACATTGCCCTTGCTGATCGTGTTCACGGGCTGGCTGGTTTATGACCGGGCCGGGAAACCGATCGAAAAGGCGGGGCCGATTGAATGGCTGGCGCGCCTTACCGGCCTGTTGTTATTCGTGTTGTCGGCCACCGGCCTGGGGCATCTCCATAGCTTGCCGCCCGCGGGTTCCATGCCGGCGGGAGGAGGGGGCGTTATCGGACTGCAGATTGCCACACCACTGATGCAGGTAACCGGCGCTCTCGGGTCAACGCTTTTTCTGCTGGCGATGTTCATGGTTGGACTAACACTGTTTACCGGCATCTCCTGGTTCCAGGTGATGGACCTGACGGGCAAGTACACGCTCAACTCAATTGCCTGGTTAGGCAGTACCGCGGCCGGTATGCGTGACTGGTTTGCCGGGCGTCGCGCCAAGGCTCAGCGGGGAGAAGTCAGAAAGGCGGACTCGGTTCGCCAGAAAACCAAGCCGAAGATGAAGATCGAGCCGCAAATCGTGGCGCCCGAAGGCATGCCCAGCGAGCGCGCCAAGCGGGAAAAACAGCAACCACTGTTCAAGAACCTGCCAGCCGGTTCGCTGCCCCCGCTGGAACTACTGGATGATCCGCCCGAGCAGGTCGCCGGTTACAGCACCGAGGTACTCGAAGCCCTGTCCCGGCAGGTGGAGCTCAAACTGGCGGATTTCGGCGTCCAGGTTGACGTGGTGGAGGTCCACCCGGGGCCGGTCATCACGCGGTTCGAATTGCAGCCTGCTGCGGGTGTCAAGTCAGCACAGATTTCCAACCTGGCCAAGGATCTCGCACGTGGCCTGAGCGTGATATCGGTTCGCGTGGTCGAGGTCATTCCCGGCAAAACCACCATCGGGCTGGAAATACCCAATGCAGTGCGCCACACGGTCTACCTGTCCGAAATCATGCGTTCGGAGGTCTTTGACCGCTCAAATTCTGCACTGACCCTGGCGCTGGGCAAAAGTATCGGTGGCAATCCGGTCATTGCAGACATTACGAAAATGCCGCATGTGCTGGTTGCCGGCACCACCGGGTCCGGTAAATCCGTCGCGTTGAATGCGATGATCCTCAGCCTGCTGTACAAATCGACAGCGGACCAGGTGCGGCTGATCATGATCGATCCCAAGATGCTGGAGTTATCGGTCTACGAAGGCATTCCACACCTGTTGGCGCCGGTTGTAACCGACATGAAGGAAGCGGCCAATGCCCTGCGCTGGTGCGTGGCTGAAATGGAACGCCGCTACCGCCTGATGGCCACGCTGGGCGTGCGCAACCTGTCCGGTTTCAACAAGAAGGTCAAGGACGCGGCTGACAAGGGTGAACCGCTGAAGGATCCGTTGTTTACGCCGCAATTGCCGGATGTGCCGGAGGAAGCGCCCGACCTGGAAGCGTTTCCGTACATTGTTGTTGTGATCGACGAATTTGCCGACTTGATGATGATTGTTGGCAAAAAGATCGAAGAACTGATCGCCCGCCTGGCCCAGAAAGCCAGGGCCGCCGGTATCCACCTGATCGTCGCAACCCAGCGACCTTCCGTGGACGTGATCACCGGCCTGATCAAGGCCAACATTCCTGCCCGTATCGGTTTCCAGGTATCTTCCAGAGTCGATTCCAGGACGATTCTTGACCAGATGGGCGCTGAACAACTGCTCGGGCATGGCGATATGCTTTATCTGCCGCCCGGCTCGGCCTTGCCTGAGCGCATTCACGGCGCCTTTGTCGGAGACAGTGAAGTCCATGCCATCGTCAAGTATCTCAAGCAATTCGGGGAACCGGATTACGTTGAGGAAGTCTTAAACGAAACACAGATGACGACCGATGGCATGAACATTGGTGCGACCGGGCTACCGGAATCTGTCGATGCCGAACAGGACGAGTTATACGACCATGCCGTTGCCTTTGTCACAGAATCCCGCCGGGCTTCGATCTCCAGCGTTCAGCGCCAGTTGCGGATTGGCTACAACCGGGCGGCGCGGCTGGTTGAAGAAATGGAGGCCGCCGGTATTGTCAGCCCGCCCGAGCACAATGGCCAGCGGGAAGTCCTTGCACCTGCGCCGCCCAGAGATTAACCGGATCATGAAGATTAACCGGATCATGAAGCGGTCTTTCACCGTCACAGTTGCACTTCTTGGGATGATCATCCTGGGTAGTTTCGCACAGGCCCAGGAACCCAATGCGCGGGCTCAGTTGGAACGGTTTTCAGAGGGCTTGCAATCGCTGCATGCGCGATTCGACCAGCGCGTGATCGGCAGCGACGGCAGCGTGCAAGACGGCAGTTCCGGTGAGGTCTGGCTGCAGCGCCCGGGGCTGTTTCGATGGGAATACGGCGGTGAGTTCCCCGAGCAGGTCATTGCCGATGGAAAGAACATCTGGATTTACGATGAAGTGCTGGAGCAGGTGACCGTCAAGAATCAGACCGAAGCCGCTGTGAACTCGCCACTGACCCTGCTGACCGACCTGGGCCAACTGGATTCACAGTTCGAGGTCAGGGAAGTGGGTCAGGCCGACGAACTCCAGCTGATCGAATTGCGCTCCCGTTCAGCAGAGAGTGAATTCGAACGCATCCTGCTGGGCATGACCAACGACATTCTCCAGATGATGGTGATGGAGGACGCCTTCGGGCTGAGAACTGAAATTCGTTTTGACCAGGTGAAGCGAAACCCTGAGCTTGATCCACTGCTATTTACCTTTGATCCGCCGGAATCCGCTGATGTAATCGGCGAAATTCAGCGGTAAACTATTTGGTTTAAACCGAAGAAAAATCCCATGCTTGATCCACAATTGTTGAGGTCCGACCCGCAGGCCGTTGCCGCATCGCTCGCGCCGCGTGGTTATGAATTTGATGTCGTAGCCTGGCGTGTTCTCGAAGAACGCCGTAAAGAACTCCAGATCGCCGTACAGGAACTCCAGAATCAAAAAAACATAAGCGCCAAGTCCATCGGGCAGGCCAAGGCCCGGGGTGAAGACATTCAGCCGTTGCTGGACGAGGTGAAAGATCTTGGTGAAAGGTTGGGGCGGTCTGAAGCCGAATTCAACGAGGTCCGCGATCAGCAGCAGGCCTGGCTGATGGAGATGCCCAACATTGCACTGCCGGATGTTCCACTTGGCAAAGACGAAAGCGACAATGTTGAAATCCGTAAATGGGGCGAGCCCACCCGGTTTGATTTCGAACCCCGCGGCCATGTTGAGCTGGGGGAGGGTAGTGGCCTGCTCGACTTTCCATCGGCGGCCAAGATCGCCGGATCGCGGTTCGTCGTGCTTAGAGGCAACCTTTCCCGAATGCACCGGGCATTGGCCCAGTTCATGCTGGATGTGCATACGCAGGAGCATGGTTACACAGAGTTATACCTGCCTTACCTGGTCAATACCGAAACCATGACGGGAACGGGGCAGTTACCCAAGTTCGGGGATGATGCCTTTGCAACCACCGATGATCCGCCGCGTTACCTGATACCGACAGCCGAAGTGCCGATGACTAACATGATGGCGGGCGATATCGTGGACGCAGCCGACCTGCCTTTAAAGTTCACTTCCCAGACACCGTGTTTCCGACGCGAGGCCGGTTCCTACGGCCAGGACACGCGCGGCATCATTCGCCAGCACCAGTTCGAAAAAGTGGAGCTGGTGCAGATCACCAGTCCTGAACGTTCTCTCGACGCTCTGGATGAGCTGACCGGTCACGCGGAGTCCATCCTGCAGCGGCTGGAAATACCCTATCGCACCATCATTCTGTGCACCGGTGACATGGGCTTCTCTGCCGCCAAAACTCATGACATCGAGGCCTGGTTGCCAGGGCAGGAAACCTACCGCGAAATTTCGTCATGCAGCGTCTGTACGGACTTCCAGGCGCGGCGGATGAAGACCCGCTGGCGTAACCCTGAAACCGGCAAACCCGAGCTGGTGCACACGCTCAATGGCTCCGGGCTGGCTGTGGGCCGTACTCTCATCGCGGTTATGGAAAACTACCAGCAACAGGACGGCAGTATCCGGGTTCCGGAGGTTCTGAAGCCTTACATGGGTGGCCTGGAAGCGATTTAAAGAAAGCCCGCATGAAGCGGGCTTTGGGGTAGATCCTGTTTCCGGGTTGCCGGTTTAGTCTTCGCCGAAGCCAAAACCCAGAAGCGCAAGCAGGTGGTTGAAGAGCACGAAAATATCGGCCATCAGTGCGGTGGCGGCCATGATGTAATTGGTCTCACCATTACGCACGTTTTGCTGGGTTTGCCAGATGATCCAGCCGCAGGACAGCATAATGATCATCGTGGATAACGCCAGCGCAAGCGCCGGTACCTGCAGGAAGTAGTTCAGGATAAAAGCACCGAGCACGGCGAGCGTACCAACCCCGAGAAACGCAAACCAGCCGCTAAAGTCGCGCTTGGTCGTCATCGCGTAGGCTGAAAGTGCGAAGAAAATGCCCGCCGTCAGGCCGAAGGCCGAAGCGACAAGTTCACCGCCGTTACTGTACTGATAGAGCGCGGCATTGACGTTGGAGCCGGTAACCACGCCAAGCAGGCCGGCAAAACCAAACGACAAAACCAAACCCCAGACACTGTTACGGGTGCGCGTGATGGCATAAGAGAAAGCGAAAATTCCGATCAGGAACGGAAAGAAGCCAATACGCCAGTTCATCGCCTGGGCAACCCATGCTGTTGCGGCACCGAAAACAAACAACATGCCGAGCAGCGCATAAGTGTTGCGCAAGGTCTTGTTGACCGTTGCAGCAGGCAGACTTCTGGTTGAAGAAACGTTGTAAACGGGTGTGTTCATGGGTTAATGATGCTCCTTTAATGCATAAATTCCAAGTATCTGACAGGGAACTGTGGGCCCGAGTTCCCTGCTTCAAGGCTGATACCTTAAATAATTTGCAATGATCTGTCATGTGCCAGCTGTCAGGGCTGGAGCAAAGGTGAAAATTAGGGTATTCTTGCGCGCCTCAGGCATACCAAAGTTTTGACACGGAGAGGTGGCAGAGCGGTTGAATGCACTGGTCTTGAAAACCAGCAAGGGTTAATAGCCCTTCGTGGGTTCGAATCCCACCCTCTCCGCCAGTATTTCAATAAGTTACATGATTTTTCCGGCAAACTCGGAGATGGCACCTCTGAACCAGATCAAGCCGTTCCTGTTGATATTGCAAATCTCACGTCTGAAATAACCTCAGTTTCCGCAGGAGGACTATTCACTAGTGCCACATTTGATGCTAGGGCTAAGTGCTGGGGTAATAATTACGGTCCCACTCAAATAGCAATCCCATTAGTGGCGTCATCCTGATAAAGGGGGTCGGGCGTGTTGGCTCTGACGTTCAGAATGGACAAAACAATCAGGAACCCGAGTGTTACGCGAACAGAAATCATGTTTGACCTTTGAAACCCAGGCCTCTGTGCTGGCCATTCTTGAATGCCTAAAGACTTTCGGAGTGTGACCAAAATGTCTATTTCAACGTAACGAAGCTGAGCTATTTCCTGGTTGCCCTGGCCCACCCCTTTGATGAGCATGTGTCTCCGGCCACATCCTGACCGGAACCATTGATAATGATGGTTCTACCTGAAAATGAACCGGAAAAGGAGCTATTTCCCGAGGTCTCGGACTCACTGTAAGTACCCCCGCCAGACAGTGACCCACTACAAGAAACCGTACCCGAGAAGGAATGTCCAAAACCGGGACCGTCACTTTTACCACTAAAACTGGCGCTTGCTGACCCAGCATTGATCGGACCCATCGAAATGGTAGCCATGCCGCTTCCGCCATAGACACCGTTATCTTCCGGGTCAAGACAGCCTCTTACAGTTTCACTGCCCGTCAATGAATAGCTACCGCCGATATCCGGTGCACTGTTAACCTCGACCGAAGCATTCCCCGAAAGGGTAAACCCGCAAACTTCACTGGACGCACTAACCAGCACATATCCTTCAGCCACTGCGTTTGCCTCGCCACTTTCTGGATTGATTGTTAAAGACTGAGGCAGGTCACTCGTCCATAACAGTTCGGCCTGGTCTACATCAATGGCATCCCCTTTCAGGTTCTTGACCACAGCATAGAACTGGATAGTCTCCCCTGGACAAATATTGCGGTTCTTGGGTGCAACTGATAGGACGCTCGGTGCATTGGCACAGGCGAGGTCAATCAGACTCATGTCGGTTCCGAGCAGATTCAGCGCCTGCGCGCATACGGCCAGTTCCTGCATGATACTGACTTGCGCGCAAGGATCGGATTCCAATGCGCACAGCTGGTCGATTTCCCCGATGTCTTGAATTGCAGCATTGGAAAACTGCTCAAAAGCCGATTCCAGTGTGCTGATTCTGCTTTGCAGTTCCGAGTGGTCATCGTAACTTTCCATCGCAAGCGCGGATAGCCAATCTTCCCCTATCCTGACAAAATCAGCTGCCACATAACAGCCTCCGATTGCAGCACCCAGACTGGGTTTAATCTCGTTATCGAACCAGGCTTTGAACTCGGGCAACCAAAAGTCAGTAAAATCGAACGGATCCGCCTTGGGTTTCACTGGCCCAGGCTCATCACTGGCAACGGCCACCACCGCATTCCCAGGTGCGGATTCCCTGGCAGCAGCCGACTCCACAATCTTTTTTGCCTTGATTGCCATCTGCTGAAGATATCTGGCTTTGACAGGACTGGCGGGTGGCGGCCACTGCTCCATTTCACTTGCCGTAATGAAAGCCAGCCCGGTGGTACCTTGAGAAACAGAGGGCACCTCCAGAACAACGCCCTCATCAACCGAGATCAGCAAGGGCAAAAAGTAGAACGCAGCGCTTTCCGGTTCGTAATGAAACGCACCCAATTCAGGATATCGATCCGCTTCGCTGGTCAGAATTTCCAGCCTAGCTGATCCGATTACAGGACCTGGGCCTGATGACCATTGCATTCCGGCAAAAGCCAGGTGTCCCGTCGGCAATTTTGTCGCCTGATCCAACGGGCTTGCTTCGATAACATGATCTTTCGACCCCGCCAGAATGCCTTCTGGTATCGTCAATCGTGCAATGTTTCCCTGTTTGTCAGGCGTGCTGATAATTCCGCCCTCCTGGCCGTGAACACGGGTCTGCGGCCTGGAATCCTCAACCACAACATCGCCACACAGCGACCGGCATAGGGCAACATTGTCGGTGCCGGCACGTGAAATCGGAATGCTGCCTGAAACACCCGCGGAATTGAGCTGATAATTCACGGTTCCGCTGGTGCAGCTGTCGAAAGTCAAGGTGATGCTGCCCTCCGGTGTATTGCTGACCTGTGCCGGGTCATCAAATTGTCCATTACGGCTCAGGTAAACATCCAAGTTCGTGTTGATACCGCCCAGGGGGCCTTGCGCGGTCAGCCAACGATGACCCGGATCACCAATCTGCGCCACCCGACCTTGTTCAGGCTGCGTGGTGTCGTAGGTGAACCACGCCAGAAACGCCATGCTCGTTTCCGGCATTACGTCCAGCAGGAAACCTTGGCCTGATGTAACTGGATTGAACCAGGCGCCATTGTGGCCGGGATTTATCTCGCACTTTCCGGCAATTGAATCGGTTCTTGATACCCAGTCCGGATGGTCGACTGCAGTCTGCCTGACGCTCACAGTTTCGACCCTGTCGAGTTTCTGGGCCTGTATTCTGGAAATCGACTCACACAAGGCCACGTTGTCGGACACTGCTCTTATGATTGGAATACTTCCAGACACCCCGGCAGATGTTAATTGGTAGTCGACCGTACCGGAAGTGCAGTCATTAAAGGTCAATGTGATTGTGCCATCCGGTATGTTTCTGACAGCAGCAGAGTTGTCAAACAGACCACCCCGCGTGAGGTAAACATTCAGATTTGCCGCATTTCCTTTCAGCGGACCTTGCGCCGTCAACCAGCGATGACCGGGGTATCCCACGGTCGCTGTCTCCGATGGGGCCGGCTGAACGAGGTCATAGGTGAACCAGGCCAGGAATGCTAGGTTTGTCTCGGGCATTACATCCAGCAGGAACCCCTGTCCGGAAGTAGTAGGATTGAACCAAGCACCATTGTGCCCCGGATTGATTTTAACACTGGTGTTTTCTTGTCCAAATGCGGAGATGCAACTGATGACCATGCAAGCCGCCAAGAGCTGTAATAGCCGTTTCAATAAATCCGTTGACCGGCGTTTCTCATGACTCTTGAATTTGCACAGAAAGACAGGATTTTCATTAAAGACGACTGGCATTTTCATTGGATACTCCTCACGCTAGCTGGCCCGGACTCACCATCCCACGGCTCAGAATTCAGTTCCCATACCGTCCTGTAAGAATCTCGTTCCAGTTAATAGATGCAATGACTCCAGTCATTAACCTGTGAAAGAGCAAGATATGAGTTCTTTTAGCATCTCAGTCCTGTCATCTGGCCCGTTGACCCAGCCGTCACGAGTTCTTCGAGCCACCACAATCGAGCCTATTTCGGTGCAGCCGGGAATTCTTCTAATTTGACCAATGCGGACAAGGCGCCGCGAAAAGCTACACATCTTGCCGGGCTCTGTGTAGGAAATTCACTCGCCTGAAAGCTTCCCTGTCGACTAATCCAGGCTCTTGTCCTAGTATATTTTTAACCGGGGGCAACGGGACAACTACCAGAAAAGGGGAAAGCATGATCAGGATAATGGTTGTGGACGACCACGAACTCGTCCGTATCGGGCTTCGTTACATACTGGCAGATTATCCGGCGATTCATATTGCTGCTGAAGCAGGGGATGGTGAAACTGCCCTGAAACTGAATCGTGAAATCAAGCCTGATGTCGTGGTGCTCGATGTAAGCTTGCCCGGTTTGTCCGGCTTTGAGGTCACAGCCCGTCTGAAAAAGGCCAGCCCCTGTCCGGGTATTATCATCCTGACGATTCATGAACAGGCGCCTTATCCGACTCAGTTACTGGATGCAGGAGCATCGGGGTACCTGACCAAGGGGTGCCCGGTGCCAGAACTGGTGCAGGCGATTGATACCGTGGCCGCCGGCGGACGGCACATTGGGTCCCGAATTGCTCAGCAAATGGCGCTGCAGATGCTGCCCGGCGGCAGCAAATCGCCATTCGACGAATTATCAGCCCGTGAAATGGAAGTCATGCTGATGCTGGCTGAGGGTCAGAAAATCACTGAAATTGCCGATATGATGCACCTCAGTCCCAAAACCGTAGCGACCTACAAGTACCGGATATACGACAAGCTCAATACCAGAAGCGATGTAGACATGACCCGTATGGCTTTGCGATACGGGGTTGTCTGAACCGACGGGTAAACGCGTCTATGCTGGCGTATCGGTTTTCGCGTTCTCTGAAGGTGGTGACTTAAGAGTATAAATTCCGTTCTGGTCCTTTACAGCTTCGACTTTTTGTCCGCTGCCGGCTTTCTTTTCAGCTTTGGGCTTTTCAGCTTTGGGGCTGTCTGACTTGGCTTGCATGGTTTTTGGCTTTGGTTCGTCAGTCCCGGCTTTTGCTGCCCTCGGCTTTTCGTTTGTGTCGGCAGGCTTTCTCTCAGCAGGTTTTTCCCGTTTTTCCACTGGCTGGCGTTTGGGCTTGCCTTGCTCGACCATGGGCTGATCCGGCTTTTCAACCAGTGCTTTTGCACGGGAATCATCACTGGCGACCGGCGAAGTCTGAACCTTGTCAGCTACGTCTTCACTACGCCCGTCACGACCTTTGGCGCCGGATGTCTGGTATGGAGACCTTCTGCGGCGTGGTTTGCGGGAAGGTGTTTCAGCGGGCTTATCCTGGGACGCGCTTTTCTGTGACTGATTGCCTGCTGACTGCTTCGGCGTTTCCTGCTGGCCAGCGGTCTGTTGTTTCAGGTCCTGCTGCCGCCCGGTCTGGTCTGCCCTGGGTTTTTGTGCACGCCTGCGAGTGGACTTTTTCCTGGTTGTCTTTTTCTTCCCGGATATCTTTTTGCTTTGTTGTTTTTGGTCTTCGCCAGGCTGCGATCGAGACGAGACTTTTTTCTTTTTCCCACCACGACGGCTCCGCGTTCTCTGTTCCCCGCCTTGACGTGGATCCCTGCGGCTTTGCTGACGCGTAGCCGTTGCCTTCTTCTTACTGGCTTCCTTTCGTGCCGGTGGCTTCTCTACTACCGGTTCTTCCTGTTCAGATCCAGAAAACAGCTTTGAAAAAAGTTGACCAAAGAATCCTGGCTTGGCTTTCTTTTCCGGCTCTGGAGGAGCGGCACGTACCGGGGCAGGCCGGTTGCGTACAACACCGGTAACGGCAGGCACAGGTCCTGTGGCCGCAGCAGAGGCCTGGGTTTCAGAAGATGCAACCAGTTCGGCATCCGGTTTTTCGATGCGGGTATAGCTGGGTTCATCCGTGATGTCTGATTTGCGGATTCGATGTATTTCAAATTTGGGCCGCTCCATGTATTCATTCGACAGAATGAATATTGGCATCTTGTGGCGGGCTTCGATTTCAGCCAGCGCCTTTCTCTTTTCATTCAGCAGGAAATTGGCGACCGTTGGCGGCGCCTGAACAATAACCTGTCCGGTGAACTCCTTCATGGACTCTTCTTCGACGAGTCGCAGAATGGACAAAGCCAATGACTCCGTGCTGCGGATGGTGCCATGTCCGTCGCAGCGAGGGCAGGGCTCCTGGCTGGATTCACCCAGTGACGGGCGCAGGCGTTGCCGCGACATCTCCAATAGGCCAAAACGTGAAATCCGGCCGGTCTGGACCCGTGCTTTATCAATCTGCAGGGCATGGCGCAGGCGTTCTTCAACACTGCGCTGGTGCTTGCGGTCCATCATGTCGATGAAATCAATCACGATCAGTCCACCAAGATCCCGCAACCGCAGCTGACGTGCAATTTCGTCAGCAGCCTCGAGGTTTGTTTTGTACGCGGTGTCCTCGATATCCGAGCCCTTGGTGGCACGGGCCGAGTTAATGTCGATGGACAGCATCGCCTCGGTATGGTCAATGACCAGGGAACCACCGGATGGAAGATGAACCGTCCGGGCGAATGCCGATTCTATCTGGCTTTCAATCTGGTACCGGTTAAACAGTGGCACATCATCGGAATACAGCTTGAGCTTGCGGGTATTGTGCGGCATGACCTGTTGCACAAACTCTTTCGCATCAGCGAAGACGGTATCATTGTCAATCAGGATTTCACCGATGTCGTTGCGCAAATGGTCACGTAGTGCGCGGATAAACAGGTTGCTTTCCTGGTATATCAGGAAGGGAGCCTTGTTCTCCGTAGCGGCTTTTTCAATGGCGCTCCACAGTTGCAGCAGGTAATCAAGATCCCACTGCAATTCTTCGGCCTCGCGCCCAACACCCGCAGTCCGGACTATGATTCCGACGTTGTCCGGTGCAATAACCTGTTGCAGTTGTTCGCGTAAATCCTGTCGATCCTCGCCGCTGATTCGACGTGAAACACCACCCGCCTTCGGGTTGGTCGGCATCAGCACCAGGTATCTTCCCGCGAGAGAAATATAGGTCGTCAACGCGGCGCCCTTGTTGCCGCGCTCTTCTTTTTCGACCTGGACAATCAGTTCCTGGCCTTCCTTGACGGCGTCGCGGATCGCAAGCTTGCCTTCACTTTTCCGTGCAGAGGGATGGTAAAAGTCCTTGCAGATTTCCTTGAACGGCAGGAACCCGTGGCGCTCGGAGCCAAAGTCCACAAAACAAGCTTCCAGTGAGGGCTCGATGCGGGTAATTTTACCCTTGTAAACGTTTGATTTCTTTTGTTCCTGGGAAGGAACTTCGATGTCCAGATCAATAAGTACCTGGCCGTCTGCAACGGCCACACGCAACTCCTCTGGCTGAGTCGCGTTGATCAGCATTCTCTTCATTTTGTATTCCTCAGGCGTCCTGGCCTGAACACGTAAGGCTGGCAGCGACTTGTAGCCCTGCTGTTACGCGATTCGTGTTCCCAGCCCCTGTCTAAGAGGGTGTGCCAGGCTTGCCAATAATTTTTTTCGCCAGCCGGATTTGCCGGTTGGTCCTGCGTGACAGCCTCCTTGGCTGCCACAATGATTCAATATTCCGGTTGATTCCTCGGTCATCCTCGTTCGTCGGATGGATCCAAATCGATTCTGGTGTTCTCTCGTGCAGAAATTCTGAACGATACATACGCTTTTAGATCGTCGGCTGGGGTATAGATCGATATGATGTTTTATCTCAACCAGCGCGCGGAACTCCGGAGCGCTGTAATATAACAGTGTTTCTGCGTTCTATCAATGAGTTGGCGGCGATGTCCAAAACACACAACAAGTCTGGCGTGCACGCGGTTACCGTTGACCGGAACCGCACAGGACAGCGCCTGGACAATTTTCTGCTGAACCAATTAAAAGGCGTGCCCAAATCTGCGATTTATCGGATGATCCGCACCGGGCAGGTCCGGATCAACGGAAAACGTTGTAAAGCCGCGAGCCGGCTCGACGCTGGTGACCAGGTCAGGATCCCACCCGCCCATACCCGGCAAGCCGGAGAAGCCTTCATTTCCGAGTCCGTCAGCGAGCAGGTTGAAGAAGCGATCCTGCACGAGGATGCCGATTTCCTCGTCATCAACAAGCCATCCGGTATGGCGGTACATTCCGGTAGCGGGCTGCCCTGGGGTTTGATCGATGTCCTGCGAAACAAGCGGCCAGGAGAGTACCTGGAACTGGTCCATCGGCTGGACCGGGAAACCAGCGGCTGTCTCGTTCTGGCCAGGAATGGTTCAGCCCTGAACTGGCTCGCCACGCAATTTCGTGAAGGAAAAGTGGAGAAACGCTATTTGTGCCTGCTGAACGGCAGGATGCCCGAGCCCGTGATCGAGGTAGACGCGCCGCTGAAAAAAATACAGGGGGAGAGACAAGGTGTGGTGGAAGTCTGTGCGGACGGAAAACCGGCCCTGAGCCGCTTTCGCCTGTTGCAGGCCTACCGGGATGCCAGCTACGTGGAAGTTGAACTTTTTACCGGACGTACACACCAAATCAGAGCGCACGCCAAGCACCTGGGCATGGCATTGGCTGGTGATGGCCGTTATGCAGACAAGGAATCTGTCAGAACATGGAAGAAACGAGGGCTCAAACGGGTTTTTCTGCATGCTCATCGCCTCGGATTCACCATGCCCACTGGTATATCACATGTCTTCGACGCGCCTCTGCCGTTGAATTTACGAAAAATTCTGGATGAACAGGAAACATGATCCATTCTCCTACAAAGTTCGACTGCCCGGCTGCTGGTGATGGCCGGCGGGCTGTGATCTAATTCGCTCGATGTATAAGCCACTCGAAGCCTTTATCGGTCTGCGTTACGTTCGCGCGAAAAGGCGAAATCACTTCATTTCATTCATCTCGCTTACCTCGATGCTGGGGATCGCTTTGGGAGTGACCACGCTGATCACCGTCATTTCAGTCATGAACGGTTTCGAGAAAGAATTGCGGGCACGGATCCTCGGCGCGATTGCGCATGCCACCATCCAACCGGCCGATGGCTCGGTGATGGAATGGCGCAGCGTCATCGAGAAAGTTGAACAGCACCCGGAAGTCGATGGAGCCGCCCCTTACATCGAGGAGGGTGTGTGGTTACAGGGTGTGGAGTCGTCCGGGGCCTTCATTCGTGGCGTAAATCCCGCTTTCGAACCGCGTGTGTCCGAAGTCGACCGTAAAATGCTCAGTGGTTCTCTGGATGAACTTCGGCCCGGTGAGTACGGGATCATCCTGGGTATCGGTCTGGCCTCCAGGCTGCGCGTCGGCCCGGGCGACCGTGTAACCGTCATTGCTCCAAGGCTGAAAGCAACACCGGTTGGGGCGAGTCCGCTGATGCGCCGATTCACGGTCGTCGGCGCCTTCGAATTCGGCGAGTTTGAAAACGACTCCACCCTGGCACTGGTGCATATCGAGGATGCGGCAAAGCTGTTGCGCATGCCACAGGGGTCCATCGGCGGAGTTCGTCTGCATCTGCAGGACATGTATCAGGCCTGGCGAGTCGCCCGGGAAATATCAGCAACGATGCCTGGCTACTATTCGGTTCGCGACTGGACCCAGGAACGCGGTAATCTGTTTCAGGCGGTTCGTACGGAAAAGACCGTCATGTGGGTCATTCTCTCGCTGATCATCGCGGTGGCGGCATTCAATATCATTTCCATGCTGGTAATGGTGGTCACCGATAAGCAATCGGATATCGCTATTCTCAAGACCATGGGTGCTCGTCCTGGAACCATCATGCGGATATTCGTGATCCAGGGCAGCGTGATTGGCGTTATCGGAACCATTCTGGGAGTCATTGGCGGCATCCTTCTGGCACAGAACATCGGCCTGGTGGTTCCCTTTCTTGAGAGCCTGTTCGGTTTCAGCCTTTTTCCATCGGATATCTACTACATCACGGAGTTGCCGTCCGACCTACAAAGTTCAGACGTCATCAAGTTCGCACTGATGTCACTGACGATGTCGCTGCTGTCTACGATATACCCGTCCTGGCGTGCGGCTCGGACACGGCCGGCGGAGGCTTTAAGCTATGAGTGAACGCCGGGCAAACGTACTCGAGGCAAGGGGCGTAAGCAAAACGTTTCACCAGGGGCCCAGGGAGGTTCGGGTGCTTGAAAGCGTCGACATGAAGCTGGCGCCGGGTGAGTCTCTCGCGATTGTCGGGGCTTCCGGTGCGGGAAAAAGCACCTTGCTCCACATCCTGGGTGGTCTGGATCGGCCCGACCAGGGTGAAGTACTGATCAATAATCTGTCCATCTGGAGTATGAAGGCAGCAGACCGGAGCAACGCCAGGAACCGGGAACTGGGCTTCGTATATCAATTTCACCATCTGCTACCCGAGTTCACGGCCCTCGAGAACGTGGCGATGCCGTTGTTGATTCGCGGGGAAGACACCGCAGCAGCTCGTGACAGGGCCGCCGAACTGCTTGGGAGAGTCGGGATGTCGGAACGACTGACCCATAAGCCAGGGGAGTTGTCCGGAGGTGAGCGGCAACGCGCGGCCGTCGCCAGGGCGCTGGTGGGAAATCCCCGGGTAGTGCTGGGTGACGAGCCTACCGGCAACCTCGATGAGCGTACCGCAGATCACGTCTATGGCCTGATGCTGGAACTCAACCAGGAACTCGAAACCAGCCTGTTACTGGTCACTCACGACAAGCGCCTGGCGTCGCGAATGGACCGTCAGCTGGAATTGCGAATGGGGTGTCTTCAGAACCTGGATTGAAAGCGCAGCCGGGCGGATGGCTGCTCCCGGTCTGCCTGCTCTCGGGCGCGCTCTCGGCACACCTGATCAATCAGTCATTACCTCTATGGCTGCTGGCATTTCTGGCATGCGGCGGCCTGTATGGCCTGGTCACCAACCGTTTCCGGATGGTTTCACTGGCGTTGCTGGCTTTTTGCTGGACCCTCTTTCAAATTGACTCCCGGCTCGCTGACCGGCTCGATGGAGCGCTTGCCGGCGGGGTGCTGGAAGTGCAGGGAACGGTTTCTTCCATTCCCACTTTTACCGATGACTATGCCAGGTTCCAGTTCGAGCCCGACCCGGAATTTCAGGATTTGGCGTTACCCGGTAAGTTACTGGTTTACTGGTTCAGATCATGGCCAGAACTTCATGTTGGACAAAGCTGGCAACTGCGTCTGAAACTCAAACCGCCCTGGGGCCGGGTCAATTTCCAGGGTCCCGACCAGGAACGCTGGTTCTTCGCCAATGGGGTCGGTGCGATCGCCACGGCTTATGATGGCGAACTGCAAGGAGTCGATCCACGATGGCGCTTTTCAGCAGACAGGGCACGAGCGTCGGTGATCCGAACCGTGGCTGGATACCTTTCAGGTTCACGTCAATTGGGGATCGTGCAGGCGCTGGCAACCGCGGATCGGTCGGCGATCAGCAGTGAAGATAAACGACTGCTTGCCGCGACCGGCACTTCACATTTGCTGGCAATATCGGGTTTACATATCGCTCTGGCAGCAGCGGGCGGGATGTGGCTCGGCCGGCTGCTGCTGTGGCCGCTCCCTGGCAGGCTGCTGTTGCGCGTTTCGCTTCCTGTGCTGGTTGGCGCCGGCCTGCTGAGCGCGTCTCTTTATTCCGCGCTCGCGGGATTCGGCACCCCAACGGTTCGCTCCGTGTTGATGTTGTTCACGGCCTTGCTGGCGGTGCTTCTGGCAAGAACCATTCACCCGTTTCGCGCCTGGTTGATCAGCCTGACGGTAATCGTGCTGACGGATTCGTTCGCTCCGCTGAACGCCGGCTTCTGGTTCAGTTTCATCGCAGTCGCCGCTTTGCTGACCGCGTTTCTGCCGCGCACCGGCGAGCTCGGAGGGTTCAAAACTGCACTGCTGGCACAAACTGCAGTGATTGTGACCTTACTGCCCGTCACCGCCATGTTGTTCTTTTCATTCTCACCCTCTGCATTCCTGGCCAACCTGTTTGCCATACCCTGGGTCAGCCTGATGATCGTGCCGCCGGTACTGGTCGGGTTGGTTTTGTCGCCAATATCCGAGTTGGCCACGGGCTTGCTCTGGACTTTTGCCGGAGAGGCCTCGTCGCTGCTATTTGCCGCACTTGAGTGGATTGATCGATTGCAGGGGGAGTTGCCCATGCTGGCACCACCGAGCAGGATGCAGGTGTTGCTGGCCCTGGCAGGCGCGCTTTTTCTGTGGTTGCCTCCGGGCCTGCCAATTCGCTGGATGGGCCTGTTTCTCGTGACGCCGCTTTTTATCCCTGCCGGTAACCGCACTGGGCCGGGTGAACTTGAGATGGAGGTGCTGGACGCAGGGCAGGGTACTGCCGTGGTTCTGAGCGTTGCTGGACAGACCATGTTGTATGACTCGGGTCCGGGCGACGGCCAGGGATATGACCTGGTCAACAGCGTAATTTCCCCCGCCCTGGCAGTGCGTGGTGCGGACAGCCTGGAACACGTCATTATCAGCCACGCCGACCTGGATCATGCAGGCGGCCTCGGCAGCTTGTTGAGCAGATTCCACGAGGCGGCGTACCTCGGAAACCTGACCCGTTCGTTGCAGGCAGTTTCACCCTGCGTCGCACCTTACAACTGGTCTTGGAGCGGAGTGCAATTTCGCGTGCTCCATCCCGGGCCAGGCCTGCCCTACCTGGGAAATGACAGTTCCTGTGTACTCAGTGTCAGTAGCGGGCAATACCGGGTTCTGTTGAGCGGGGACATTTCGAGTAGCATTGAAAACCGGCTGATTCTTGACGGTATTCAACCTCACAGCCTGGTTCTGGTGCCACACCATGGCAGCAAGTCCTCCTCGAGCTTTCCTTTCATACAGCGCCTGGCGCCCAGGGCCGCTATTGCTACTGCGGGGCTTGGTAACCGTTTCGATTTTCCACGTCCGGAAGTGCGTTCCCGATATGTGAGGACAGGTTCAGACTTCTGGTCTACCGGTGAATGTGGCGCCATTCGGATTATGATCAATGCGGATGGAAGTTATCGCGCTACGAGCGCCCGGCGGGTAAGGAATCGCGCCTGGCGCTGGCCGGTTGCGGCTAATTGCCCGTAGCGACTTCATATCACCTTAGGTATCATTTGGACTCTCGGTCAATGGAGTGATGAAACGTGCTGGAAATTATCCTTGCTGGTGGCTGGCTGATGGCCCCGATTATTTTATGCTCCATCCTGTCTTTGACCATTATTGCCGAAAGGTCCTGGGCATTGCGGCGCGAAAATGTGGTTCCGCAGGGGCTGGGCCAGCAGGTCGAACAATGGGCCGCCCGGCACGAACTTGACCGCCGCCACATCGATCAATTGAGATCCGGATCGGCCCTTGGCAGGGTGCTGGCCGCCGCACTGGTCAACAGGCACCGGTCGCGGGACCTGATCAAGGAGGCCGTTGAAGACACGGGCCGGCACGTCGTTTACCGGTTGGAGCGATTTCTCAATACGCTGGGCACCATTGCCGGTATCTCTCCGTTGCTGGGTTTGCTGGGAACGGTTATCGGCATGATCAAGGTGTTTTCAGCCATACTTGCGCATGGTGTCGGCAATGCCAACCAATTGGCCGGCGGCATATCCGAGGCCCTGATCACCACCGCTGCAGGGTTAACTGTCGCCATCCCCAGTTTTTTCTTTTACCGTTTTTTCAAGGGCAAGGTCGAAGCATACGTGGTATCCATGGAAGAGCAGGCCATCAACCTGATTGAAGCGATCGACCGTGGCAATGTCGCACAGCTCAGGTCCGGTATTCCGGGAGGCTGAAAGTTGAAGCTGCAGCATCACATCAAGGAAGAGCCGACCGTAGACCTGACTTCGCTGATCGATGTCGTTTTCCTCTTGCTCATTTTTTTCATGGTCAGCACAACGTTCGAACGGCAGGCTCTGCTGAAAGTAGACCTGCCGGAGGCAAGCGTCGTGGAAGACCGGGCGGAGACCCCCGACAGCCTGGAGCTGGTTATCGATAACGAGGGACGCATGTTCCTCAACAACCAGAGACTGATTGACAGTGAAGCCAGGACCATCCGGGCAGCCATCGAGCAGGCTGCCGGAGAAAACCGGAATATCCCACTCATTTTAAGGGCCGATCGCCAGACACCTCATCACCACGTTGTTACGGCAATGGATGTCGCTGCACAGCTTGGCTTTATGAACCTGTCCATTGCCACCGACCGCAGCGACGGGTAAACCATGGCGGATTTTGAAACATCCAGCGAACCGCTAGTCGTTTACAAGCGGCTATGGGGCTATACGCGGCGTTATCGATGGATGTTCCTGCTGGGGATTGCCGGCGTCAGCGTCGATGCGAGCACCCAGGCGATTTTCATCAAGGGCATGGAGCCACTGATTGACCGGGTCTTTGTTGGCAAGGATTCGGACTATGGCATGTTGCTGGCGGGGCTCATTTTCCTGATTGCGATGATTCGCATGCTGGGAAATTTCGTGGGTATGTACGGCATGGAATGGGTCGGGCGCCGGATCATCGCCGACCTGCGTCAGGAACTGTTCGACCGTTATGTTTCCCTGCCGGCAACCTTTTTCGATACGCACAGCTCCGGCGAGTTGATCTCGAAGCTCGCTTATAACAGCGAACAGGTGGCTCAAGCGGCAACCCATTCGGTCGTTGCAGCCATCCGGGACGTCATGCTGATCATTTTCCTGCTGAGTGTCATGATCATTACCAGCGCGCGGCTGACCCTGGTGATGCTGATACTGGTGCCCGTCGTTGGTCTGATGGTCTCTGTCATCAGCCGACGATTCAGAAAAATATCCCACCGGATTCAAAATATGATGGGCAATGTATCCCATGTCACCGAAGAAGCGGTCGTGGGGCAGCAGGTCATCAAGGTGTTCCAGGGACAGGAGGCTGAAAAGGAACGTTTCCACCGGGCCAATGAAAAAACCCGGCGATTGCATATGCGTATGCGGGCGACCCATCTTGCGGGTTCCTCGCTGCTGCAGCTGGCTGCCGGACTGGCGCTGGTGATGTTGATGCTGATCGCCACCCGGCCTGCCATGCTCAACGAGATATCAGCAGGCACTTTTACGGCCATCTTCACAGCGATGATCGCTTCTATCCCGCCGCTGAAGCGCATGACCAGTGTGCAATCTCAAATCCAAAGGGGCATCGCCGCTGCTGACAGTATTTTCCAGGTACTGGACACGGAGCCCGAGGTCAATATGGGTACTTACTCGGTTCCAACGGTCAGGGGTGATATCGAGTTTCAAGACGTCAGTTTTGGCTATGCTTCGAGTGAGAAACCGGTCTTGAGCAACATCAGTTTCACCATGCCGGCGGGCACGGTCACCGCGCTGGTGGGGCGCTCAGGCAGCGGTAAAACCACGCTTGCGGGACTGCTGCCCCGATTTTATACAGACTACCAGGGTCACATAACGCTTGACGGGCACGAGCTCGCCGATTATTCACTGGATAATCTGCGCAGCCATGTGTCGCTGGTGAGCCAGCAGGTGATGCTGTTCAATGACACCGTGGCCGGCAATATCGCTTACGGTTCGCTGGCCGGTAAAACCCGTGAGGAGATTGAAAAAGCCGCGACCCAGGCGCATGCAATGGAATTTATCACTCAGCTGCCGAACGGGCTGGACACACTGGTCGGCGAAAACGGAGTGCTGCTCTCAGGCGGCCAGCGCCAGCGCATCGCAATCGCCAGGGCGCTGTTGAAAGATTCTCCCGTCATGATCCTTGATGAGGCCACTTCCGCGCTTGACACCGAATCGGAACGTGTCATCCAGGAGGCGTTATCGGAAGTCGTCAAGCACCGGACCACGCTGGTTATTGCACATCGCCTGTCCACTATTGAAAATGCCGACCAGGTCATTGTGCTGGAGCAGGGCAGGGTCGTTGAAACGGGCACACATGACGAACTGCTTGCCAGGGACCAGGCGTATGCCAGGTTATATCGCACCCAGTTCAGAGATGACGCATGCGTACCGGAATCGAAGCCAGACTGAACGCGATCTGGTATGAAAATCAGCCCGCTCCCTGGTGGCTGAGGGCGCTGGTGCCTCTATACAAGGCAGGCAATCGCCTCGATCGCTGGTGGAAGCTGAAGCACCAGCCGGAAGATCTGAAGTCGGTTTTTATCATCGTTGTCGGTAACATCACGGCAGGTGGAAGCGGTAAGACCCCACTGGTGATCAGGCTCTGCCAGATCCTGCGGCAAGCAGGTTTCCGACCGGGTGTCATCAGCCGCGGTTACGGCCGGCAGGACAGCAGTCTGCGCCTGGTCAGTCCGGCCTCCGATCCCGGTAAGGTCGGTGATGAACCCCTACTGATCGCGCAGCGGGCAGGTGTGCCCGTGATCGTCGCGAACGACCGCTGCGAGGCAGCAAGGAAATTATTGCAGCAGGACATCAATGTCATCATTTCGGACGATGGCCTGCAACACTATCGCTTGCCACGATCGCTGGAAATCTGTGTGATCGATGGCAGCCGGGGTTTTGGTAATGGCAGCCTGATTCCGGCGGGTCCGTTAAGGGAACCATTGAATCGCCTGCGGTCTTTCGATCAGATCATAGTCAACGGCGAACAGGCCTCCCTTCCCGACGACTTGCCCTTCATTTCGATGACCTTCGTGGCGGGCCTGCTGCGCTCGCTGGAAAGCGGGCAGAGCTGGCGGCTGGCGCAGTTTGGTGGTTGCAAGGCCAATGCGGTTGCCGGCGTGGGAAACCCCGCGCGATTTTTCAATCTGTTGAATCAGGCCCGGATAAAAACCATCGAACATGTTTTTCCGGACCACCATATTTTTTCCGCCGCCGACTTTGAAAAAATGGATCCTGCACTTCCCATACTGATGACGGAAAAAGATGCGGTGAAGTGTAAAAACCTGGGATTGAGCAACGCCTGGTTCCTGTCGGTGGACGCGGTTTTACCCCGGGATTGGGAAATCAATCTGCTCCAGCAAGCCACCCGTGAAGTGCGCAGAGAACAGGTCTCTTCATGACGTGTCCCTATCACATTGTTATCCCTGCGCGCCTCGCTTCGCAGAGACTACCCAACAAGCCTTTGGCGGAGATTGGCGGACGCACGCTGATCGAACACGTGTACCGAAGGGCCTGCGAGGCGAATGCAGCATCGGTGATCATTGCCACTGACTCGAAAGAGATTCACAGCCGTGCGAAGGCCTTCGGTGCGCACGTGCTGATGACTTCCGCTGAACATGAAAGCGGCAGCGACCGGTTGGCAGAATGCGTGGAACGGATGAGCTGGAACGAGCAGACGCTGGTCGTCAATTTGCAGGGTGACGAGCCGCTGATGCCTGCGGCATGCCTGGACCAGGTCGCTGAACTGTTGAGCGCAACTCCTGATGCCGCTGCGGCCAGCCTGTACTACCCCATCCAGAGTGCCGAGGAGATCGCGGACAGCAACGTCGTAAAAGTTGTTTTGGATGCCTCGGGCCGGGCTTTGTACTTCAGCCGCTCCGTGATTCCTCACGTGCGGGGTGAATCCATCGAGGAAGCAGTGGCCGGAGGCGCGAGCTGGAAGAGACACGTGGGCCTCTATGCCTACCGGGTGGGCGCGCTCAAGGCGTTTACACGGATGGAGCCGGGATTTCTGGAGGGCCTGGAAAAGCTGGAGCAGCTCCGGTTTCTCGAAGCCGGGTACCGCATGGTCCTGGCCAACGCAGTCGACTTTATTCCGGCCGGAGTCGACACCGCTGAGGATCTCGAGCGGGTCCGAAGAGCCCTGGCCTCATCCGATTGACAGCTGGCATGGCAGCAGGCAAACAAACGTTTGACGGCAAGGCGGTTGCGTCCAGGCTGCCCACGCGCCCCGGCATCTACCTGATGAAGGACGCCGATGATACGCCACTGTACGTGGGCAAAGCGAAGAATTTGCGTAAGCGGGTCAGCAGCTATTTTGATGCCCGTCCGAAAGGGGACAGGATCATGCGGATGGTCGCGCGGATCAGGCAGATCGAGGTCAGTCTGACGCGAACCGAAGGCGAGGCCCTGTTGCTGGAAAACGAGTGGATAAAATCACTCATGCCGCGCTACAACGTGCTGTTGCGGGACGACAAGTCTTACCCGCTGATTGTGTTCAACACGGATCATGAATTCCCCCGAATTGCGTTTCATCGTGGCGCACAGGAAAAGGCCAAAACCTATTTCGGCCCGTTTCCCTCGGCTTCCTCGGTCCGGGAAAGCATCAACCTGATTCAGAAACTGTTCCGTATCAGAAATTGCGAGGACAGCTACTTTGCACATCGAAACCGGCCTTGCCTGCAGTACCAGATCCGCAGATGCACAGCCCCCTGTGTCGGCCTGGTGCTCAGAAAGGACTACGACGAACAAGTACAGGATGCCATGTTGTTTTTGCGGGGCAGGAACCAGAAAGTCATGACTCGCATGATCGCCCGCATGGAGCAGGCAGCGGCTGACCTGGAGTTCGAAACTGCGGCCATGTACCGCGACCAGATCAACGCCCTGAAGCAAATGCAGGCGCAGCAGTTTATTTCCGGCAGGCAACTGGATATTGATTTCATCGCATTGCACCAGGAGATGTCGCAGGCCTGTGTTCAAATGGTTTCCGTGAGAGGTGGCCGTAACCTGGGGCAGAGGAATTTCTTTCCAAGCCAGACAGAGGGCCATTCCGGCGCTAAAGTCCTGGAAGCCTTCCTGGGTCAGTACTATCGCAAACGAAGCCCGCCGTCGGATATCGTGATCTCGGAAACGCTGGACGACGAGGCGCTGCTGGCGGAAGTGTTTTCAGAGGCAACAGGGCACAAGGTCAGGATTCAGTCACGGCCCAGGGGTCAGCGAAAAAAGATGCTTGAGTCCGCCCAGCGTAATGCCCACCAGGCGTTGCAAATGCGTCTGGCCGGCAAGGCTAATGTGTCCGCCCAGTTCGAATCTCTGCAAAATGAGCTTGGCCTGGAAGATGTCCCCGCCTCGGTGGAGTGTTTCGATATCTCACACACCGCCGGCAACCAGACGGTAGGAGCCTGCGTTGTGTTCGACGCCGGTGGTGCGGTGAAATCCCGTTACCGGAGGTATAACCTCAAGGGCATTACGCCGGGCGACGACTACGCGGCGATGCACCAGGTGCTGACCCGGCGTTACGGACGCATCCAGGCGGAAGATGGCATGCTGCCTGACCTGCTGATCATTGATGGCGGCAAAGGCCAGCTGAACCAGGCCATGGACGTGCTCGCCGAATTTGGTCTGAACGGCATCCCGATCGTTGGGATTGCCAAGGGCCGCTCGAGGAGAGCCGGGCACGAGGAGTGGATAACCGCATCGCCCGCCCGCAGCCTGAGGCCAGGCCCGGAATCGCCGGCCTCGCACCTGGTGCAACAGATCCGGGACGAAGCACACCGGTTCGCAATCACCGGTCACCGGGGGCAGCGCCAGAAAGCAGCGACCAAGTCCAGGCTGGAGAATATCCCGGGCATCGGAGCCGGGCGGCGCAGAGCTTTGCTGACGCATTTTGGCGGGCTGCAGGGGGTTATGAAAGCCGGAGTAGAAGAATTGTCCAGCGTGCCCGGTATCAGCAAGAATCTTGCAAATCAGATCTACAGGGCACTGCACTGACTCCCGATGTCTGCGATAATGACAATGCATTTAGACCAAGTAGAAAACCCACCATGCAGATGACCGTCCCGACCATGCTTACCTTGCTGCGCATCGCCCTTGTGCCGGTCCTTGTGGTTTTTTTCTACTTGCCGTACCACTGGTCCAACATGGCCTGCGTGATCACCTTTGTTCTGGCTGCAGTCACTGATATCGCAGACGGCTACATTGCGCGCAAAACAGGGCAGACCTCCAGTTTCGGCGCCTTCCTGGACCCGGTGGCTGACAAGATCATGGTTTCAACCGCGCTGGTCCTGCTGGTTCAGAGGCAGGAAACCTACCAGGCCGTGTTCGCAATAGCAGCCGCCATTATTATTGGTCGGGAAATCACCATTTCCGCGCTGCGCGAATGGATGTCAGAAGTCGGGGAACGGGCCCTGGTCAACGTCAGTTGGGTAGGTAAACTGAAAACCGGTTTTCAAATGACCGCAATCGGTTTTCTGCTCTATCGCGACAACATGGGCTGGATACCAATTGCCCTGATTGGCGAAATTCTGCTCTACACGGCTGCAGCACTTACCTTGTGGTCGATGTGGACCTATCTCCAGTCGGCCTGGCCGGTCATCAGCGACATGCGTCACCACAGGGCGGACGGCAATCTTCCCGAAGATGAAAAATGACTGAGAACGCGCGGGCCGGGATGCGGCGAAAAACTCCCACGGTCACAATCGGTCCTGTCAATGTAGGCAGCGAACACCCCATCGTTGTGCAGTCGATGACCAATACCGACACTGCGGATGCAAAATCCACGGCACAGCAGGTCGCAGAACTGGCGCGAGCCGGTTCCGAGTTGGTAAGGATTACCGTGAACACACTGGAGGCAGCAGCAGCGGTTCCGGAAATCCAGAGGCGACTGGACATGATGTCCTGTGAGGTCCCGTTGATTGGCGATTTCCATTACAACGGCCACCAGTTACTGAAGGAAGTACCCGAATGTGCCGCCATCCTGGCCAAGTACCGGATCAATCCGGGAAATGTCGGCTTTGGCAGAAAAAGGGATGACCAGTTCGCCACCATCATTGAGCAAGCCATCGAATACGACAAGCCGGTGCGGATTGGCGTTAACTGGGGCAGCCTTGACGCCCGTTTACTGGCCCGCCTGATGGATGAAAACGCAGCCCTGAGCGAACCGCTGGATGCGGCGGTCGTGATGCGCGAAGCACTAATCTCGTCGGCGGTCGAAAGTGCCGGGCAGGCTGAAAGCCTGGGATTACCGCATAACCGGATAATCCTGTCCTGCAAGGTCAGTGACGTACAGGACCTGATCAGCGTTTACCAGGCGCTGGCTGACCGTTGTGACTATCCCTTGCACCTGGGATTGACCGAGGCCGGCATGGGCAGCAAAGGCATCGTGTCCTCGACGGCAGCGATGGCAGTCTTGCTGCAGCGGGGCATCGGGGATACTGTCCGCGTCTCGCTGACGCCTGAACCGGGGCAGTCGCGGAATGACGAGGTCATCGTCGCGCAGGAATTGTTACAAAGCATGGGGTTGAGAGCCTTTACCCCCATGGTGACGGCCTGTCCCGGTTGTGGGCGCACCACCAGTACTTTTTTCCAGTCGCTCGCGCAGGATGTGCAGGAGTTCGTGCGGGGCCGGATGCCGGAATGGAAACTGCAGTACGAAGGAGTGGAGAACCTGTCGCTGGCCGTCATGGGTTGTATCGTCAACGGTCCGGGTGAGAGCCGGCACGCAGATATCGGTATCAGCTTGCCTGGAACCGGAGAGGCGCCGTCCGCGCCGGTTTTCATTAATGGGGAAAAACACTTGACGTTGCGTGGCGAAGGAGTGGCGGGCGAGTTTCTCGAACTGATCGAACAGTATGTGCAGACCAACTACCCGGCGCGTATCAAGGACTCCTC
Source organism: Lysobacterales bacterium (assembly GCA_029859645.1). Lineage (GTDB taxonomy): Bacteria > Pseudomonadota > Gammaproteobacteria > Xanthomonadales > SZUA-36 > JAHEFT01. Next base: position 35,428 of record JAOUCS010000007.1, on the reverse strand, counting down.
GTCCTGAGTCATGGTTCGTCTCCGGAGAAACCGCCTCGCCAACCAGGCAGACCGCCACCAGTTATACCAGGAATCCGTGCAGGACACCGAAACGGAAATCGATTTTGTAGAGGAAACCTGGCAGGCGCTTCGCAACCGTCCCCCCGAGTTACTGCGGGAGGATTTTTGTGGAACCGCCAATACCGCCTGCGAGTGGGTCAGGCGTGGAGCTGGTCATTACGCGATCGGGGTTGACCTGGACGAGGAAGTCCTGCAATGGGGTGAACTGAATAACCTGTCTCAACTGACTGAAGAACAGCAATCACGAATTCAGCTCCTGCACGAAAACGTGCTCGACACTGATCCGGGCCTGGCTGACATCGTATTGGCAATGAATTTCAGCTACTACCTGTTCCTGACGAGGGAGGAACTGCTGGAGTATTTCCATTGCGTGTATGCCGGGCTGATGGATGACGGCATCCTGTTCCTGGATGCATATGGTGGTTACGATGCGCCCCGGGAAATCAAAGAGGAGCGTGAATGTGAGGGCTTCACCTATATCTGGGAGCAGGCCTCGTTCAATCCGATCGATTCCACCATGGCCTGCCATATCCATTTTGAATTTCCCGACCGGTCGCGAATGGACAGGGCGTTCAGTTACTACTGGCGCCTGTGGACCTTGCCGGAGATTCGAGAAATGCTGGCCGAGGCCGGATTCAGTGAAATCACGGTGTACTGGGAGGGTACGGACCAGGAAAGCAACGAAGGCAACGGTATCTACGAACCGGCTGAAGTAGGAGACGCTGACCCGGGATGGGTCTGCTACGTCGTTGCGCAGCGGTAAACCTGTTGTCCGAGCCTGATTTGTGAAACCGGATCGTCCGGTTCAGCCGGAGCAATCACGAACAGGTACGTCCGGCTGTCCTGCTCGCTCACCGCGTCTACGATGGTTCCCTTCAGCCATTGATCCCCACGGGCCAGTTCAATCCGCTGGGCGGTTTCGATGCTCACAGGCTGTTCAACGACAAGGACCAGCGGTTTACGCTTGACTTTCCCCAGGTAGCGGGCACGCGCCACGATTTCCTGGCCGGGATAGCAACCCTTGGTAAAACTGACTGCGCCCAACTGATCAAAACCCAGCATCTGAGGAATGAATTTCTCGGTTGTCGCAGAATCCAGCCATACGACCTGGGCACTGATTTCCTGTGCTCTGAAACCGGGCACCGGCTCCTGGGCTTTCAAGTCACTGTCGGTGACCAGGTAATGCAATCCAAAGTCTCCGGGAGAAAACAACCGGTTTTTCATGGACGGTTCATGGTGCTGAACGCCATAAATCACCAGCGCTTCGTCGAGTTCAAATTGTACCCGTGTGCGAAACACGAACATGCGCAGGCGTTGCAGCATCGCCGGCAACAACTCCGCGGCGCCAATGACCAGGTAGTCCCGTTCGGTTCTGCAAACAAGCAACAGCCCATAAACCTGCCCCCGGGGAGAACAGTAACAGGCAAAGGTCGAGTCGCCCGGTTTCAAAGCAGCGATATCGGCGCTCAACTGTGCCTGCAAAAAGCTCTCAGCGTCAGCGCCGCTAAAGCGCGCAGTTTTCAAGTATTTGAGTGCTTCCATGGTCAATTTCCGGGGTGTTTGCTCCTGACCTGAATCAGAGAAGGGCATTGTATATAAAAGTATTAGTATACGAACTCTTTTTTGCCTTGAATAACCGGGGCCGAGTCAGTAGTCTTTCTGAGTTGACTCGTTCGCAAGAGACGCCCATGAAACAAAAGCAGAGACCTCTCTCCCCGTTCATGATCGGGCCCTATTACAAACCCCAACTGACCTCGCTGATGTCAATTACACACCGGGCCACCGGCGTGTTCCTGAGTGTCGTCGGGGCGCCGTTGCTTTTGTGGTGGCTGATCGCGGTAAGCAGCGGTCCGGACGCGTACATGGCCATGCAGACCAGCCTCGGTGGCTGGCTTGGAAGCCTGGTGATTATTGCCTCGGTATTCTGCCTGAGTTTTCACTTTCTCAATGGTATACGCCATCTCGTCTGGGATACAGGCACGGCGCTGGAAATCGAGAAGGCTTACGCACTTGGCTGGGTGGTACTCGCCGGCAGCCTGGTACTGACCATCCTGCTATCGGGAGCGCTGCTATGAGCATGACAAACCCCCTGGCCAGGGCACGTGGCATGGGCAGCGCCAAAGAAGGCGTGCACCACTGGTATGCGCAGCGGGCCTCGGCGCTGTTGCTGATCGTTTTGGTAGGCTGGCTGATATTTGCCATCTTCAGTCTTTCCGGCGTTGATTACCCAACGGCGCGGGCCTTCATTGCACAACCTGTCAATGCCGCTTTCTGCAGCCTGCTGATCGTGACGCTGCTGTATCACGCGATGCTGGGCTTGCAGGTAGTTATCGAAGACTATGTCCACCACCCGGTGCTCGAAGTTGCATTTTATTTTCTCTCCAGGGCCGGCGCGTTTTTCGGCATGGCACTGGGGATCATTCATGTCCTGAAACTGGCGCTGGGAGCCTGATTGATGAGTAATTCCTACCAACTGCAGGAACACAAATATGACGTCGTTGTCGTGGGTGCAGGCGGCGCCGGGCTAAGGGCTACCATGGGCGTAGCAGCCAAGGGACTGTCTACCGCCTGCATCACCAAGGTTTTTCCCACCCGCAGCCATACCGTGGCCGCTCAGGGTGGCATGTCCGCAGCCCTGGGGAACATGGGCGAGGATGACTGGCGCTGGCACATGTACGACACCATCAAGGGATCCGACTGGCTGGGAGATCAGGACGCCATCGAATATATGTGCAGGGAAGCAGTTCCCTCGGTGATCGAACTGGAACACTTCGGGGTGCCTTTTTCACGAACGGATGACGGGCGCATTTATCAGCGTCCATTCGGCGGCATGACCACTCATTACGGCGAAGGCACGGCTCAGCGCACCTGTGCCGCTGCTGACCGCACCGGTCATGCCATATTGCACACTCTGTACCAGCAGTCGCTGAAGCATGACGCCACTTTCTATATTGAGTATTTTGCGATTGACCTGTTGATGGACGAGTCAGGGGCCTGTCGCGGCGTACTGGCCTGGGACCTTGCGGAGGGCACGATGCACCTGTTCCGGGCTCACGCGGTGATCCTGGCGACCGGCGGCTACGGACGCAGCTATTTTTCCGCGACTTCCGCCCATACCTGTACCGGTGACGGAAACGGCATGGTGTTGCGAGCGGGCTTGCCTCTGCAGGACATGGAGTTCGTGCAGTTTCACCCCACCGGAATCTATGGGGCAGGGTGCCTGATTACCGAGGGCGTGCGTGGCGAGGGCGGCTTCCTGACCAATTCCGAAGGCGAACGCTTCATGGAGCGCTACGCGCCAAATGCCAAGGACCTGGCGTCACGCGATGTCGTCAGTCGTTCCATGACCATCGAGATCCGCGAGGGCAGGGGGGTTGGACCGAAAAAGGATCATATTTTCCTGAACCTTCAGCACCTGGGCGCGGATGTGATCAATGAGCGGTTGCCCGGTATCTCCGAGAGCGCAAAAATTTTCGCAGGAGTGGATACGACGACCGAACCCATCCCGGTTCTTCCGACCGTGCACTACAACATGGGCGGAATTCCTACCAATTACATGGGTGAAGTTGTGACTCTAGAGGACGGCGACCCTGATACGGTGGTTCCCGGGTTGTTCGCCATTGGTGAAGCTGCCTGTGTTTCGGTTCATGGCGCCAATCGTCTCGGTTCGAATTCGCTGCTGGACCTGATCGTATTTGGCAGGGCCGTTGCCCAGAAGTGTTCCGAAGTCATTGAGCCGGGCGCCCGGCATCCGGAATTGCCGCAACCGGTTATTGACGCACTGATTAGCGATTTCGATGGCCTGCGGTACGCGGACGGACCGAACAGCACCGCAGATATCCGCAGCGAAATGCAGTCAGTGATGCAGAACAACGCAGCGGTATTTCGGACCGGCGAGGTGCTCGAAGAGGGCAGCCAGTTGATCAGCGGGGTTTATGGCGACTTTACGCAGGTTGGGGTCACCGATCGCTCCTTGATCTGGAACTCTGACCTGGTGGAAACGCTGGAACTCAGAAACCTGCTGGGTTGCGCGGTCGCGACCATGAAATCGGCTGAAAACCGCAAGGAAAGCCGCGGGGCGCATGCGCGCGAGGACTATCCCGACCGCGACGATGAAAACTGGCACAAGCACACGTTGTCCTGGATGGACCAGGCAGGCAATGTAACGCTGGATTACCGACCGGTGCATATGTACACGCTTACGGACGATGTCGAGGTTGTCCCACCCAAGGCGAGGGTTTACTGACATGGCTGAATTTCAACTACCCAGGCATTCGAGAATCGGCAAAGGGAAGACTTTCAAGGCGCCCGCCGGGGCGACCAATGTCAAGGTGTTCCGCGTGTATCGATGGAGTCCGGATGATGACAGTAATCCGACCATCGACCTTTTCGAGGTTGACCTGGACAGCTGTGGCCCCATGGTCCTGGACGCGATCATCAAGATCAAGAATGAGATTGACCCCACGCTGACGTTCCGGCGCTCCTGTCGCGAAGGCATTTGTGGGTCCTGTGCAATGAATATTGATGGCACCAATACACTGGCCTGCACCAAGCCGATTGCCGAGATCAGGGGTGATGTGAAAATCAATCCCTTGCCACATTTGCCGGTGGTCAAGGACATTGTCCCCGACCTGTCTCACTTTTACGCACAATACGCCACGATCAAGCCGTGGATTCGCACCCAAAGCACCACACCGCCGGATCGCGAACGGCTGCAATCCAAACAGGACCGGGAAAAGCTTGACGGTCTGTATGAGTGCATCCTTTGCGCCTGTTGCTCAACGTCCTGTCCCAGTTACTGGTGGAACGGCGACCGCTACCTGGGTCCGGCCATTCTGCTGCAGGCTTATCGGTGGCTGGCGGATTCCCGGGACGAAGCAACCGGTGAACGGCTCGATGACCTGGAAGATCCGTTCCGCCTGTATCGATGTCACACGATCATGAACTGCACCAAGACCTGTCCCAAGGGTCTCAACCCTGCCAAGGCCATTGCCGAAACGAAAAAGATGCTGATGACCCGCAGGGGAATCTGAGCCGGCCCGGGGTTATGGCAGGATTTGAACGCGTCAGCAAGTTGAAATGGCTTTGCCGTCGCGGCATGAAAGAACTGGACATCCTGCTGGAGCGATTCATCCTTGAAAATGAGTTCTCTTTAAGCGCGGGTTCGTGGCCGGAATTTGAGGCGATGCTGGCCTGCGAAGACGATCAATTGTGGGACTGGTTTCAGCATCCGGCAGAGGCGGATGAACGGTATTGGAAACTTGTGATGAGGATCAGCAGTGGCCCGGGCTGACTATCTCGAACTTCGTGCCGGCATGACACAATGGGGCTGGTGGCTGCATGCCCTGGCCTCAGGCCTGGGAGTTCTGGCCATCCTGATCTCACCCGCTGGCTGGATCTGGAAGTTCGTTTTAATCTGCCTGCTCGCCTGTGCAGCCATCCTGACCACAAAACGGGTCAAGGATCGCCGGACGACAGGCCGCGTCCGCGTCTTCCGTGACGGCACGACCCTGTTTTTTGCCGACGGCAACAACCGGATTTTCGGAACATTGACCCGAAATCAATGGGTCAGCCGTTGGCTCTGTTCCCTGGCCGTCCATCCTGCGAAACAAAATGGAAAACAGTTTTTCGTCATTTTCGCATCTGCGAACGATCCCGACGAGTACCGGAGACTATTGGTATTTCTGCAAATGAGAACTCCTTCTTCACAGGCCCAAAGGATGATCTGGTGACCGCCAAAGAAGGTACGCGGGAAGCCGGCAATGCGTTCGATGCGCTGCTTGAAGCAGCAGTAGATGGCATCATCATTATTGACGAGGTCGGCACTGTATTGCGCTTCAACCAGGCGGCGGAACGGATATTCGGCTACACCGAGACGGAAATCTCCGGAGGGAACATAAAGCAACTGATGCCGGAACCGGATCGTGGAAATCATGACGCCTACCTCAGTCGGTACATGCGGACAGGCAAGCGCTCGATCATTGGAGGGGGCCGGGAAGTAACCGGCTTGAAAAAGAATGGGGATACTTTCCCGATGTTCCTGTCGGTGGGTGAAACCACGAGGCAAAAGGCGAGGCGATATGTTGGCATTATCAGGGACCTGAGTGATGTCCAGGCCAGCCGCGAGAAAGTGCGCGAACTCGAAGAACAACTATTGCACGCCGATCGCCTTGTTATTCTCGGAGAATTGACGGCCGGTATAGCACATGAAATCAATCAGCCGCTGACGGCCATTGCGGCCTATGCAGATGCCGGGAAGCGGATGATCAACCGAAATCCTGCCGATGCCACCAGCGAGATAGATTCGATTTGTGAACGAATTGCCGAGCAGTCCCGGCGGGCCGCAGCGGTCGTTCAGCGATTGCGTAAGCTGGTCCGCAGCGGCACCGTAAGTAAAGGTCAACATGACATAAACCAAATAATAAAAAATACTCTATTACTATTTGAATATGAAGTAAAAAAAAGCAATATTGAGCTGAGTTTTTACCCACTTGAAACCGCCGGCGAATTGTATGTTGATGAAATTCACATTCAGCAGATCATAGTCAATCTGATCAAGAACAGCATTGACGCCATTTCAGAGGCGGGCTCGCCCGATGGCCGGATAGAAATTCGCGTCATGAAGCGGCCTTCCGACGTGACGATTTCCGTTTCAGATAATGGTCCAGGCGTGCGGGAGGAATTTCGTAAGCAGCTGTTTGAATCTTTCTTCACGACCAAGCCCAAGGGTGTTGGACTGGGCCTGTCCATTTGCAAAACCATTGCAGGCGCCCATGGCGGCAGCTTGACTTTTGCAGAATCGACGCAGGGAGGCAGTACATTTACGCTATCATTGCCGCTAGAACTTATAGGCTGATACCGTTATGCAGGAACCGCTTGTTTGCATCGTGGACGATGACGAGGCTATCCGGGAAGCCTTGAGATTGCTGTTGTATTCAGAAGGCCTGCAAAGTGTCGTGTACGAATCTGCGGACGCCTACCGGTCGGCTGGCGAAAAACCAAAATGTACCTGCATGCTGCTGGATATCAGGATGCCCGGAACCGACGGGCCTGAATTGTTCAGAATTCTGAAAAAGCAGCACCTGCCATTTCCGGTCATTTTTATTACCGGCCATGGCGATATTCCATTGGCTGTCTCTGCGATCAAGCAGGGCGCTTTCGATTTCCTGGCGAAACCGTTCCGGGAAGGAGAACTGATCAAAAAGGTCAAAGCGGCGATCAGGCAGTTCCAGCAAGATCGTAAAAAGCTGGAAGAGCTCAGAAATCTGCAACTGCGGGTGGACTCTTGTACGCCAAGGGAACAGGATGTCATGAAGCTGATGGCGGATGGATTGCCGAACAAGAGCATCGCCGAATCATTGGGGATCAGTCCCAGGACGGTGGAAATACATCGCGCACATGTCATGGAAAAGATGAGGGCAGACTCATTACCTGCTCTCGTTAAAATGGTAACAAGCCTGGAATCCTGAAGAATTGTCCTCCGCCTGACCCGGATCATTTTAAAATTACGTAGTTTCCCTGATGGTTATGCGAGGCGTTGCCGTTAGCATTTTGCAAGCGCCTGGGTGGCAGCCTGTTTAGTTATGGAACGATCAGGGGACCGAGGAATTAAAGAAGAAAACAACAATAGGATCGTGGTTCTTATTGAGCCAGATGCCTCGGTTCGGGACGCCTTAACGGTACTACTGGAGGAAGATGGCTGGCAGGTAAAGGTCATGGATGGATGTGAGGAGCTGGAGAATCTCGACAACTCGCGCGATGTCATTGCAGTTGTCAGTGAATCGAGTTTGCCCGGGTGTTCACCGCAGGAGATTCTGGAACTGTGCTCGGGCAAAGGACTTCCCGTCATTTTTACCGGTCATGACCTGCCTTTACAGGGAGCGGTAGACCTGATCCGCCAGGGCGCACTGGATTTTCTGGACAAGCCGTTTCCGCAATCCAGGCTGTTGGATTTGCTCCTGCGACTCAAGTCAAGGCAGAATGAAACACTTGTTTAATTTTGTACGACAAAGCACTGCTTCCGGAGGCAAATGTGAAAAACACTAAATTGATTAATCGCCGAAACTTTCTCAAGCTCGGCATGAAGGCCAGTGGTGGCGCCCTGGCGCTCTCAGCAATTCCGATTCAGCTTCTGGCTGACGATGAAGTCACTGTCGATGAACCGTTGGCGCAGGCCATGGGATATGTGACGGATGCCACGACGGTTGATACCGCGAAATTCCCCAAGCGTGCCGGTGAAGCGGGTGCAAGCCAGTTTTGTAATAACTGCGCCTTATACGCCGGCAAGGTCGACGATGAAATAGCACCATGCAGTATTTTCCAAAACCGCCCCGTGCGGGGGTTGGGCTGGTGCAACGCCTGGGTGGCAAAATCCTGAGTGGATGAAATCCGGCCCAAGCGGCCGGGTTTTTTTAAGGCGCACTGAAGTTAATGACTGAACTACTGGAAAATTGATATGACCTACAACGATAAAGTGGTGCGGCAGTTTGTCGTCATGACTGTGATCTGGGGCATAGTAGGCATGCTGGTTGGTGTGATTATTGCCGCCCAGTTGTGGCTGCCTGTGTTGAATTTCGATATTCCCTGGCTGACGTACAGCAGGCTCCGCCCGCTGCACACCAACGCAGTAATTTTCGCCTTCGGCGGCTCGGCTCTGATTGGAACCTCTTTTTACGTGGTGCAGCGGACCTGCCACGTGCGGCTGTTTGCCGGGGGGCTCGCTTCTTTCGTGTTCTGGGGCTGGCAACTGGTGATTCTAGCGGCTGCCATATCTCTGCCCCTGGGTTGGACGCAAGGCAAGGAATATGCCGAACTCGAATGGCCTATCGACATCCTGATCACGGTGGTGTGGGTCGCCTACGCAGTGGTGTTTTTCGGTACGATCATCAAGCGAAGAGTCAGCCACATTTATGTGGCCAACTGGTTTTACGCCGCTTTCATAATTACGATTGCGTTGCTGCACATAGTCAACAACCTGTCGCTGCCGGTAACCATGACCAAGTCCTACGAGGTCTATACCGGGGCTGTAGATGCGATGGTTCAGTGGTGGTATGGGCATAACGCGGTCGGCTTTTTCCTGACCGCCGGTTTCCTTGCGATGATGTATTACTTCGTGCCGAAACAGGCGGAAGGTCCAGTCTATTCCTATCGCCTTTCGATCGTACATTTCTGGGCGCTGATCGCCATTTACATGTGGGCAGGACCGCATCACCTGCATTACACGGCCCTACCTGACTGGGTTCAGTCACTGGGTATGGTGTTCTCGCTGATTCTGCTGGCGCCGAGCTGGGGCGGCATGATCAACGGTGTCATGACCCTGTCGGGCCACTGGCACAAATTGCGCACCGACCCGGTGCTGAAGTTCATGATCGTCGCATTGAGTTTCTATGGTATGTCGACCTTTGAAGGCCCGATGATGTCGATCAAGACGGTCAACGCTCTGAGCCATTACACCGACTGGACGATTGGACACGTCCACTCTGGTGCATTGGGCTGGGTGGCCATGATGACGATCGGATCACTCTACAGCCTGACTCCGCGCCTGATGGGAAAGAAGGTCATGTACAGTGTCAAGGCGGTGGACGCTCATTTCTGGATCGCCACCATCGGTATCGTGCTTTACATCGCTTCGATGTGGATTGCCGGCGTCATGCAGGGCCTGATGTGGCGTGCTTTCAATGAAGACGGCACCTTGACCTACACCTTCATCGAAACGATCGCCGCGACCAAACCTTACTACGTGATTCGCCTGTTGGGTGGCACGCTATTCCTGGCCGGCATGTTTATCATGGCGTGGAATACGTTCAAGACTCTGGCACAGTCAAAAGCGCCTGAATTCAAAGCTGCAGAACCTGCTATCTGGGGAGAGCACGCATGAGCAAAGGTCACAAAAGACTAGAAAAGAACATCATCCTGATGTCGGTTTTCATTGTTATAGCGGTCAGCCTTGGCGGCCTGGTTGAGATTCTACCGTTGATTTTCCAGGACCAGGTGCGCACACCTTCTGAAGGAATCAAGCCTTATCCGCCATTACAGCTGGCGGGCCGCGATATCTACGTCAGGGAAGGCTGTTACAACTGTCACTCCCAGATGATCCGGCCATTCCGAAGCGAAACAGAACGTTATGGGCCATTCTCAGTGGCTGGCGAGTCTGTTTATGACCGCCCGTTCCAGTGGGGCTCCAAGCGGACCGGTCCTGATCTGGCTCGGGTTGGCGGGCGTTACAGCGACGACTGGCACGTCATACACCTGATCAATCCGCGGGATGTCGTGCCCGAATCCAACATGCCCGGCTATCCCTGGCTGCTGGAAGCCACGGTTGACGGCGAACTCATCCAGCGCAAGCTGTCCGTCCTGCAAACGCTGGGTGATCCGTACACTGATGAGGAAATTGCTGTGGCGGCCGCTGCCGTGGAAGGCAAGACCGAGATGGAAGCGCTTGTCGCTTACCTGCAGGGTCTTGGATTGACCCGCAGCGGACGCTGAGCGAAACGATAGTCGAATGTTGGAATTTTTTGACTCAAATCTGGTTAGGGGAGTGGTGCTGATCCTGATGATCCTAGCGTTTGCCGGTATCTGGGCCTGGGCCTGGAGTCGCAACCGGAAAGAGGTATTTCACCAGGCAAGCATGCTGCCACTCGAAGAAGACGATGGCCAGGTGCCACAAATCGACAGCAAAGAAGAAAGGTCCAAGGAGTAATCCATGCTGAATTCATTCTGGAACTGGTTCGTAATTATCATCTCCGTCGGCAGCATCCTGGCCTGCTGGTGGTTGTTGCACTGGACCAAGGGCGTCTCAGATCGCTCGGACGATGACGATGGTTCAACCGGCCACGTTTGGGACGAGGATTTGCGAGAGCTGAACACCCCACTGCCGAGGTGGTGGTTGCACCTGTTTAACATCACCATCGTCTTCGCATTGGTGTACCTGGTACTTTTCCCGGGGCTGGGAAACTTTGCCGGAATCAAAGGCTGGACGCAGATCGAACAGTATGACGCAGAGATTGCGCAGGCCGGGGAGGTCCAGAAAGTCATATTCGCGCGCTTCCAGGATATGGATGGTGACGCCCTGATGGCTGACGTTGAAGCCATGGACACCGCTGGTCGGCTGTTTGGCAACAACTGCGCCATGTGCCACGGTTCTGACGGCAGGGGCGCCAAGGGTTTTCCCAACCTTGCGGACAATGACTGGCAGTGGGGTGGTTCTTATGATGACATTCTAACCAGTATCAATGCCGGGAGAATGGCCGTCATGCCTCCACACGATGCAATCCTGGGAGAGGCTGGTATCAGAGAGATGGTTGCCTACGTGCAGCAGATTGCAGGGCAAAAGGCTGATGCGGAACTGGCCGCAGCCGGTAAGACGAAGTTCATGGTCTGTGCTGCCTGTCATGGACAGGACGCCAAGGGGAATCCACTACTGGGTTCGCCCAATCTGACCGATGACATCTGGCTGTACGGTGGTAATCCGGAGGATATCGAACTGACCCTGCTCAAGGGACGTAATGGCAGAATGCCTGCGTTTGGAAGCCAGCTGAGCGAAATCCACAGTCGCCTGCTCGCGGCCTATGTAAAAAGAATGTCAGGTTCATGAGTGAGCCCCGCAGCGGGTAACGGGAAGCAGTGCCGATGAATGACACTTCCCAGTCACTGCCCGGGCGATGGAGCAGGGGCAAGCGTGACCTGGGAATCGCGTTGTGGATTGCCTTCCTGTCTGCCTGCGTCGGTACTTTCGTCATATTCGCGGTGCTGGATCCAGATGCACTGAATGACGCCTGGGTCCTGCCCTGGGAGATGGGCAGGCGCCTCGCGTACAGCCTGGGCTTCCTGTTCCTGTTCCTGGTCAGCCTGATCGCCAGCGGACTGACGATTTTCATGATCAGGACCGGGCCCAAAAGCGGCCATGCCAGTGGCACGGGCCGCAGACCTCCGCCCGAAATCCGTTCCCCGGAAGAAGAAAACCCTGACCTCGATATCGGAGATTTCAAGTGAAGCAGGATTCCGCTCCGGAAAAGCCGGGTGCAGGAGAATCCCTTTATCGTAAAGAACCGAAGATTTATGCGCGCCAGGTAAAGGGTACCTTCGCGCGTCTGCGCGTGATCGCGGTATGGGTGCTGCTCGGCCTTTACTATGTACTGCCGTGGCTTAATATCAATGGCAATCAAGCCGTTTTGTTCGATTTGCCAGCGCGCAAATTCTATATCCTGGGGCTGACTTTCTGGCCGCAGGATTTCGTCTACCTGGCTTTGCTGATGATTACAGCCGGGCTCTCGCTGTTCTTTTTCACCGCCCTGGCGGGCCGCCTGTGGTGTGGATTCGCCTGTCCACAAACAGTCTGGACAGAAACCTTCATGTGGATCGAACAATGGGTAGAAGGTGATCGCGCCAAGCGGATGAAACTGGACAAGGCCCCGTGGACCGCTGACAAGATCATGCGCAAGTCGGCGAAGCAGGCTTTGTGGATACTCTTCGCGGCCTGGACGGGATTTACCTTCGTCGGCTTCTTTTCGCCGATTCGCGAACTGGGAGCCAATATCGCCAGCCTGTCGCTGGGCCCCTGGGAAACGTTCTGGATCGTCTTCTACAGTTTTGCAACCTATGGAAACGCGGGCTTTCTGCGTGAGCAGGTTTGCAAATACATGTGTCCTTATGCCCGTTTCCAGAGCGCGATGTTCGACAAGGATACGCTGATTATCTCCTACGATCCGGAACGGGGCGAGCCCAGGGGAGGACGGCGCAAGAAAGATAATCCAGCCGAAAAAGGCCTCGGAGACTGCATCAACTGTACGCTTTGTGTGCAGGTCTGCCCAACCGGCATCGATATCAGAAATGGTCTTCAGTACGAGTGCATCGCCTGCGCTGCCTGTATTGATGTCTGCGACCAGGTCATGGACAAGATGGAATACCCCCGCGGCTTGATTCGTTACACGACCGAACATTCGCTGAAGCACAAGACAAAGCATGTCATTCGGCCCAGGATCATTATTTATGGCGTGTTATTGATCGCCATTCTTGGAGGCACGATCTGGTCGATGACCCATCGTGTGCCGTTGCGCGCTGACCTGATCCGCGACCGGAATGCGTTGTACCGGGAATTGCCAGGAAACCTGGTGGAGAATGTGTACACGCTGAAAATTACCAACATGGACAATGCTCCACACCGTTATGATATGAGGGTTCTGAACAACGATGCCGTGGAAATTGACATGGACAAGCCTCTGTCCCTGCAGGCCGAGGAAGTCCTTGGCGTATCGGTCCGGCTCAGAATACCGCGATCTGCCGGTCAAGGTGTGCAAACGCTGGACATCGAGTTCCAGTCGCAGGATGATCCTTCAATCAGGATAGAAACTACCGCCAAGGCGCTGATGCCAATGGACTTCGGAAACTAGACATGAATCAAAGCTCCAACAAACCCTGGTACCGCGAGCCCTGGCCATGGGTGGCCATCGCCATTCCACTGGCGGCGGTGATTATGGGCATGACCACGCTTTATCTGGCCATCTCCAACCCCGACTACCTGGTTGTGGATGATCAGCAGTACAACGAAATGAAAGCAGAGTTTCGTGCCCAGGATCCATCCGAGGAAGGGCCAACCGATCCGGATACGTCGGGGGACCCGGATGATGGAGCGCACTGAGAGCGCCTGTTTCCACTGCGGTGAACCTGTCCCTGATGGTGTATCTCTGTTCGTCCTGCGTGACGGACAGCAAAAACCCGTCTGCTGCTCCGGCTGCCAGGCCGTTGCTGAACTGATTTTCAGCTCCGGGCTGGGCCGCTACTACCAATTCCGCCAGGACCTGGGCCGTAAAGCCGAAGAAGACCTTGAAAAGGACATCGAGGCCTGGCGCGGTTGCGATGATCGGCAATCGCTTTGGGGCGCCGAGTTGGCCGATGGTAAGCGGGACCTGCTACTGCAAACAGAAGGCATTCGCTGTGCCGCCTGCGCCTGGCTGATTCGCAGCCATGTTGAAAACAAACCCGGTGTCGATTCCGTTCAGGTGGATACGGCCACCGGCTATACACGAATCATCTGGCGGCCTGACGACAACCACCTGAGCGGTCTCGCCGCTGCGTTGATGGAACTGGGTTACAAACCCCACCTGCCACTGGCCAGCGCGGAAGAACAGGGACGCCAGGAAGAGCGCCGCAATTCCATGAAGCGTTTGGGTGTGGCCGGCCTGGGGATGATGCAGGTGATGATGTACGCGGTGGGCCTGTATGCCGGTGACGCCTTCGGTATTGCCGTTGCAGAACGTAGTTTTCTCGAATGGGTCAGCCTGATGGTTACCTTACCGGTGCTGATCTATTCCGGCAGGATTTTTTTCGAAGGCGCCTTCCGGAGTCTGAAGGCCGGAAGCCCAGGTATGGATGTGCCGGTCGCACTCGCGATCAGCCTGGCATTTATCGCGAGCTGCTACAACTTCTTCACCGGCAAAGGTGAGGTCTGGTTCGATTCGGTGGTCATGTTTATCTTCTTTTTATCGCTGGGAAGGCACATCGAGATGATGCTGAGGCATCGAAACCTGCAGGCGGGGGCGGCCCTGGCACGCTTGCTGCCGGAATGGGCTGAACGGCTGACCGACGATGGACGAGAAACCATTCCGGCCAGTGACCTGGCTGATGGCGACCGGGTGCTGGTGAGGGCCGGCGAAAGTTTTCCTGCAGACGGGGCATTAGACAGCGGCGCTACCGAGGTCGATGAGGCACTGCTCACCGGTGAATCGCGCCCGGTAGCAAGAGGCGCCGGCGATCTCGTGATCGCCGGGACGATCAACTTGTCCCAGCCGGTGGAAATGACCGTTACGGCAAGTGGCCAGGAAACGACTGTTTCGGCATTGGGGCGCCTGTTATTGCTCGCCCAGTCAAGACGGCCTTCGAGCAACGTCATGCCTGTGTGGCTGGTGCCGGTGTTTATCGTTGCGGTCCTGGTCATTGCCGGCGGGACCTGGCTGGGATGGCAACTCGTGGATCCTGGCCGCGCTTTCGCTGCCATGCTTTCGGTGCTGGTGGCAAGCTGTCCCTGTGCGCTTTCCCTGGCCTTACCGGTGGTCTATGCAGCCGCCAGCCGCCGCCTGCTGGACGAAGGCATCCTGCTGACACGCGGAGAAGCACTGCCAGCGCTAACGCAAACGGACACCGTGATCTTCGACAAGACCGGCACTTTGACCAGCGGACAGCCTGAAGTTGTCGCGATCCAGATCAATCCACAGCGGCCGGAGATCAGTGAGCAGCGGGCCCTGCGAATCGCGGCAGCTTTGGAAATCGCTTCGGCGCATCCCATCGCCGGTGCATTTCGATGGGATGGAGCGGAGAATGGGACTGGAGCCAACAAGCCCCTCGTCGCCGAAAAAATTACCATACATTCAGCCAGCGGGGTTTCAGGTCTCATTGCAGGGGCTGCATGGAAGATTGGTAAAGCCGGCTTCGTTCCGAACCCCTCCGCTGCAGCAACGGACAATGATGACAGCATCTGGCTGGCGGATGATCAAGGTTGGGTGGCGCGTTTTGAGTTACAGGACTCCTTGCGCCCGGATGCGGAATTCACGATTCAGCAGCTGAAACGACAAGGGCTTGAACTGGCCGTGCTTTCCGGAGACAGTCGCAAAGCAGTCGACCGCGTCGCTGACCGCTTGCAGATCAGCGACCGGGCCGCCCGGCAAACGCCCGAAATGAAGCTGGCCCGCCTCGAGGAATTGCGCAATTCCGGCAAGCATGTGCTGATGGTCGGTGACGGTGTCAATGACGCCCCGGTGCTTGCCGCCGCAGACGTTTCGATGACCGTCAAGGGCGGCGCCGAACTGGCCAACAGCGCCGCCGACATGATCCTGACATCGGAGTCGCTGGAACTTGTGAACAAGGCCATTCATGCTGCCCGGCGGACCCGCGAACTGGTCAGGCAAAACCTGACCTGGGCGGTCATGTATAACGCCTCGGTCATGCCACTGGCGGTGTCAGGCATGCTCAAACCCTGGATGGCTGCCCTGGGGATGTCGCTGAGCTCGTTGTTGGTAGTCGCCAATGCTTCGCGGCTGGTCAAAAGGAACACGGAGAATCCTGCCTTATGAATATGCTTTATGTCCTTATTCCACTGGCGTTGATGCTATTGGCGGTCGCCGTCTGGGCCCTCGTCTGGGCGATTCGTTCCGGCCAGTTCGACGATCTCGAATCACACGGCTGGAGCGTGGTTCTGGACGACGACCAGAAACCCCCGCCACACCCCGATGATGACAAGGAGGAAGAGAAAAAATGACTCCAGAAACAGGCTGGATGGACCCTGCCGTTCTGACCACGGCTTTCCTTGCCGGATTACTGGGTAGCGGACATTGTTTTGGCATGTGCGGCGGCATTGCCGCAGGCCTGGGCGCCATGTCGAAGGGCAGGGCAGTAGTGCCTGCGCTGCAGTTCAACCTGGCTCGACTGGGCAGCTACGCGGTATTAGGCCTGGCAGCCGCTGCTGTGCTGGGTGGAGTCTCCGGCCTGATGCCCATAGCCCGGTGGCTGCGGTTGTTGACCGCCATCATGATCATGATGATTGGCCTTAAGTTCCTGTTCAATTTCCGCGGCTTAGAATTTATCGAGCGGGGCGGGGCGGGGCTATGGAAGAAGATCATGCCCCTGGCCATGAGGGCAAGCAACCGCCAGGACGCGCTGGGCCGAATAACGCTGGGCGCCTGTTGGGGGCTGATTCCCTGTGGGCTGGTGTATTCGGTGTTGATGACGGCGGCATCCACCGCAAACGCCATGAGCGGCGCGTTCACGATGCTGGCATTCGGCGCCGGCACCCTGCCTGCCATGCTGGGCCTGACCGCCGCCGCGCCGGCACTCGCCTCGTTTCTCGAAGATCGCACGGTTCGCAGGCTGATTGGTTTTGCCCTGGTCGTGCTGGCGATCTGGACCATTCTGATGATGTGGGGCGCCATGGGCCCGGCCGGGGAAGCGGGCCACCAGCATCATTAAACAGATTTAAAAAGCTACGATTTCAATCAAACGGCTGGGTTAGAATATTGGTGAGAGGAAACTACGTCCGGAGACTGAAATGACAAGATTATGTTACTGCTGCCTGGTGGCATTGCTGCTGATGACTGTAACTGCTCCCCTGCTGGCCCAGGATTACGATTACCACCCAGCACTTTCCGATAATTTCACCGCTTCGATCGGCTGGATGAGGTCCAGTAATTCCTTCAAGGCCGAGGCGGATGGAACGGATCCTGGCGACGACGGGGACTACATCGACTTTGAAGACAGCCTGGGCGTCTCCGGTCACAACACCCTGTGGAACGGGCAATTGCGCTGGAAGTTCGGCGGGCAAAGAAAATGGTCGCTGTTCGGGCAGTATTTCACCAACAGCGCCAAGGGTGAAGCGGTTTTAACGAAGGACATCGAGTGGGACGGTGACACTTTCCGCGAAGGCTCCCTGGTAGGCGCCGGAGTGAAAATGAGTATCGCACGCCTGATGGTGGGGAGGAGCTGGATCAAGAACGACCGGCATGATTTCGGTGTAGGCGTGGGTATTCATAATATTGACATCGATATTTACATCGAAGGCGATATCGCGGTTAACGAAGAAGATTTCGAGTTCAAACGAGACGAGGTCGGCGGAAGCCAGGTCTTGCCCAACATCGGGGCCTGGTACAACTTTTCCCCGGCCAAGCGCTGGCTGCTGCATGCGCGGGTGGACTGGATCAGCGCGGATATCGGCGACTACGACGGGACGCTGTGGAACACGACGGTCGGGGTCAATTTCCAGGCCTGGCGCCACGTTGGATTTGATCTTTACTGGCAGTACTTCAACCTGAACGGCGGGGCGGAAAAAGATGACTGGCGGGGCAGGCTGGACCTGACCTATAGTGGCCCGGTCGTGGCAATGACTTTTGCCTGGTAGGGCGGGTTATTCGCGGTAACAAATACTGCCTTCTTTTGCTCGGCGACCCGGATTTAGATTGATGGTGCGAGTGCTGAGAGAGTGAAACACCTGCCAGGAATGGTCTGGCGGTTGATGATCGCTTACTCCCTGATGATGGCCGGCACCTCGATGATGGTGTTGCTGGCCGGTATCATCGGGACTGATTTCGCGCCTTCCACGGACCTGGCGACACTACCCATTGCACTGGTCGTGGTCGGCGTCGCCAGTTCCACTCTTCCAACCGGAAAACTACTCGACAAGTTCGGCAGGCGCCGCGTCTTCATTGCCTACGGATTCATTGCAATTGCGGCGGCGCTGACTGCGATGCAAAGTTTGCTCAGCGACTCCTTCTCCGCGTTTTGCCTTGCGGCGTTCATGATGGGCTGGGCGGGTGCAGCGGGGCACCAGTACCGTTTTGCCGCACTGGAATCGGTACCGCCGGAGCAGTCAGCGAAAGCCACTTCCTTTCTGCTGCTGGGCGGCATACTGGCCGCGTTCGTCGGTCCCGAGTTGGCGGTGCGGGGCAGGGAACTGCTGGCAACCGAGTACGCCGGTTCTTTCCTGCTGCTGACTGGAAGCTATGTAGCGGGTCTTTCGATCATCAGTTTCTACCGTGACACCGAGATCAAGCAATCTGCCCAATCTTCTTCGGGCCGGCCGCTGTTGGAGATTCTGCGCTCACCCGTCATCATCATGGCGGTCAGCGCGGCAGCACTGGGTTACGGAATCATGAGCTTCATCATGACCGCCACCCCCATCAGCATGCACACGCACTCCGGCCACAGCCTGGAGGCGACCAAGTTTGTCATTCAATCCCATATTGCAGCCATGTATCTTCCGTCGCTGGTGTTTGCCTGGTTTTGTGAAAAAATTGGCTACAAAGGCATGCTGTGGTCTGGCGTGATGGTCTATGTTATCTGCCTTGGTATTGCAGCGCTGAACACCGAATTCCTGAACTTCTGGCTGGCATTGATCCTGCTGGGAGTAGGGTGGAATTTCCTATTTCTGAGCGGCACCAATCTGCTGCCACTGGGTTACCGTCCGGAAGAGAGGTTTCGGGTTCAATCCGGTAATGATTTCCTCGTGTTTTCGATCCAGGCAATCGCTTCATTGAGTTCTGGCTGGTTTCTGTTTCATTGGCAGTGGAAAGGGGTGCTTCTCGCTTGTGCGCCTCTTCTAGTTGGGTTCTGTGTTCTCATGTGGCTGGCCGGAAGAAAAGGCATAGCGCTGGAAGTGAAACGCCAGTCGTGATTGAATGAAAATTTGACAGAAGAAAAACGGAGAGACCATCATGTCAGACACCCCTTCAGCCATGTCTACCCAGCTTTTCACCAAGAACGCGACAGCAGCGGCGATACAGATCGGCCTTCTGTTTCTGTTGGCCGCATGGTGTATCGCGATCATAAAACCTTTCATCGGCCTGGTGACTTGGGCAGCAGTCATTGCAGTCGCGCTTTATCCTCTCCACAGGAAACTTGCCGGAGCGCTGGGGAATAAGGAAAAACTCTCGGTAATGATTATCATAATCGTTTTCCTGTCCATCCTGATCATACCGGCCTGGTCGCTTACCGGTTCCAGTATCGAGACCGCTCAAAACCTTGCACAATCGCTTGAAGAGGGCAGCCTGAAGGTTCCGCCGCCCAATGAAAAAGTGGCCGAATGGCCGCTGGTTGGAGAACGGTTGTACAGCGTATGGGGTGAGGCTTCAACTAATATTGAAGCAACACTTCACAAGTATCATGACCAGGTCAAAAGCTTTAGCAGTTGGCTGCTCAAGAAAATTGCCGGCACCACGATGGGCCTGCTGGGTTTCATCGTGTCCATTTTGATCTCAGGTGCATTGATGTTGTCCGCCGATGCAAGCTACGAGGCTACCAAGCGAATAGGCCGGCGGCTTGCGGGTGACAAAGGCGCGAATTTTGCTGACCTTACGGTAGCCACGATACGCAGCGTAGCCAAGGGTGTTCTCGGCGTGGCTTTCATTCAAACTGCGCTCGCGACTATTGGGTTGGTCGTAATGGATGTACCGGGTGCCGGTATATGGGCCATGATTATTTTATTTTTGTGCATCGCGCAATTACCTCCAACCCTCATCCTGGTGCCGATCGCGTTGTGGGTATTTTCCGTCGCCGAGCCAGTGCCCGCCACCATCTTCCTCGTTTATTCCGTGTTAGTCGGTATCAGCGACACGTTCCTGAAGCCCCTGTTACTGGGACGCGGTGTGGACGTTCCCATGCTCGTCATACTGCTGGGCGCTATTGGTGGAATGATCACTGCCGGAATTATTGGTTTGTTTATTGGCGCCGTCATCCTGGCGCTTGGGTACCAGTTGTACATATTCTGGATTACCGATGGAGAAGGCAGGGAAGCACTAACGGAAGGGGGTTCCGAGGAAGCTGCCTGAAGTTCCATTCTAATGTTCCGGATATAATTGCGTATAATGTATATTATGTTAAATAGAAGATGGGATCAGCTGATTATACTCGGCCTGTTCCTCGTCTTGTCGACGGCATGCTCCACGGCGCCCTATCGCTACGAGTCGCTGGAAAACTTCGGATTAAAGCAACGAGCGGTGACCAAGCAGCAAGACGCTATCCAGGTCAGAGCATCTGTTCCGAGTATGGAAGAAGCTGAACAGATTCTGGGCTTTCCCATCTATAAACGCGGAATTCAACCCGTGTGGCTGGAAATCACCAACAACAGCCCTAACCGCGCGCGTTTCGTGCACGTCAGCGTGGATCGGGAGTACTTTTCACCACTGGAAGTTGCATACATGCACAAAAAGCAATTCTCCAAGCAAGGATGGCAGGACATGGAGAGGCACTTGATGGATACAGCCATGCCTCGCCTGATCCCTGCTGGTGAAACGCGATCAGGTTTTATTTATACGCATGCTAATACTGGCACCAAAAGTTTTAATGTCGATGTGTTTTACTCCGGCACCGGAAAACCGGTCTATGAGGAATTTACCTTTTTTGTCAACGTGCCGGGCTTCGTGCCAGATCATGCGACAGTTGACTGGAAAAACCTTTATGACAAGGATTCAATTCGAGACGTGAGCATCGAGCAGTTGCGCACTGAATTGCGTGAATTACCGTGCTGCACGACCAACCGTGAAGGTAGCGGACAAGGTCAGCCGGTCAATATCGTCCTGGTGGCAAACGGTATCGAGGTCCTGCAAACCATGCTACGTGCAGGTTGGTCAGAAACCAGTTACGAAAAAGACGATAACTATCTGAATAATGTTAATTATTTATTCGGAAGACCTCCGGATGCAGTGTTTCGTAAAAGCCGCGGCAGGAGCACGCTCACAACAGACAGAAATGAATTGAGTCTTTGGCTGACGCCACTAAGGAACGATGGTACCGGGGTGTGGATGGCGCAGATCAAGCATGCTATTGGTCAGCGTTATAAGATCAATGAAATCTTTTTCGGCGCCGCCCAGGACCCTGACATCGATGATGGGCGCAATTTCCTTCTTCAGAACCTTTGGTATTCGCAAACCCTTCTGGCCGTGGCCTATTCAGATACTGGCCTGGCGGTCCCGGTGAGTAACCCGAAACTGGATTTTAATAACAATGCCTTCTTCACCGACGGCGGAAGAATCGTCATGTGGCTATCCGGGGACCCTGTAGCGCTGCAGGATGTCAAAAACTTCGATTGGGACAAGCAAGCGACGATAAGGAGTAAAGAACAATGAAATTCCATGTTCGAATGCTCCTCATTAATTTTATGACCATCGGCGCCCTGCTCTTGCTGGCCGCTTGCGCATCGTCCCCCACCTATCACCCCGACAGTTCCATGCCGGAGGGCGACTGGAAAGCCCGGGCCCAGTCCCAGCAAGCCAATGGAATAGAAGTCACTGCGGCCGTACCGAGCGCCAAGGAGGCCAGGGAACTCTTTGGCATGCCGCTATATAAGAAAGGTATTCAGCCGGTGTGGCTGCGAATAAGCAACAGCAGGGAAACCGGGGTCAATTTCCTGCCCGTGGGGCTCGATCCCCAATACTTCACGCCCCTTGAGGTTGCAAATGCTGATCTCAAAGAAAAAGACGCTGCAAATCCCACGAATGTTGTCGACGAATTCTTTATACAGCAAGGCTTGGGCACGTTGTCAGTAGAACCCGGCGAAACCCGCACCGGTTTCATTTTCTCCAAGCTCGACGAGGGCACAAAGGCGTTCAATGTCGATATCATTGGCTCTGCGATTGACGGGAGTATTCGAGATTTCGACACCTTCACTTTCTTCATACCAGTGCCAGGACTGAATATCGATCATTACAACGTCGACTGGCGGAACCTCTACGCCGATGACGAATGGACTGACCTTGACGATCAGCAACTCATTGAAATATTCGAGAAAATGACCTGCTGTGTGACGGACAAGAAAGGCAAGGGAAGCGGAGACCCACTCAACCTGGTTATCATTGGCAAGCCCAGGGACATTTATACTGCGTTTATTCGCGCCGGATGGGATGAGACGGAGACCGTAACCAGAACATCGACCTTGAAAACCATTGGTTCGTTTCTTAGCGGTGGTGAATATCGTTACTCGCCCATCAGCGGACTTTATGTTTTTGGCCGCCCACAGGACGTGGCTTTCCAGAAAGCTAGGGTGAACATCCACGAGCGCAATCACCTGCGTCTCTGGATGTCCAGCGCGACTTATGAAGGCGAGCCGGTATTCATTGGCCAGATCAGCCGGGATATCGGCGTGCGGTTCACTTCGAAAACGATCACGACCCACAAGATTGATCCGGATGTCGATGAGACCCGGGAATACCTGCTCGAAAATCTCGTCTATGCCCAGGCACTGGAAAAATTTGGCTACGTTGGAGGAGTCGGTGAGGTTTCGTTCGATAACCCAAAGGGAAATCTAACCGGAGATCCCTGGTTCAGTGATGGTCACCGGCTCGTGCTTTGGGTCACTTCCGAACCGGTCGCAGTCGACGACCTGGAGTTTGTCGAATGGCGCAGACCGTATTGAGTACGGCCGCCCTGCCCTCTGCCTTCCACGCGATTCGCGATCAAACGCTTGATCTGTGCTCCAGCCTCGAACTGGAAGATTTCGTGGTTCAGAGCATGCCGGAAGTGAGTCCGACCAAATGGCACCTCGCGCACACGACCTGGTTTTTCGAGCAGTTCGTATTGGTACCATTCGTTCGGGACTACCGGGTATTTGATGGGCAATATCACTACTTGTTCAACTCCTACTACCAGACGGCAGGGAGAATGCACCCGAGACCTCAAAGGGGGTTGCTGAGCCGTCCGCTGGTGAAGGAGATAATGCAATACAGGGAGTGTGTCGATGAAGCGATAGCTCGCTTGCTCGAGTCCAGTGCGTTAGAGGAGGATATCCGTCAACGCCTCATCCTGGGGATTAACCATGAACAGCAGCACCAGGAACTCCTGTTAACCGACATCAAGCACGTATTCTCTGTTCATCCGCAGAAACCCGCCGTGAATGGGGATCTTTCTACGCCACCAAAGCACCCTGTTCCAGACCTGACTTTCCTGGAGCATCCGGGCGGGCTGGCGGAGATTGGGGCAGACACCAGCGAGTTTCATTTCGATAATGAGACACCGAAGCACCAGCTTCTGGTTCCAGCGCATGCGTTGGGTTCACGGCTGGTAACCAACCGGGAATTCGCGGATTTCATTGCTGACGGGGGTTACGAAACTTCCGATCTATGGCTATCGGATGGCTGGGGCATTATCCAGGAAAGGGCCTGGAACCGCCCGCTGTACTGGAGCCAAGACCTGCAAAGTGAGTTTACTCTCGGCGGTGAAAGGTCGTTGAACCCGAATGCTCCGGTCTGCCACGTCAGCTATTACGAAGCCGATGCCTACGCGCGCTGGGCTGGTTGCCGGTTGCCAACAGAAACTGAATGGGAACTCGCGGCCGCCCCTGCAGCCGTTACCGGAAATCTGTTGGAATCGGGATACTGGCACCCAGCTTCAGCCGATGGGCATTCACACCAATATTTCGGCGACACCTGGGAGTGGACCTCATCGCCATACGCACCCTACCCCGGCTTCAAACCGCTGGCCGGCTCTCTTGGTGAATACAACGGAAAGTTCATGTGCAACCAGATAACGGTTCGCGGCGGCTCATGCGTGACCGCAAGTGACCATATTCGCGCCAGCTATCGCAGTTTTTTCTATCCGGACGCCCGCTGGCAGGTCCTGGGCTTCCGGCTGGCACGTGACGGGGGCGGAGATTCATGCCCCGCAACCTGAAAAACCCTGTCAGCAAGGACGAATTGTCCGAAATCATTGCGGGGCTGAACCAGTCTCCAAAGATGATCTCGCCCAAGTATTTCTACGATGAGCAGGGCTCCAGGTTATTTGAGCAGATCTGCGAGTTGCCAGAGTATTACCTGACCCGCACTGAGATCGACATTATGCAGTCCTGCATGGACGAAATGAGTGCCCGGATCGGAAAACAAGCTCGAGTAATTGAATACGGCATAGGCTCCGGTCTCAAGACACGCATTCTGCTGGAAGGCCTGGATGACCCGGTCGCGTTCATTCCGATAGATATTTCCCCGGAACACCTGGCAGAAGCCAGCCGGGAACTTGCGCAGAGATTCCCGCATATCGAAATTCTGCCGGTCGCTGCGGATTTCACCCGGCCCGTCCTAATCCCCGAGACAAAAAGGAAATCGTTGCGTAACCTGGTGTATTTTCCAGGCTCTACGATCGGTAATTTCGAACCGGATGCTGCGCTGGAGTTGCTACGCGTGATGCGCCAGGAGGCGGGGCCAGGCGGCGCCCTGCTGATTGGTACGGACCTGAAGAAGGACCCACAAATCATCGAGCCTGCTTATAACGACAGCCATGGTGTGACGGCTCAGTTCAACCTGAATATGCTGCGGCACCTCAACAGGAAATTCGATTCCGATTTCAACCTCCAACATTACCGGCACCATGCCACGTACGATGAACAGTCTGGCCGCGTCGAGATGCACCTGATCAGCGAGGATGATCAACAAGTTACTCTCGGCGAGCACCAGTTCTCGATCGCCAATGGCGAAAAAATCATTACCGAATACTGCCACAAGTTCAGTCCTGAGGATTTTCGTGAATTGGCATCATGTGCGGGTTTCTGCCATGTGAATAGCTGGACGGACCTAAATCACTGGTTCAGCATCCAGTTGTTCGAATGCCATTAACCTGAAAAGCTCGCAGAAAGCGGGGCTGTTCACCTGCGCAATATCTCAAATTCATATGGCGATACACTTTAAATAAATTAATTATCTAATTGTTTTATTTAGTAAATATATTGTCCACATGGCAGATCAAGATTCATTGGATCTTGCAACAATTGCTAAACATCACGTATTCAATACGAGATGATCAGCGCAGCTTTAATGCGTCAATTCCCGAACCCACCGACAGTAGCTCGCCTGACCCTCCAAATCTCACCAACAGGCTTCAGCAACGTTCAATTGGTTACCTAACCCATAATTCAGAAACGGTCTTTCAAAAACACTATAGGCTCATAAGTATCTGTATATAAATAAAATATATTCTTCAACAGGCTATCAATGCCTTTTAAATCAAACCTGAACCGAAGGATATATATGGGATATAGTATGGGACATAATATGAAGCAATTTCCACAGGGATTCGAACTGGGAATGAGGTAATGCGTGAAAAACTGTCGGAAGAGTTCTGTGCTGACACTCAGCAGCCAGGTTATTACGCAGATGGTGGCGGGCTTTACCTGAATGTAAAGCCGGACGGCCGTAAATACTGGTGTTTTCGCTGGCGGGACCGGCAGATCCGCTACACCACCCCGAAAAGTTCAGGGGTGGGTAAACTCCGTGAAAAAGGGCTCGGGAGATACGGTAAATACGATGTTACGTTGGCGGAAGCGCGCGAGCTGGCCGGCGGATGCCGGAAGATGCTGCGCCAGGGGCAAGACCCTATCCAACAGGGCCGACAGGCAAGCAGCAATGGGATTTCGCAACCGATTGACTCACCCACTTTTGGAGAATGCGTTGCGCGCTATATAAACGCGCACCAGTCAGCCTGGCGTAACGAAAAACAGGCCCAGCAATGGTCTTCCACACTGAACCAGTACGCCGCTGAATTGTTGACGCTGCCCGTTGCGGTGATAGATGCAGAACATGTGCTTAAGTGCCTGAAACCGATCTGGACGCTCAAAACCGAGACGGCTACGCGAGTGCGACAGCGAATTGAATCAGTCCTGGACTGGGCAGCAGAGTGCCACTGGCGGCACGGGGCAAACCCCGCCCGCTGGCGCGGGCACCTGGACAGCGTATTGCCGCGCCCCACCCGGCTGAAGGAATCGAAACCGCGTGCTGCCCTTCACTACAGGAAGATGAGCACGTTAATGATCAAACTGAGGAGCGTTGACTCGCTCGCGGCGCGCGCTCTGGAGCTGCAGATACTTACGGCCACCCGTCCTGGAGACGTGGTGACTGCGCAATGGTCTGAGTTCGGCCTCAAAGGAGCGCTCTGGACCATTCCAGCCCGGCGATTCAAGACGAACCACGAACACACAGTGCCACTTTCACCGCCTGCCCTGGAGCTGCTCAAGAATCTGCGGAGATCCTCAGAATACGTCTTTCCTGGCCGCAGCGGTTGTGTCGGCATGACCACCGCTGCCGGCATGAAACTGCTCAAGCAACTGCAACCAGGGATCACCCAGCAGGGTTTCCGTAAAACCTTCAGGGACTGGGCTGTTAACCAGAGCGTTTACCCGGCAGAGGTGATCGCACATGCACTCGGGCCACAGTCGAAGGATATGGCCGCAGCCGCTTATTTACGTTCCGACCTGATCGCAAAAAGAGTTCGGTTGATGCGAGATTGGGCCATATTCTGTGAGGCGAGCGACAGTTGATCTTGCACTTTTCGTAAGGCAGATAGCCGCGGGCTTTTGGGCCCGCGGCTATGGCTTTCTGCCACTCTACTGCTGATCAACCGATTAATTGCCATCCATTGGAGTTCGGTGACGAATTACGGTTTGGCTGGGCTGCTTTCCGATCGGCTACACGGCTTGTCGCCGGGGGTACATAGGTGTACTTTTTGCCCGTCAGCAGCTGATCATTTCCACATCGATTGTGCCAGCCATGCCGGACTCCAAATCCCCGTTGCCACATTTCTACTTTTTCCTCGAACTTGATCCGCTCCATTTCTTTGAATGATGGGCCGCTGATGGTTTTCTTTACCGGCGGAGGAGGTTCAATGGGGATAGTGTTTCTTTGTTTTGCGCCAAAAAATGACCCACCATTTCTGCTTCTGGACAGGCTGATTTGCCAATAAACAATTAAAAACACACCGACTGCTGCTATTAAAATAACGAAATATATATACTCCATTGTCTTCGCCCTTCTATCAACCCGGATTGTCTGTTCCAACAGCAGAAAACCCGGGCATCCAGCCTTTGCCCACACACTCCAATGTGCCGGCGGCCAGTTCAGACGTTCAATGTCCATTTGATCCCTGTCAATTCGCCAGTCCGCGCCCTGGACCGGCAAGAGTCATTACCCGTAGCGGTAATATCCCTGTGCCTACCCGACCAGTTAGCTGCCGGGTTGTTGCTTCAGTGCTTATTGTTGTTGTTCCAGATACTGCATTCTGTGCGCAGTTCTCTGAATTTCACGCTAAAGCACCTTAATAGTATTATTTAACTGGCTGTAATACAACACTTATTCAAAAAGCCAATTTCTAACAACTCAAATGATGAAAGAATTTTCCCTAGCCATGTGATCTGCTATTGGCAACCCGATGCAATCGTCTGCACTGCTTCAAAACAGCCAGTGTATTAGTGTATTGCCTGCTTAAGTGGCGCAGATAGTCTGATGGGCGCCCTATCCATCCCCGGTACTCTCTGCCGCGATGAGTTCCTGGATTTTGCCGAACTGGCGTATCCATACCTGGTCTGGCGGGTTGATGTCGCGCGGGAAATTATCGCGTGCACTTCGGGCGGCATCGACATCAGGGTAACTACCCTGGATGAGCACGTGAATAGGGCTTGAGCTGCGCTGGACAACGTAAATCGCAAAAGGGGCCAGGTTGTCATGGTCGCCGATCAGAGCTCTTAGTTTTTCGGTGGTGCTCAGTCCAATTACCTGGATGGTGTAGTGGTTGGGATCTTGCGAGAGAATCCATGCTTCATCGAGGATTGGAGCCTCTTCAAGGATTGGAGCCTCTTCAAGGATTGGAGCCTCTTCAAGGATTGGAGCCTCTTCAAGGATTGGAGCCTCTTCAAGGATTGGAGCCTCAAAATCGTTGATTGCGATTGTGCTTGCTCTAACGAGGGCTTGCTCCGCCACCTCATAACCCTGGGCGGCAGCCTCGGAGAGATACATTTTGGCCATGGTAATGTCTTGTTCCGTACCCCAGCCGTTCAGAAAAAAAATGCCAAGGTTGTACTGACCATCTACATCGCCTTGCTTCGCGGCCATGCTGTACCACTCAAAGGCCGCATTCAAATCCCGCGGTACAGCAACGCCGTCGGTGTAGAGATAACCCAATTTCGTCTGGGCGCCCGCATGGTTCAAATGAGCGGCTTTGAGCAACCACTCGTAGGATTTGCGGAAATCCCGGGGCACGCCCTGCCCTTGCCAGTAAAGCATGGCGATGGAGTAATGGGCTTCGACATAGTCGAGCGGATCGACTGCGGTGGCTGGCCCTTCAGCTATGGCTGTCCATTTCTTCATCGCGGTTTGGTAATCGCCGATGGTGTAGGCATCGAGGCCGGTCTGGTAGTCGATATTGACACTGCTTGAAAACAGTAGAATAAATACCAAAAAAGATATTACGAGTGAATTCTCTCCTACAACTTTTCGAAGCCATTTCAGGAATAAATTTATTTGCGACATACCAAATCTCATTTATCAACTCCGGTTTGCAACAACCGGTGCCAGGTACCGTCCAGAACCTGGCAGGTCAGGACATCGTTGTTAATGGCCGGTGTCCAGGCCGATACGGTTGAGCAATAGCTCTACCTACTCGCTGATAGTGCGACCGTACACCACTATGGCGCCATGGTCGAGCGCGCTGTTGGTGAAGGCGCGACGGTGGCCTGGCCTGAAAAAACTGGTCCAGCTTTGTCGGTAGCAGCCATAAGCACACTTGGGCGGTCTAGTTCTGTAATTGATTTAGATAAGAGAACTTCCCTGAACGTGGTTCTCAAAGGAGTTTGGTTCTCAATTCGGCCACAAGAAGTAATTCGCCCCATAGGAAATAGACAAAAAGAAACCCGCCGAAGCGGGTTCCTGTTATTGATTCAGACCAGTGTTGTACTTGGTCACTCCTGTTTTTCATTCAGCCCGTATTCCTTGTTGATCTCGTCATATGTAGGCTGAATCACATCACTCATGTCATACTTGCCGCCGGAGATCATGTCCGAATAGGGAATCCTGAGACTGGCATCGGGGGCCTGCGGCTTTTCGGTGGCCGGAGGCGGCCAGACATCTTCGTCAATAACGGCCATCCGCACCCGTATATCGTCCTTGGTGATGTTCCACACCATGTAGTCCTCCGAGAGACTCAGCGGACCGTCGTAGGTTGACCGGATGCCATCATAAATCGCCCCCGTGGTGTCGAAATCCTTAAAGAAGTGATAGGCCACGGCCATGCGCGGCTTGATGATCGACATCATTTTCCCGAATGCCGCGGGTGCTGTGTGGATCTGGGTGCCCACTGCCAGCGCACTTTGTGGCGTGAATTTAAACTTTTCAATCATGTCAGGCACGGCGATAAAACACTCGTGGATAGCCAGATCCGCATCTTGTGCGTATTTGGCAAACCACTTGTTCGGATAGGTATCGCCGCCGAATACGAACTTGAAACCGTTCCACTCGACAATGAAACTCACTGGGCCATCCAGCGAGTGAATCGCCGGGATGGAGCGAATCGTCACGCCATTTTCCTGATAGACAATTCCATTCACAGCCTTGTAGTCGAACTCGTTGGCTTCGATATGGTATCCACGTGGATCGGTGAGCCCTGCGCGGCCATCGATGTCCCAGGTGAGTGCCTTACGCAGGTGCTCCACCGCGTATTTCGTGCCCCTCTCAGGCGTGGCGCCACTCGGCCCCCAAACGCGCAAAGGCTTCTGGCGACCGGCAAGCGCACCGCCGATAAACAAGGCGTCCAGGTCGCCGAAGTGATCGGTATGCAGGTGGCTCAGAAAAACCTTATCGAGATAATTGTAGGGAATCTGCATGGCTGCGATTCTCTCCGCCGAGCCCGTCCCCAGATCAAAGAGAAGCTTGTCACCGTTCCCAAGTTCGAGTAACCAGCATGACGCCGCCTGCTTCGGACGGGCCGTGGGCATACCGGTACCACAGGCAATTAATCGCATCTCATCAGGTGCGAGGTCTTCACTGTTCGGCGTATAGAAATCACGAGCACGCGCCTTCACCGGTGAGTACTCAGCTGGGGTCTCGGCTGCAACAGCTGTGTCGATAAGCTGGACCCCCCGAGAATCAGGACTGTCAGAGTTTCCCCATTGATAGGTCGCCACCGCCATGAAGGCCAGCGACGCTGTAACAAGCACTTTATTCACGGCAACCATAATTCTTCTCCCGAAATCCAGACCAATACGCACGAAATTATCGTCCAGTATAATCGAGATTCACGGTCAAAGAGTGAACGACCGCTTCGTATATGGACTCCTCCTTGTTAGCGAGTGATTTCGTATCAGACATCAGACGCGTATGTATATTCGGCTTTTCAATGGAGACGCTATCTCCCAGCCCTCAATGTATGCGCACTCCGGTTCCTCAACGGGTCGATGGACTCCAGGGCCTCAAAGCGGAACAGGTTTTACCGGAGCGGATATCTTCTATCTGATCCTGGTCTCTCGCTGAACTCCTCTTACTTGGCGGTCATTTAGGCCGCCAACGGATTACGTTGCTCGTGCACCCTGGATCAGCACGGCACGCAAGCGCTTGTTGGCGACTCGTTTGCTGACCCCCACCAGGTTGACTCTTCCACCACTGCTGAACTGCTTCGGCGTCAGGCCCAGATAGGCCGAGAACTGTCGGCCATACAGCAAATTGAGTGTGGGGCGATACAGGTCGGGTAACTCGATATCCCCCTCTTCCAGGATCTCCGGTAGTAACCGGTACAGGCTCGCAAAGCCTTGCGGGATGACGATGCCGAACTCCATCAGCAAACCACGAAGGTGGTTGGACAAAGAGACACGCTCATGCACCAACAACTCGCGTGATCGCTGGACCGCCTGCATCCCTTGCTGTTCGACCGTCTTAAGCGGGGCCAGTTTGACGTTCGGACGCCTGGCTCGTCGGCTCGTCTTAATGCTTCCGGTTTAAACTCCGCGCTATATCTCTTCCTTCGTGCCATAAAACACCTCCTGACGCATTATCGCGCCAAAGTCAGGTGTCCACGAAATCTATGCAAGACCAAACGGCCAGTAACAGAACAAACTCATATTTAGAAATAGATGCCGAATTGCGGCCAAATGGTCATCCTGCCAGCCGCTCTGCCAATTGTCGTAACAGTTTTGCGCCATCACCCTGCCAGGCAGCGCCATGCATGCACGCCAGTGTGCTCGGCGATGTACTTGCCAGCTTTTCCATTAAACTGCGCACATTACGTGTCTGGGAAAAGTAATCCAACTGCGCACGCATATCCTCGCTGGAGTCAAGGATGTCATCGCGGGTCAGTGGTTCATGCTGGTGTCCACCCTGGGTGAACAGATCGCCGCAGAATAGTGTGCTGGTCGTGGTATCGAACAAGTGACCGCACTCCCAGGCATGCGGAAGATGTGGCGTGTCGATCCAGCGGACCGTATGGCTACCCAGCACCAGATTCTCACCGTCGCCCAGGGCATGAGCCGGGCGCAGGGCAATGTCATCCACGCTCACCATTTTTGCAATTTGGCTGCACAATGGTTCGGCGCCCGGAGCAACCTCAAGGAAATCATTGAGAGAGCCGCACTCGTCTGCTTCAAAGTGGGAAAAACCAATGTAACGGAGTGACTGTACGGGCAGTACGGACTCGATCGCGGTGCGTATCAACGAAAACATTTTGCGAGGCCCCGTATGGTAAAGCAACGGGTCATCGTCCTTGATCAGGTATTGATTGAAGGTGAATCCTCCGGGAATTACCGGCGGTGGCACCGGCGTGCTGATTCGATAGATTCCTGTAGCGATTTCATCAATTCTGGTGTTGTCATGCATAACACTATAATCCCTCTCGGAAATGATCCGTCCGATCTCCGAACATGCCGCCGTAGAATACGACGCCCAACTCATCCAAGTCATGTGTTGCCTGGTAACTGTCACCAGGGCGAGTAAACCTGAGTATAGCAATGAATGTCATTTCACTCGTTACGCCGTGTTTTAAGGAAGTCTTGATCTGAGTTCGGCCAGTAGCGGCCATCGGGGAGCTTGGAAGACCAATTTCTGCTATCGCGGCAAATCGCTAGATCGGCAACCCCGCTTTGTGCAATCCTTCAATACGGCGCTCGAATATTTCGGGAGTCCTGTAGGGCAATATTCGCCGCCGCCGTTCCAGCGAAAAGTTCGGCGCGATTCTAATTACCTGCGCCCAGGCCTCGCGGCTCTCTTCGATTTTTCCGAGATGTCCGTAACACGAGGCCAGTAGCGCGTAAGTCGTCTCCGAGTTCTGATTGCGTTCCAGTCGCCGCCGCAGGGTGGCCACTGCAGCAACCAACTGCCCTGAGGCTGCCTGCGCTTCCGCCAGGAAATAAAGCGCGATCTCCGGATACAGCGGATCCAGCTGCATGCAAATATCAAGCGTGTTCAGAGCATCTTCGATATCCCCCATGTAGTACTGGAGGTTGGCCAGTTGCATGTGGCCGTCTGCATGGCTGGGCGCCAGGGCGAGGCAGCGCCGCACTGCAACCATCGACTCCTCGTGCTGCCGGTTCCACAGCAGGGCAAGCGAGAGGTACACTTGCGCGTAGGGATCCTGATCGTCCACCGCACATGCACGCCGCGCGATTTCCAGACCGGACTCGAGGGAGCGCTGCGGATCGTCGCCCCAACCCATGACGTAGTCTTCTACAAGCGTGAATGCGATACAGGCCATTGCAGACGAAAAGCCGGGGCTGATCGCGATAGCTCGTTCGAGCAGCTTGCGCGCTTCAATGCTTCCGTTCGCTGTGAGTAGAAACGCATGTTCGCGTCCCCGCAGGAACAAGTTTCGCGCTTCCAGGTCGACAGGGATTTTCCGGGTCAGCCGTGCCTCCATTTCCGGAGACAGCTTGATCCTGAGCGCCTCGATGATCTCGAGGGCAATCTCATCCTGTACGGCAAAGATGTCGGTCAGATCGCGATCGAATCGTTCGGCCCAGACGAGCGCGCCGGTCGTCGTTTCAGTAAGCTGAGAGACAACGCGGACGTGCTGGCCCACCTTGCGCACGCTACCCTCCAGCACATAGCGCGCACCAAGCTCCCGGCCAACCCGCCGCACGTCCACTGGGCCGCCTTTGTAGGTGAAGCTCGAGTTGCGAGCGATCACGCGCAGCTGCGAAAGCCTTGAGAGATCCGTAATGATGTCCTCGGCAATGCCATCTGAGAAATAGGCTTGCTCGGGTTCGGTGCTTAGATTGTCAAAAGCGAGCACGGCGACGGATGGCTCTGTGCTTGGCTCGACCACGACGTTCGCAGATTGCGGTGCCGGCTTCCCGTAAACGAAGGACACAGAGCGAATACCCTCCGGAGTTATATCGAATGCCCAGGCGAGCACGCAGGCGACCGGGAAGCCGATCAGGATCAATGTCGTAATGACTTTCAGGACCCAGCCCGGGGCGCCGAGATTCTCGAACACGACGCTGAGCACCTCCAATGCGACCCAACCGACGGCCGCGTAGGCTGCCCCCGCCTTGAGCACGCCGCGGTCACGCAGTTCCGCCCAAACCCCCCTGAGACTCATGTCCCGCCGGCCCCTGACCGAAACAATTTGGCGTTGTCTACTTATAAAGGGCCGTTGCGGGTCGTAATGCGCCTGTCACCCAGGACGATCATGCCGATTATTCTACCCGCGCTACTCACTTTGCTCGAGCCCGAGCCGCTGATGCCAGGCTGCAAGCGACTCCTCGGGATAAACATCGAAGCGCTGATCGCATAACCGCCACCACCGGCCGTTTTTCGGCAGATGGAGCAATAGCACCGCGCAAAAGGATACGGGTGCCGTGACAGCAGCGTGAAGCGCACAGCGCCGCAATGACAGAATCCTTCGAGTTTCATATCACACCTTGCAGTCAGAAGTTGAGGCGGATAGGAACTATTAACCGCCTTTTCAGGCATTCAGACAAGTATCATCTGCCTTTTTCTGGACCCAGATGCCACCCAGGCATCCCCTGAACCACCTAAATCTTAGCCGGGATAGAGTTCGCCTATGGGTCGTTAGCAGCCAAAGTCACTCATCGACGGTGAACCTCTGCTGTTGAGTGCAAAGCAGAACCAAATTTGGTCCAGGATCTAAGCGCGTTTATAGCTGATTTTTGCCAGAAGCGGTTCGTTGTTTCGCACGAATCAGCTGTGGTTAGAAAAGAAAGGGCTCCTCAGTAAATCCCCGGAATCAACCGATAGTGCACGCGCCGTGCGTAGTCTCGATAGCCCGGCAACTCTCTCTTTAGAGTCTTGTCTTCAAGTGCGGTTCTGATCACCGCGATGATCAACGCCACCGCCGCCGGAATAAGTGTCCACACCGAGCCGAAGGCCAGCACAATGCCCAGCAATGGCGGAATATTCCCGGCATAGCCCGGATGGCGCACAATCCGGTATGGGCCACTGTCACAGACCACATGTTCTCTATCCGTCTCGATACGTACCGTGCTGAAGAAAAAGCGATTCTCTACAAATGCCCACGCAGCAAAAGTGTATCCGAGCGAGATCAAGATAAAGCCCAGCACGTTGAGCCAGAGCGGAAATACGGGTGACCAGCCATAGCGATGATCCAGCCCTGCCACAATGACCAGCGGGAAACTTATACTCAGCGCCATCAGTGGAGCGAGCACTTTGTCCCAAGTCTTCGAACTTTGGATCTTTTCAAGATCTTGTCGTTCGGCCAATAAACCCGGATGCCGCCGCTCCGCCCAAATACGCCCTCCTATGCCAGCGGCAACGATCAGCAGGGAAAAGATCCACGCCTGCCACCAACCGAAATTTCCTCCGCATGCCAAGAGAACCAATGGAATGAAGAGATACACCAAAACTACACTGATCCACTGGCGAGGGGACGCTGTCTGAATCGCGTTGGCCTTCATGATCGATTCCTTCTACCGGAATAGCCTCGATCGACAACCTGGCGGACCGCTTCATCCTTAAATTCCGGGCTGTATCTTTGGTTACTCATATGACTTCCTCCTATGCTCGGATCTTAGCCCAGGAGTGTCATCGAGACCGGGTAAAGTTCAAGGAGCGGAATCAGGAAGTCAAAGCATACCCAGAACAGTCAGTAATCGCTGGCGGTTATTTTCCATCACCTCGAA
>JAOUCS010000207.1 GCA_029859645.1 Lysobacterales bacterium | reverse complement strand
GCACGCTGGAGCAAATCCTACAACCGCCTGTCGGCAGACTACCGCGAATTGTACTCGCTGGCCTTCATGTGGCTGTCGCCCCTCGAACGCGTCCGGGACATCGCCGGATTCGGGCTGTTCTTCGGCGATCCCAGCGAGGCAGACAAAGGAAGGGAATCGGGTTTCGAGATGTTCTACGGTTTCAAGCTCACCCAGGCGCTTGGCGTCATGGGCAACATCCAGTATTGGTCTCGTGACGATCCCGACGAGATCGAAACCAGCAGCTGGGTTTTCGGATTACGCATGGAGTTTGCTTACTGACCAAATGCAAAATGTTCTCCGATACAAACTATTGAAGCAATGACACAAGTTAATTGCGCGGTGAGCAGAACATAATAGTTTGAGATATCCGATGAGGACATACCTGCCGAATCCAGGCGCACCCCGGGAACGACATATAAAGGGAGACAATCTCATTGACCAATTGATCAAAATTCAGGATTCCGGCGAGAAAAGCCCTGCTTCGAATAGCTCCTTCGGCGATACCGGCCGGCTACCCCTGGCCGTGGTCTGGCTCGTCCTGGGCGTCATTCTGCCGTCGCTTCTGGCATTGGTGTTCCTGCCATCGCGCCCCACATCGACCGGGGATAAATCATGAGAATTCAATCTCTGCTGTTAGTCGGGATGCTCTGTTCGATGTCATTGGCAGTTTATGCACAGCAAGAAGCTTACCTGGATGAAGTGGCCGAGAGCGCAACGGAAAGCGAACGCATCGTTCGGCTCCAGTCCCTCACCGAGTCGGACCAGGAAATGCTGGTTCAACTGAAAGATGATCTGAAGCAACGGGAAAACGCCACGGAACAATTGGCCCGGGAACTCACGGAGCGCGAGCAGAAACTGGACAACCAGGAAACGCGTTTCCAAGGCATGGCTGAAGGCGAAGAGAAAACAGCTCTGCAAGCGAGAATCGCTGCGGACCGGCAGAAACTCCGGGTCGCCAGGAACCTGACCGAAACGGCATTTCAGACCGAAAAAGCGATCCGTATCCAAATTCAGGCCCTGGAAGAGAAAATCGTTATTGACCGGCAGGCCCTGGACGAAATGCTCGGCACTGCGGAAGATCCCACGCCGGTGGAATCGATGGACGACACCGCAACGGCAGTTTCCCCGCAAGCGGATGCAACGCCCTCTGCACCGGGGATACAGGATGAGCGTTCCGAGTTAGTGGACGACATGCTTCCGGAAACGCCCGAGCAGATTGAGGCACGAAGGATGGCCGAGAGGGTCGAGCAGGAAGCCGCGGAAGCCGAACAGGCCGTTATGAATTTTCTGGAGCAAAAGGTGGCGTTGCAGTATCAGATTGATTTGGAGACATCATTGCTTCGTATCGCCAGGGAAACCCAGGCCAACCTGGAACAGGGCGAACAAATCCGCCGACAGGAATACACGGAAAGAAACGCAGCCGGCGCGGAGCAGGCGGAACTGGACAGTATTCGGGAAAAGCTGGCCGGTGTCGAAGCGGACCAGAGGGGAATCGAACGGGAGATCGACGAGCGGCAAAAGCGGCTCGAATCCCTGCACCAGCGAATGCAGGAACTGCAGGAAGACCAGCTTGAAGTGACTGCAGAAGCGGAACGCATGCGCGAGGAGGCCGAATCCGCCCGCAGTAAAAGCAGGTGGCTGGAAAGTCCGCTGAACCCCAGAAACATCTCGCGCTGGGCGCAGGAACGCGGACCCAACATCCTCACTATCCTCCTGGCTGTCGCCGTCTTGCTGGTCCTGATCCGGTTATTTCTGCAGCGTTTTGCGCACGCTGTCATCCGTGAGGGTCGAAGGCAAGGCCGTAACAAAATCACCCGGGCAGATACGCTGGCGCAAAGCCTGGGTAATGCGGTCACCGTCGTCCTCGTGATCGTGGGATTATTGCTTGTTTTCGAGGCAGCCGGGGTCAACCTGATGGCGGTTCTCGGCGGCGCGGCCATCATTGGCTTCGCATTCGCCTTCGGCGCCCAGAACTTGATGCGCGACTATTTCAACGGCTTGATTATCCTGATCGAGGACCAGTACGAACTCAACGATATCGTCACGATCAACGACACCACCGGACGCGTGGAGCGGGTCAGCCTGCGGACCACGGCATTGCGCGACCTGGAGGGCAAGCTGCACTTCATTCCTAACGGGGAGATCAAGTCGGTCACCAATCGCTCTTACGAGTGGGCGCAGATCGTTTTCGACATTCGAGTGTCGTACCGGGAGAGCGCCGACCGCGTTATGGAGGAAATTATGACCGTCGCCAGGGAGGTTTGTGCTGATCCCGATTACGGCGACGCCATCATGAGCGAACCGGAGATGTTTGGCGTGGATCGGTTTGGAGATTTCGGATTCCAAATCAAGTGCATCCTGAAAACTTCACCCGGCGAGCAGTATCGTGTCAGGCGGGAAGTCCTGAGGCGCATCAAAAACCGCTTCGACGAACTGGGCATTGAGATACCTGCGGCTCGCGCGGCGGCCATTGCGGGTCATTGACAAGCGAAAATCAGGAGCATGGTTATGTTACTTGTTCAACGAATTTTTCTTTACCTTTTTTTGCTGATTCTGATTCCATGTTTGGAGTCAGTCGCATCTGATACGACCACCCGGTCAACGACTGAATCGACACAAAACCGTGCCGTGGACATCAAAGAGCTTGAAACCGAGATTGGTTTCAATGTTTACGATGAGCGGTGGACCGGGGACCTGGACGAGATGGAAACCCAACGCATGATCCGCGTTTTAACGGTCTATGGCCTGGGCCGGTACTTTCTCGATAGTGGACGTCCAAAAGGTCTGACTTACGAATTGTTCAGTGCGTTCGAGAATTTTGTTAACGAGCGAATGGACAAGGGTCATCTGCGCGTTCACGTGGTATTTATCCCGGTCGGACGGGATGAGTTGTTTACAAGCCTGATCGAGGGGCGTGGTGATATCGCTGCAGCCGGGCTGACCATTACCCCTGAGCGTGAGGCGATTGTTGATTTCACCATGCCCTTGTCCAGGGAACTATCTGAGGTCCTCGTAACCGGGCCGTCCGCGCCGGATATTGAATCGATCGATGACCTTTCCGGAAAAACGATCTACGTGCGCGCATCGAGCAGTTACCGCGCCAGCCTGGATAATTTGAATGAGCGGTTCAGGAATGAAGGAAAGCCTGAAGTCGTTTTACAGGATGCCTCCGAAGACCTGGAGGACGAAGACTTGCTGGAGATGGTCAATGCAGGTTTGCTGGATTGGTTGGTAGTAGACGATGACAAGGCAAGAATCTGGGTCGATGTTTTTGACCAGCTCACCATGCGTGAAGACATCGTTTTTCGTTCGGGTGGAAGAATTGGCGTGGCCGTTCGTCCGGATAGTCCGAAACTGCTGGCCGAACTCAACGAGTTCATGAAGTCCTATAAAGAGGGAACGCTGCACGGCAATTTGTTGATCAACCGTTATTACAAGAACTTTGACTGGGCAAAAAATGCACTGGCGGCCTCTGATTACCAGCGTTTCCTGGACGTAGCTGATATCTTCGA
>JAOUCS010000028.1 GCA_029859645.1 Lysobacterales bacterium | reverse complement strand
ATCGTACTGTTTCCGTCGGCCACCATTGACAGGTCCATGTGAAACAACGAGCCTCCCTCGGAAACTACCAGCATGCTTTCTTCCCGGGCGGCAGTGGTGACCATCTGGCGCTGCTCCCGGCGTGGCTGGTTGTAGTTCTTGATACTGCCGGCACCCTGCGCTTTCAGGCGCCGTACATGACGGCGGGCATCGTCCAGTGAATTGATCTCGGCAAAGTAAGAGGACCTGGCGCCGTACACGATATCCCCCGTGGAAAATATACGCGGGGCAAGAATCTGACCGGTGCGCTGCATTTCGGCCGCTGCGAAAATCTCCCGCGCATCATTGGACGGATCGTGAACCGTGGTCACACCCATTGCCAGCGTGGCGTAGGCCATCCAGTTCTGTTGCGGGATGAACCCAACGCCGGCTGAACCATGGGCATGAGCGTCGATGATTCCGGGAATAATCGTCTTGCCGCTGACGTCCACTACTTTGGCGTCGGCAGGGATGTTGGTGTTTTCATCGCCCACTGCAGTGATGCGATTGCCCTCAACTACCACCACGCCATTCTCAATGACGCCGCCATCCTCGCTGGCCATCGTGACCAGGCGTGCACCGGTCAGCGCGACTTTTCCTGCCGGTTGGTCCGACCTCAGTCGAAGCGATAACGAGTGACCCTCTTTGGGTGGCGTGTAACCGCCGTTGTGGTCGTCATCGGCGTTGACAAACAGTTCGTCCACGCCGGCGCTGAAAGCATTCGATCCGAGCGTCCAGTTCAATCGACGACCATTTTCCGACCAGCCAGGAAAATTCCCACCATCGCCACTGGCCTTGACCATCGGCATGCTTTTCACGCTGGTCGACAATTTCAACGGATTCCCGCCCGGCGGTAGCGGCAGGGCATACACGTTGTAGTTTTCCCGGAATGCCAGGTACCGGCCATCAGGTGACACTTCGAACAGCCTGACGTATTCGCCGTTGGCATGAGTTCTGGCCGCCTCACCATCGAGATTGATGCTGACCAGAGCCCGGCCATCCCCGGACTCAGCTTTGCGAGTCACGAACAGACGGTCTTTTGCCGCACCATAATGCGGGTTACTGCCGTTGTCGGTGACCTGTTGCGCCCGCTCACCGCTGCCCAACCCCCCGGACGGAATCAGGAACACCCCGGTGTCGATGGACCAGTCCGGCGCAGTCAGCCATCCACCGTCGGTCACTTCAAACACGATTGACCGGCCGTCTGGCGAGTAGCGTGGCCCATGGTAATGGCCGGGATTCCGGGTCAACTGCTTGCTGACGCCGCCGCGCGCGCGAACGCTGTGCACCTGCCCCAGCCTGTCGTCGCTCCAGGTGACGAAAACGATGTTCTTGCCATCGCGCGACCATGCAGGGTCGTATTCAAAGTGCGTGCCTTCGTCGCCGGTCAGCCTGACCGGACGTCCGTCCGGAAGATCCCGCGTGTACAAACGGCCGGCCGATTCGAAAACGATGGCTGACCCGTCCGGGGCAACAGCAGCGTTGCGGGCCATCCGCGTGTCAAAGCTTGCGGGAGCGACATCAACTGCCGGACGTGGTGGAGCATAAACCGTGCGGCTGTCCTTGACGTGAAACTCGATGTCGGCGACCTGCCCTGAGGCAATCTCGACGCGTTTGATCTTGCCACCGGCCCAAAACACGATGCTTTTCGAATCGGGCGTCCAGTCCATGTTGGGATAAGTGCCGTGCACTGCCCAGACTTCCTGCAGGTCCTGGTCAAGTTCGGCGAAAACAGGGGTTTCAACTCCACTGACCAGGTCTTTCACAAATAAAGCGCTTTCGCCCCGGATCCGCCGCACGAACGCCAGTGACTTGCCATCAGGCGACGGGGTCGGCCGCACTGAACCGCCCGCCCCGCTGACGAAACTCCTGGTTTTCCCGGTCTCCAGATCGTGTCGGCGGATCTCGAACACCTCTCCGTTGGAGTCCTGCGCATAGATAAACGTGCCGCCAGGTGTTTTGTCCAGGCTGAAGTAGATGTAACGGCCATCCGGTGAGAAGGCCGGCTCACCCAGTTCTTTCTGGTGTTTTTCGCTGGGCTTTTCCACCACCGGAATTCCTTCACCTCCACCACGGTGATACAGCCAGATTTCTCCGGTGCCGAGGGAACGTGTCGTGGTGTAGTGCTTGCGTGCGGCCAGGTACTGTCCGTCGGGTGACCAGTACGGATTGTTCAAAAGACGAAACTCTTCTTTGGTTAACTGCTTCGCGTCACCGCCGTCGGCCTGCATGATCCAGATATTATCGCCGCCACCTGCATCGCTGATAAAAGCGATTTCCGAGCCATCGGGCGAAAAGCGCGGCTGCATGGACCAGGCCAGCCCACTGTTGATGGCCTTCGCTTTGCCGCCGCTCATCGGCAGCAGGTAGATGTCCCCCAGCAGATCAAACGCGATGGTCTTGCCATCAGGGCTGACATCCAGGCTCATCCAGGTACCGCTGCGGGTATCGATTTTGATCGTTTTCGCTTCGCCAGGAATGTTGCTCACATCCCACTTTTTGTCATCAGCTGTTTCTGCGGCCAGCGCGACATCGAGAAAGAAATAAACAGCAAGCGTCAGAAAAAACGTGAAAATTCTTGGCATGGTGGTGGATTCCATCTGGTTCAGAGATGGGAATGATAAACCATTAGCCGCGGTCAGGCGCCAGGCTTATTATGGGCATGCAGGCGACGCAAAAAGTCGACATCGACCCATCGCGCACCTTCGGCGTCGCCGCCGAGCACCATGAAGGGCGCCCCCGGCTCGCCAAGACCGTCCAATACCAGCGCGGCGCCGGTGAAATCCTGGCCGAGCGTCGAGGTGCTGACCGTGACCAGGGTTCGCAGCCCGGCCGCCCTGGCCGATGCGAGGCCGCTGTGCGAGTCCTCCACGGCGAGGCATTCCGAAGCTTCCAGGCCCAGTTCCACCAGGGCATGAAGAAAAATATCCGGTGCCGGCTTTTTGTTCGCCACCACGTCGCCGCAGGCAAATACATCGAACCAGGTAACACTCTCATCACCGAGCGATTGGGCCAGCAAAGTGGTCGCATTCGTCAATGTCGTGGTGCTTGCGATCGCCAGCTTCAGACCTGCCTCGTGCGCCTCCCGGATCAATCGCCCAATCCCGGGCCGCAGCGGAATTGCGCCGGTTCTCAGCAATCTGCCGTAATGCTCCGTCTTGCTCGCATGCACCTCGCGAATGAAACCATCGAGATCGTCGACGCCCTCGAGGCCACCCAGGAAGTCGTCGATGTAGTAACGCATCCGCTCCTTACCGCCGAAAACCCGCAGCAGGCGATCATAGGTTTCTTCGTCCCAGTACCAATCCAGCCCGGCATCGGCAAAAGCCCGGTTGAATGCCACCCGGTGGCCATTTTGCTCGTTCTCGGCCAGGGTGCCGTCTACATCAAAAATCAGACCCTTGAGATCCGGCATGCGCACTTAACTCCTCAAGCCTTGAAAAACAGATCAACCATGTGCTGCCAGCGAGCATCGTCCATCTTTTCAATGACACCTATGAAGAGCGCCGTTTCAGGTGAGTCATCATCTGTCGCTTTTTGAACGGCATCCTGGAACCGGTCTATGTCCTCCTGGAACAGAACCACGGCCGACTTTCCAATTTTCAAATCGGGTAACTCGGTATCCAAATCCTCACCGTCGATGATGCAAACCCAGTTCTCACCGTACGGCATCTCTGAGAGCAGTGAGCTGTCTGTTCCGAGACGGTCATTGATCTGCACAACTTTACCGCTCAGTGGCGCATGAAAACTTGCCGTGCGATGGCCCTGGTTGACGCTGAACAGGGCTTCCCCTGCCTTTACGTTCATGCCGATATTGGGGAAATTAATCGAGTCGATGGAACCCAGCAGCTTCCTGGCGAAGTCATCGAGTCCGACCTTTGCAGTGCCATCTTGCGCCAGCCTGACCCAACAATGGCCAGGTGAAACCAACACACCGCCCGGCACCGTGAACTCGTTGCCGAAGACCTGTTCCGATTCTGCCGGACCCATCACGTGAACCCTTGGTTTCAGCTGCTTTTCGATCCGGTCCTGCCGTTTGAACATGGCCCGTTTGACGAACAGTCTCAACTCGTCTTCAGTAAATGGCTTCTCAATATAATCCAGCACTCCGTGTTTCATGCACTCCACGGCAGATTCCACGCTTGCGTAGCCCGTGATGATGACAACATCGATATCCGGTCGCAGGTGCTTGACGGATTTGGCCACATCGGTTCCCGACATGGCCGGCATTTTAAGGTCGGTGAAAACGAAATCGTAGCTGTTGATCTGGACCAGTCCCAGAGCCTCCTGTCCTGTCTCGACGGTATCCACGTTATAGCCGTCCAAAACCAGGATTTTACGCAGGCTATCAAGAATCACCTCTTCATCATCAACACAAAGAATACGGGCCTTCGGGTCTTCAACTTCGACCCGTTTCAGAGTTTTGGATTCACGCGTGAAATCAAGCCTGAGACTTTCAGTCAGCGCCTCTTCGCGTTCAGCCCGCCGTCTTTTCTCCTGGATTCTCGAAAACCACTCCCTTGCAGCCAGGTTCAAAAAAAAGAACAGAATCAGGGTCGGCAATACGACTGTTAGCAGAATGGCCTTCATTGGAATCTCCTTTCTTTTATGCGGCAGCGCCCGGTTCGAATGTTCATAAACTCAGCCACTGCAGGTTGTTCTCCGGGTTAGGTGGCAGTATCCGGTAAAGCCACCCTCTGAAATAAGGGTCTTTCTCGACCAGGGAGGGATTCG
Organism: Lysobacterales bacterium; assembly: GCA_029859645.1. Lineage (GTDB taxonomy): Bacteria > Pseudomonadota > Gammaproteobacteria > Xanthomonadales > SZUA-36 > JAHEFT01. The sequence goes on along the minus strand of JAOUCS010000028.1, from coordinate 28,439 downwards.
ATTGCGTTTCCGAATTGACCTCGAGTATGGTCCCGTCCATAGGGCAGATGATTTCATGCCGGGATCCGTCCTGCGAAATTGCGACCGCACAGGGAATACCCTGCAGTAAGTCTTCGCCGGTTAATGACAATTCCAGCTCGGCGATACCTTCCGCCGCCTTCAGGAACAGGTCACTGACCCCAATTCTGGCTGTCCCTTCGTCCTCCAGCACAGCCCAGCTGACATATCCGAGCCGGTAATAGTTGGCCGGGCAAGGCACGTAACTCATGCAACCGGGGTGCTCGAGACTGGCCGACTCAGCTTCTTCAAGCAGCTGGGCGCATCGCAGGCTGCGCCGGACAACTGCGAGCAATTCATCGGCCGTGAACGGCTTGGGAATATAGTCAACGGCGCCGGTCGAAGTCAGGCTCCTGACTGCATTTTCAACAGTGGAGTAGCCTGTCATCATCACCACGGGGGTCTGGATGCCTCTGCGGTCGAGTTCTTCGAGGAATTGAAAACCGTCGAGACCGCTCATCATGATGTCGCAAAGGACCAGGCAAAACTCGCCATCCTCCAGGTAGCGGAGCGCGTCGCTCGCGCTGTCCGCTGCAGCGACCGTCATTCCTTCTGCGCTGCACACTTTGACCACAGCCTGAGTGACCGTCAGTTCATCGTCGATTACCAGAATGTCCCGCGCCGTATTCATGATTCCACCGGAATCCGGATGATAAAGGTCGTGCCAACGCCGACCTCGCTTTCCACCGAAATGGTGCCATTATGATTGTCTACAATCCCCCAGGTAACGGCCAGCCCCAATCCTGTGCCCTTCTGGCCCTTGGTCGTTGCAAACGGCTCGAACAGTTTCGGGATCTGACTTTTGGGAATGCCACAACCGTCATCTGCCACCCGGACTTCCACAAATTTGTCGTTCCAGGAGGAATCAACCTGCTCCCAGCGATGCCATCCGCATCCATCCTGCAAACAACCCTGGACCATGCCTTTCAGCGGAACTTCAAACGCATAGATCGGTGCGCCGCACTTCGGGCAGGCCTCGCCCTCGGCGATGAGCGACCTTGAACATTCCGGGCACAGGAGTTCGACACCATCCCTGAGATCTGGCATGTCGTCCAGGCGATGCTGCTGCGATCCGTAGATGGAGTCGAGGTAAATGAGGCCGGTTTCATCCTGCTTTCGGTAACGTATCCCAATGGCCGGTTTACCGTCGATCTGAACTTTTCTGTCAATCAGGTCATGCCGTTTCGGACACTGGGCTCGCTTGATCTGGAGCATCCCGGCAGGGTGAACGCTGACCGCCCTGCTGGTCACTTTTATGGAGCCGCTTTGTTCGCCAATGGCGTCCAGCGAGTTGACCAGCAGGTTGATAAAAACCTGCTGAATCTGGTTCGCGTCGACCGTCACTCTGGGCAGCGCGTCATCCAGGTCCATTACCAGTTCTACTCTTCCCAGCGAGAGTTGATTTTCGATCACCACCACGGCGCGTTGGATAATCTCATTGATGGCGGCCTGGCGTTTTTTCGGGACGGTCTGCCGGGCAAAATCCAGCAGGCTCTTGACGATCTCGCGGCAACGGATGGTTTCAGACACGATGACCTTCAGATCCTCACGTGTGTCATCCTGCCCCTCCGCCCGCTTCAGCAGGTAACTGCTGTTGGTAAGCACTGCTGTCAGCGGGTTGTTTATTTCGTGCGCAACCCCGGCGGCCAACCGTCCCAGTGAGGCAAGTTTGTCGGACTGGAAAAGCTGTAACCGGGCTTCCGCCAGCTTATCGCTCATATTGTTAAAGGACCTGGCCAGCATGCCGAGTTCATCGTCGCTATCGGCATCGACCCGGTACCCCAGGTCGCCGCCGGCAACATGCCTGGTTGCTGTCAGGAGTTCCTGCACCGGTCTGTCGATCAACCACCGGACCATGAAACCGACGATCAGGCTCAAAATCAGGATGACGCCGACGGCCAGCGCCACGACCGCCGCCTGGCTGCGGCGGATGGTCCGGTCAAGTTCGGTCAGGGGAATGGTGACATCCAGCACGCCCAGCACCGTTTGCGACCTGGGGTGCGCATGGCAGCTTGCAGTCCAGCAGTTTGGCGCATTATAAATGGGATTGATGATGCCCAGGAGCCGCGGCGCCTCTTCGCCGGGGCTAAAGACCCGTGTGCGATCAGGCGTCTCCAGGTGTTCCAGGGGCTCTCCTGCTAAATGGCAGCGATAGCAACTTTCCGCTTTTTTGTCGACCATCTTGCCGATTTCGGCGCTGTCCGAGGAGTAGATGATTTCTCCCGACTTGTTGAATACACGGACGCGGTCGATGCTTTTCTGCTGGCCAATACGACGGATGCTTTCATGGATTCGGTCCCGATCGTTTCGCATCATATCGTATTCGGTATCCGACTTGACCGCTTCGCTGAGTTGATTCGCGTGCCGTTCAATTTCGCCCAGCAGGCTTTTTCTTTCGGACTGAATGTTGAAGTAAGCGAAAATCCCGATCGCGAAAAGAACCGTCAGCACGACGCCGAAAGTCAGTTTGAAGCCAATTTTGCTGTTGAGCATCATCCACCTGTTACGGAAAAACCACGAGCCTTCGCCCGAGGGCTCTTCAGTGCCAGTCCTTGCGATTTTTCGACGGCGGCGAAAGGTATCGGATCAGATAAACAAACAGCACCCAGAAGCACAACAAAAGCAGGTACTCCAGGCCTTTCGTTTCAAAAATATTCACATAGGTAAATGAATCCATTTCGGTTCTTTGAACTCCTGTTCTAATGGGCTGGTTTGAACACCGGCATGCGCGTGACAACCCAGCGCAGAATCCAGATCTCAGTGAAAATGATCATCAGCGTCACGACGATTTCCTGCCAGGACGGGAAGTAGTGGACCTCCGCATACCATTTGAAACTGATGACGGATACGTTCAGACGATTCAGCACGATACCCAGCAAGGCCATGACGGATGCGATCTTGATGATATTCAGGCTTCTGTTCCTGTAGCCAAAGGCGAACATGAATCCCGGAATCAAAACAAAACCGATCACTTCCACCAGGAACCAGTAGCCCCAGGCGTCGTTTACCATGCTCCATTGCTTGCCGTGTATGAACAGCAATGCTTTGAAAAAATAGTAAACAAACATGACAATGGCCGCGCCCTTGGCCAGGCCAAAGAGAATGTCGTCAAAGGAGTGTTTGGGGTCATGGGGAATGAGATGCCGGAACACCCGGTGACTAATGGTGCTCTCGAAGATAATCATCGCCAGCCCGGCGTAAACGCTGGAAACCAAAAACAGCACGGGGATGAACTCTGACCACCACAGCGGATGAATTTTCGGTTTGGCCATCAGGAACAGAGCGCCCAGGCCCGATTGATGCAGGATAGACAGCGTGATTCCCAGGATAACCGTGGCGAGCGTGATGCTCTTGAGGAATTTTCGTGCCTTCTCCCAGCCGGCCCATTCCGCGACAACGGGCGAGAACTCGATGAATGCCGCCACCATGTACAGAAAAAAATGCCAACAGATCAGAAACATGACGGAACTGAATCCGAATTTGTTGCCAATATAGGGATTGTAGGCCTGCCACGGCCGACCGATATCGAACACCAATGCGCCAGCATAGAAAATATAGGCCAGTAAGCCGTTCAGCACCGTGATGCGCACAATGGAGTGATATTTTTCCACCTTCATGACGTAAACGACAAAGGTGATGACATAGGCACCGGCGGCGAGCGCAACGCCTGTGATCACGTCGAAACCGAGCCAGAAACCCCACGGAAAATCCTGCGAGAGATTGGTGACGGCACCGAGGCCGTAGATAAAGCGGATGACGATAATGACCACCCCGGTAAAAATGACGGGAATGGAGATCACATTGAACGGAGTAAGCCACGGACCGCGTGGCTTCATCTCCTGCATCAGAAAATGAAAGAAGCGGCTGAACTCTCCGCTGACAGCGGTATTAGCGTTCATCACCACCCCCATCATCGCCAGCTTCTAATTCAAAGGTCTTCTCTTGTCCCGGTTGAGGACCTCCAATCAACGCATTGAGCCCCAGCAGGAAGGCCGGCACGCCAAACAGCACCATCGGTACCGAGTAGAGGAATTCCTTGGTGTATTCGGGATACGGCCTGGTGCCCAGATCGGTCCTGAAACCCAGCTGCTCGAAAGGCACGGCTGACAGGTAGATGTACCCGGTTCCACCGACTTCGTGCTCGCCGTAGATGTGGTGAACATAATCATCCGGATGGTTGTAAATGCGATGCCTGGCAATTTCCAGATTTTTAACCCGAGTACCAAACATCAGGGCATCGGTGGGACATGCGGCGACACAGGCCGGCTTCTGCCCTGCTTCGAGGCGCTCGAAGCACAGGGTGCATTTCTGGATTTTAGGATTCCATTCGCCGTATTCAAATTTGGGCATGTCAAAGGGACACGAAGCCATGCAGTAGCGACAACCGATGCACCGGTTTCCATGCCAGGTGACCGGGCCATTTTTGGTCTTTTCCATCGCTTCGGTGGGGCAGGCACTGGCACAGGCAGCCTGGTAGCAGTGCATGCACTGTCTTTTGACAAATACTTCACCGGCCTCTGTCTCGAATTTATTGACGACCATCCATTGCTTGTCACTGGTGCTTCTGTTTTCTTCGAGCGCCCCGTCGTTCAGCACGTCCGGGACAAAAAGATCATGCGTTTCGCCACAGGCGACCTCGCAGGCCCGGCAGCCGATACAACGGGTGGTATCAACCAGGATTCCTACAAATTCCTCCGGATCGCGAGTCTCCTGGGCACACAGATCACCGCCTGCCAGGGCGGCTGATCCGGCAACAAGCGTTGTTTTTAAAAAACCTCTTCTATCCATGCTGCCTTCCTCATTCGTTCTTCGTATGACAATTGCTGCATCCCCGGCTTGCCTCGACGCCCGTGCCCGCATCGTGGCATTCCCAGCAACTTTTATGGATGACTACTTTTGAACTCAGTGTTTCATCGGAAATGTCAGCCGGTTCTGAAGGGTGGCAAAGTGAGCACTTGTAATACTTATTGCTGTTTTCCGGGTTTGTGTTGTGGCAGACCTGACAATTGACCAGCGAGGACTCCAGGTATTCCGCATGGGGAGTATCCAGGTCCTCGGCGTGGATCTGGTGGTGGCACCTGGCACACTTCAGTTTCTTGTCCCTGACGTGCACGTCGTGCGGCAGAACCACTTCTCCCGCCGATGATTCAAGCGTTATATCCTTCGGCAACCTGACCGTCACTGGCGGCGAACCGGACGATTTTTCGTCCACTGCTGTTTCTGCCTCATTCCTTTCCTGCCCGTAGCACTGCAGTGCACCGGTCAGAAGGATGACTACTCCGATAGAAACATGAATCTTGAGCATGTATGCCTCACCAAATTGGCAACCGGAGAGAGTGCGGCTTAATCAGACCTCTCTGGTTGGAGAACCGGCTTTGCAAAATCCACCAGAACCTTTAATTCGTCTGCATTTCCGGCCTGTTCAGGCTGTTCGGGCCCGGGCCGGGTACCGTCCTGTGCATATTCCGATGAAAGCCTGTTGAATCTGTCGATTTCCGACTGGTACCAATCGATCGAATCACGCCCGATTTTCAGGCCCGGCAATTCCCCGGCCAGGTTGGACGGCTCAATTCCGCACATCCAGCTCAGCTCGAATGGCTTGATGGAAAGCCATTCAGGATGATCGGCATGTTCCGTATTGACAGACGTGACTGTGCCACTGAATGGAGAAGGTACTTTCAACAACCAGGAGCCGTATCTGAGCGTAAACAGGGGATTGCCTTTTTCGATTTTTTGCCCGGTTTCCGGTAAATCCACGTGGTCGACTTTTTCGAACAGCTTTCTGATCAGGTCATCCAACCCGACCCGGACGGTCCCGTTCATTTCAATTTGCGCCCATGCGTGTTGCGGGGAGACAAATACGCCTGCAGGAACATTCAATGCGTATCTTGACGTGGATTCGCGGGTACCCGGCCTGATCAGGCGGATGTTGTGCCTCATCTGTTTTTCCAGGCGATCCTGCCGCCTGATCAATGCCGTTTTGACAAACTCGAGAAGCTCATCTTCGGTAAATGGTTTTTCTACATAGTCCGCCGCCCCGAATTTAACGGTTTCCACTGCTGTTTCAATCGATGCGTAGCCGGTGATGACGATCACGTCGATATCGGGGCGCAGGTGTTTGACCGCTTTCGTCACCTCGACCCCGTCCATCCCGGGCATTTTCAGATCAGTGAATACGAAATCGTAGTCATTCCGGCGGATCAGCCCGAGTACTTCGGGGCCGGTTTCCACCGTGTCGATGCTATAGCCTGCAAGAACCAGAATTTTTCTGAAGCTGTCAAGAATGATCTCTTCGTCATCGACCGCCAGAATACGGGCTTCGGGTTGCTCCAGTTCTACCCGTTTCAGGCTGGGCGCTTCTTCGCTCACATCAAGTTTAAGCCCGATATCCAGCGCCTGCTCTCGTTCCTTCCTGGTCCGGGATTCACGCATTCTTTTAAGGGAAACGCGGAGCAGAATATCAACCACCAGAAACACAATGACTGTTGTGACAACAATGAGTGCGACAACCATCTTTTTGCTCCCCGGATGCGGTTGGCAAGGTGAAACAGATCACGAAACCAGAGGCAACAGGCATCCACATAAGAGGCTGTGAACCCCTTCTGGAATTTGACATGCTGATTATCTCTTTTCAGGAGTTGGAACCAACTGATCAGGGTCAATAAACTATTTGATTTCAATAAGAAAAGAAGTGTTCATAATGCGTTTATTGCAGATCAAAAATTTGTATAAGGACAACACGAAGACGGACAATATTTCCACTCGTTGTGCGATAATCAGCCATTGCACTACAAACCCAACGGTCACACACGGAAGCAACATGCGAGAAACCCAGATCAGCATCGACTCGGAGATCGGCGCGCTCAATGCCGTGATGGTTCACCGCCCGGGCAGGGAAATCGAGAACATGACCCCCGCCAGCGCAGCCGAGGTTCTGTATGACGACATCCTGAACCTGCAACTGGCCTTGAGAGAACACGATCAGCTGACCGGTGTATTGCGCCGTGTCGCCGACGTCTATGAATTCGAGGACCTGCTGTGTGATGCCCTGGCCGACGAGCGCATGAAGGGCTTGCTGGTTGATGAGCTGGTGGCGCTGTACGATTGCGAAGAGCTGGCGCAGGAGCTCAAGGATACTGCAGACGCCGAGCTGGCGGCGCAGCTGTTCCAGGGTACGCCGATGCGCAAAGACAGCCTGGAGAAATACCTCAGCCCGCTCCGGCATGCGATCCCGCCACTGCCAAACGCGTTCTTCACACGGGATGCTGTCATGGCGGTGAACGAGAGCGTGATTATCGGCTCGATGGCATTCAAGGCGCGGTTCGCGGAAGCATTACTGCTCAAAGCTATTTTCAAATACCACAGCAGGATAGGTTCGGATGGCTTCTACTTCGACGGCACGGCCAGCACCAGCCAGAAAATCACCATAGAGGGTGGCGATCTGCTGGTGTTGCGCGAGGACCTGATCATTATCGGATACAGCGAGCGTACTACTGCCCGCGGTATCGACACCCTGATGCAGGCCATTGCCGAAAAAGGCGGGGTGGAAAACTTCGTCGTGGTGGAGATACCCAAGTCCAGGGCCACCATCCACCTGGACATGATATTCACGATGGTGGACCGCGACAGCTGCGTGGTCTTTTCGCCGTTGATCAACGGTCTGCACAAATGCAGGGCCTTCCATGTGCATTACGAGCAGCGGCAGGTCAAACGGATCGTGGAATATCCAGGTGTGCTGGAAGCATTGAGAACCCAGGGACTGGATCTCAAGCCCATCTCCTGCGGCGGCGACAACGAGTTACGCCAGGAACGTGAACAGTGGGCGTCCGGGGCCAATTTCTTTGCCCTGGCACCGGGCCATATTCTTGGATTCGAGCATAACCAGGCAACCGCTGAGGAACTGGCGAAGAACGGTTTCGAGATTGTATCGGCGGACAGGTTCATCAGCGAAGAGCTCTCACTGGAACCCGGGCGCCCAACCCTGGTAACCATGCAAGGCTCAGAACTCTCGCGGGGGGGTGGCGGCTGTCGCTGCATGACCATGCCGCTGAACCGGAACCCGGTTAGCTGGTAAATAATCAGGTTCCGAATGACGGCTGGCGCGACGTGGCTGCCTCACTGGATGCTGATCCGCGCGCCTTGCTATAGTATGCGACATACCGTCCTGTACAGCGCGCTGATTGTGAATTTAAAGCATGACCCTACTAAACGGCGTGAAACCCGAGAGTGTGACCCTTGAACCCTATCCACATCTGGTTCTGGAAAACGCCCTGGAATCCGGTTTACGCAGAGAACTGATCGACGGCTTTCCCTCGCTGGATGTTTTTACCGGCGGTCGGGACATGGGTGAAAACACGAAAATTTACTACCCGGCTGTCAAGGCATGCGACGATCCGCGCGTGGCCGAAGTTTGGAAATCCTTCTTGCAAGAACACCTGACAGCGGATTTTTACCGCCAGATCGCACAGGTTTTTGGGCCAGCCATCCGGCAGGAACTTCCTGATCTGGAAGCGACCTTCAGCAAGCCGCTGGAATCCTTTACCGTGGGCATCGATGGCGAAGACAGTTTTGAGCAATATGATGTGCTTATCAATGCTTTGATAGGAATACACACTCCGGTTAGCGCGGGACTTAAGCTGGAGCGACGGCCACATGTCAAGAATGTCGACAAATTCCTGGAAGGCTTCCTGTACTTGCGCCCTGATAACGATACCGCTCCAGGCGGTGATTATGAACTTTTCTCGGCAAAGCCTGGCGGAACCCTTCGATTCGGCAAATGGGCACAAACGCGGCGGGACAGACTGATTCTGGAGAAAACCATTCCCTACGGTAAAAACACCCTGGTCATGGTCATAAACAACCCACGCGCCATCCAGGCCCTGACAGCCAGGGGCCCTGGCCAGCATCCACTGATGTACTGCAATTTCACGGTCCGCACGCCCTACAAGCTGTTTGACCTGGATTACACGCCCTGGGGTCTTACACATCGCTACCTGCGCGGATACTACGACAGGCTGATCACATGACAGAATGGACCTCACTGGACTGCAACCTGATCGCTGGCCTATCTCCTGAATGCGTTGAAATGGAGCCGTTCCCGCACCTGGTCATCAAGAATCCCTTGCCGGGGGAGTTGGCCAGGCAACTGACCGAAGAATATCCGCCAGATGAAATTATGGCCCGAGCAAGTCCGGAATCTCCTCTGGGATCGAACAAGCGATTGGATATTTATGCCCACGATGTATCCGTTAGTGAAGAGGTGTCTCCGCTATGGAAAACGTTCATTGCAGAGCAATCCTCGCACCGTTTTCTTGAACACGTGGTGAGGCTGTTCCAGCCTGCCATTGAAAACACCTATCCGGATTTGATCGAGCGATTCGGTCCATCGCTGGAAAGGGTACGCAGCGGCGTACGATTCCGGGATACCTACGATGACAAGGAAATACTGCTGGACGCAGGAATTTCCATCAATACCCCGGTCGCCGCCATACCCACATCGGTTCGCATGTTGCATGTCGATCTGCCTACCAAGCTTTTTACGGGGCTCTATTACCTGCGTCCCGAGGCCGATACCGACACCCGGGGTGGCGAATTACAACTGTGCAGATACAAGAATCCTGACCGGAAAGCATTCTGGCGATACGATGTGGAACCCTCCTATGGGGAAGTGGTGAAAACCATTCCGTACCAGAACAATCTAGTCGTGGTTTTCCTGAACTCCATTAATGCACTGCATGCCGTGACACCACGTGGAGTCACACCGTTTACGCGTAAGTTCGTGAACCTCGTGGTCGAAATGGAGCAGGGCCTGTTCGATTCCGCACCATACCAGGTAGCGCATTACCCGTATCGCTTGCGCTATTATGCCCGCCAATTGTTTTCGTGGTTACGAGTTTGACTTCTGCAAGACCGCTTGTTGCATTTGTCGATGGTCATCTGAAGGGGCCTTTCTTCGATCGGCTGAGATCCGCCCTGCTTGCTGAAATGGACGCTGATTGCCGTTCAGTTTCGCCACCCGGTCTTCTCGACCCTGATTTCAAAGCAGACCTGGTAATCGTGAACGACGAAACCTGGCCGTTTTGTGCGGCAGGACTGGCTGAATTGCATCGTCGCAGCATTCCGTCACTGCATCTGGCAGACGGTATTGCTGAGTGGAGGAATACATGGGAGAACCCCCGCCAGGCATCCGACAACGAGGGCATGCCCTTGTTTCAGCCGATCCTGGCCGACAAGATTGCCTGCATGGGCTGGTCTCAGGCCCGTGTTCTCGCATCCCTCGGTAATGCTGAAAAATGCGAAGTAACAGGTTCTCCGCGCTACGATTCAATCGTTCGAAAAGAACTCTGTGAAACACCTGCCGGTAAGAAAAAGAAACTGCTGATAACCACCGCTCAAAGTCCCGGGTTCACTCCAGATCACATCGAATCGGTCCGATGCAGCCTGAACGATCTAAAATCTTACCTTCGCGGAAAACAAGCACCGTTCGAAGCCATTTGGCGTGTCGCCGACGAAGTAGCCGAGGTAGCCGGCGGTGCAAATACGTTTGGCCGGGTACCTCTGCAGGACCAAATGCAAGTCGTTGATGCAGTGATTTCCACACCTTCCAGCGTGCAGGTTGACGCGATGATGTCAGGTTTACCGGTTGCCCTGTTGGACTTCGGTAACCGGCCGGCTTTTGTACCGGCAGCCTGGACGATTACTGCAGCGGAGCAGCTGGGCCCAACCCTGCGCATGCTGGCCGACCCTTCCCCACAACGGATGCTTTACCAGGAAATGGTACTGCACGATACCCTCGAGTGCCGGGGACCGGCCACGCCACGCGTGCTCGCTCTTGCGGGCGGCATGATCGAGTCAGGCAGGCAGGCCCGCCTGGCCGGGAAAGCGCTGAGTTTTCCTGCCCGGATGCTGGAACAGGTCATGAACGAGCCCGCCAGGGTGGAGTATCTGCTTGCGATGGACCAATTGCACCCCGCGCATTCCGTATTCCGACTGGATGACCGCGTAGCATTGCAGGCAGAGCTGGGCCATTTGAGGAAAGCCATGCAAACCAGCCTGGTGCAGAAAATTTACCGTAAATTGTGTCAGCTTGGAGTGCGCCAGCGGTGACGGAATCTGCACCGCTGATCTCGGTAGTCATCCCGACTTACCAACGCGCTTCCAATTTGAGGCCTTGCCTTGAAGCGCTGAAGAACCTGCACGATAAGACGGGTACTTTCGAGGTGATCATCGTCGATGATGGCAGTGAACAATCACCGGAGCTCGTGGTGAACGAATTCACGGATCATCTGAACATCCGCTGCCTGGTCCGTCCACACGAAGGTGTCAGTGTGGCGAGAAATGCCGGTGCGGAAAAAGCGCGTGGACGATTCCTGGCTTTCATAGGAGATGACTGCATTGTTTCAACCGACTGGCTTGAGGCATTCACCGCCAATGCGGGAGATTCGGTTTTGGGTGGCGGCATCGACAATGGCTTTCCGGATAGCGCGCTGACCCAGGCTACGCACCTTCTGATCGAGCATATTTGCCAATATTGGCCTTCGGTCAATGACAATTTGCGGTTCTTTACGCCCAACAACATGTTGGTACCCATCGACAGTTTTCGCGAGGTGGGAGGATTCGATCCTATATTCCACTGGTCTACCGGTGAAGACCGGGATTTTTGTTCAAGGCTTGCCGACATCGGGGTCAAGTTGAATGATTGCCCGGAAGCCCGCGTTACGCATTACCATCGACTTTCATTGACAGGATTTTTCAGAACGCACTGGCGTTACGGAATAGGCTCGTACCACTTCCGCAAGAGGCGCATCACCCGCACCGATCGTCGCTTTTTCACCCATCCGCTTGCTTTCTACGGCAGCCTGATTCTTGCTCCGCTGAAAGATGGCGGTATCAAATCACTTCACCTGTCGATGCTGCTGGCCCTGTCTCAAGCCATCAACTCCAGCGCCATGGTCTGGGCCTGGTCCGCGGACCGGCTCGTCAAGAATGACCGGCCAGATTAAAGGCAGCGTTCTATTCCCGGTGACCCAGTGGAGACGCATCGGAGGAGACATTTCCGTTGTTGCCTGGGCTCTTCAGGCGCTGAAAGCGGATTGGGACGTAACGATTCTGTGCCTCGAGAATCCCGACTTCGACGCTCTGAACTCCATTTATGGAACGTCACTGCACGCGGCGGACTTCCGGATCATCCTGCTGCCAGCTGTTTATCGCTGGATTTGCGAGCTTGATCCAGATCCACAAAGCATCCAGCCACTGGCTTTACTCAACCGAGCGTGCCAAAAAATTGCGGCTGAATTCGACGTTGTTCTCTCTTGCGATAAGGAGATGGAGTTTGGATGCCCCGGTATTCAGTACATCCATTTCCCCTACCTTGCCGAACACCTTTCCGCATTGACTGCAATGGAAGGCCTGGGGCCAGCAAAACGCCTGGCAGGATTGATCACGGGCAAGTTCCGTCCCTGGATGCTGTTGTCGAATATCAAACCGTCGAAGCTCTGCGATAACATCACGATTGCCAATTCAAAATGGACTGCAGACCTGGCCTCCCGGGTCTACGGCACGAGCGCTGATGTCATTTACCCCCCCGTCAGTTGGGGACAGGAAACCGGGCGGGAAAACCCAGACCCATTGTCTTTCGTAGCAGTGGGGCGATTCGCGCCCAAAAAAGGACAGCACCGAATCATTGAAATCCTGCAACAGGTTCGCGATCGCGGGTTCGGCGTCAACCTGCACATCGTAGGCGACCCTGGTCCGCCGGCGAAGAGGCGGTATTGCGAGCAAATTCTCCAGATGGCGACCCCGGCTGATCACTGGATCCATCTGCACGTCGGCGTTGCACGGCCAGAACTGATAAAAATCGTCAATCGTTGCCAATTCGGCATTCACGCCACCCAGGATGAACATTTCGGCATTGCCGTGGCGGAAATGCTCCGTGCCGGCTGCATTGTATTCGTTCCCGATTGCGGTGGGCAGGTGGAAATTGTCGGCGAGGAGCCGCTTTTGCGATACCAGTCGGATTCCGACGCGGTTGAGAAAATCTGTTGCCTGCTGGAAGACCCACCAGAGCAAGCGAGACTGAAGCGTGCCCTGGCCACACGCTCACATCAGTTTTCAGAAGAAGCATTCATGCATTCATTGCGACGAACAGTCGCTCGGTTCGTCTAAACAGCCGCCATCGACGATTTCCAACTCCTCCACGGTCACAACACCGATGCTTTCCGGCTCGTTTGTCTCGCGTTTCTCGTTGATCTCACCCAGCTGCTGGGTGACGGCCGGATTATAGCGACCCTTTGACGCCTTGCTGGTGAGATAATTCGACTGGGAGCCCGGCAGGGAGCCAAGCAATGCGGCATTGTTATTCGCCAGGCTGCCGACGGCCTCACGATAAGATCCGTAAAGGTCCGTAATGGTCCAGTCGCTGATGTCCATTTTGATTTTCGCTGATGCCTGTAACTCGTCGCGCTCCTCACCTTCCAGGTAGCGCAGCAAATGGTCGGTCAGGTCCGATCCGGATTCGTCGAAGAATACTTCGTTGCGCTGGTACAGGCTGGATACGTGGAACGCACGCTCGTCTTTTCCTTGCGTGCCCCGGTTTGAATTGATGAACTCGACCGCGTTATCGGCCAGTTCACCGTAGATGTTGCTGCCGGAATATGCATATTTTCGGATGTTCGGCCCGCCAATGATGCCCTGGTACAGGCCATAGATGATCAACGGATTATTGTCGTAGTTATGCCTCAGAATAGTGAACTGAATATCGTTCAGACTCAGTGGAACGCCTGCAACATTGAGAATCTTTTTTGACAGAATCGCGTTCTTTCCGACCAGCAGTCCCTTGAGATTGCGTTTTGGATAGACTTTGACGATTTCATCCAGGATCGTGACGTTATACAGGTTGATCCAGTAAGCCAGTTGCTCCTTGCGGGAAAATCGCTCAAGCGGTGTCACCGTGGGTAAATTTTCTAACCGGTTCCGAATGTGACTGATGATCTGCTGGTTTTTTTCATTGTCATTGAATATCTCAAAATAGAACCGGTTACCTTCATTCATGGTGGCCCTGTTCACCTTCACCTTCATGCGGGTACCGGTGCTGGTGTTCGTGGGCTTGGCAATTTCGCGGGTTGACGGGCCTGTGTCCAAAACAACGGTCTGCAGCAGCGTATCCAGATCCTCGTATCCAATCGTCAGGCTGGAATAGGGATCATGGCGCTGCAACACATCGGACGGTGCCGGGTCCGCGGCAAACGAGGTCAGGCAGAATAAAAGCAATCCAAAGGTAAGAACCGAGGACACATAAACGGTTTTTTTCATCAAGGCTCCATGAATCCGATGGAAAGACTGCAGTTTCGGCTAACATAAAATTTAACGGTTTTTGCGGGCCTCCGCATGGGTCAAAAGACACATGCACATCAATCGAATAGCTCCCGCAGGATCTGATTGGGGTCACTGTCATGCGGGAGCGTGATAACGGTCATGCCTTCTGCCTGCGACAACGGATCGTGGTGAGATAACTGGAAATCCAGAACGGCCTGGTCCGCATCGGAGGCATCTTTGCGGGTTTCCATGCGGCTTCGGATCCGGTTGCGAAGAACCTGTTCGGGTGCAGTGCAGTCCAGCAGGTAGCACCGTACGCCCAGGGACCGGGCCAGATCGACAAACCAGAGCCGATGGCGCCTTTGCAAAAAAGTCCCGTCGGCGATCATGTTGAACCCGGCCCTCAGACCGGTCCGGCAGTGATCGGCCAGGCGGCGATAAGTCAGGTCGACCGCTTCTGAACCATACATGCCGACACCGATCCCGCCCTTTTCAGGCTGTCTGCCGCGATCGCCGTTCGGACGCTTGCGTTCCAGGTCACTACGGACCCTTAAGGCAGGAAGACTCGCCACCAGCCGGTTGCTGAACCAGGTCTTGCCCGATCCTGAAAAACCATGCATCAGGATAAGGATGGGGGTCGGTGTGTCGACCAGATCTGCGGCGATCTTTACATATCGTTCAGCACCGGGCCGTGCAGAATCTGCCGCTGTCTCAACAGCCTGGCTTGCACGGATCGCCGAGACCACCGCACGTACCATGCTGCGGTAAACCAGATAGAACCGCATGACCTCGAGACTGGCGTAATCACCATTCGCCTCCAACCAGGCACTGAGCAGTGAGTAAGCGAGGTCGCTGCGCCTGCGCGCCAGTAAATCCATGGCGAGGAAAGCAATATCGTTTGCGATGTCAATCCAGCGCAAGTTGGGATTGAACTCAATCGCGTCGAAGGGTACAAAACCCCTATCCAGCAACAGCAGGTTTTCAAGGTGCAGATCACCGTGGCATTCACGAACGGCGCCGGATCGTGCCCGTGTCCTGAACGCCGGCGCCAGCGCAATGGACCTGGCCAGGGTCCATGCCTCGATCACCGCCAGCCGCTGTTGCGCCTCGTCGCTGAAAGCCTGGGGATCGAGATGTTTGAAATTGTTGCGTGCCGGCCGGACAGCGCGCTCGACCTCAAAATCGGGGTCGCTGTCAAGGCGGGGAGGCAACGTCAAGTGGAACCTCGCAATCGATTGCGCGAGTTGCCTGGTACTCTCGGCACCCAGGCGACCGGCCTGCAGGTAGCGGTCCAATCTCGCCTCGTGGGGAAATTGTCGCATGTGGACCGCAAATTCGATTGGCGGCTCAGCTCCAAAACGCGGCCCATGCGGCGTCTGGCCGATCGGCACGACCCCGAGATAGAGGTCGGAAGCGGTGCGCCGGTTGATCCGGACTTCCTCTTCGCAGAAATGCCTGCGGTCCTCGAGCGAGGAGAAGTCCAGAAATCCCAGGTTGACAGGTTTCTTGATCTTGTAGGCATCGCTGCCGGTAAGCAGAACCCAGGAAATATGCGTTTCGACCAGGCGAATCTTTTCCACCCGATGCGGAAAAGCGGCCGGCTTCATCAGGTTGCGGATCAGGGATGGCCGACCGAATTTTAACGGATTGATCAGGGCTTCATTCCTCGTTTCCAGTTTAGCGGCAGCGCCCGGGCAGCGGGCCTGCATCAGGCTTCCGGCAAGGTCTCGCCAGATACGCGCGACTGTTTCTGATATCGGAAGCTGTAAAGCAACACCGGAATGACCAGAAGCGTCAGCAGGGTCGAGACCAGGATGCCGAATATCAGTGCGATAGCCAGGCCATTGAAGATCGGGTCATCGAGAATGAAAAAAGCACCCATCATGGCGGCCAGCGCAGTCAGGATGATCGGCTTGGCGCGCACCGCTGCCGCCGCGACTACCGCGTCTTCCAGCGCGGCGCCTGCCGCGCGCTCCTGTTGAATGAAGTCGACCAGCAAAATGGAGTTGCGCACGATGATTCCTGCCAGCGCGATCATGCCTATCATCGACGTCGCGGTAAACTGGGCGCCAAGCAGCGCGTGGCCCGGCATTACGCCGATCACGGTCAGCGGTATCGGCGCCATGATGATCAGCGGCAACAGGTAAGACCGGAACTGGCCGACCACCAGCAGGAAAATCAGCACCAGGCCTACTGCGTACGCGATACCCATGTCACGGAAGGTCTCGTAAGTAATCTGCCATTCACCGTCCCATTTCAGCGAAAAATTATATGGGTTTCCGGGCTGGCTGATGTAGCGCTGTTCGACGCCCTCGCCCGCATACTCAATTTCATCGATCCGGCCGGACAGTTCAAACATTCCATAAAGTGGGCTGTCCAGTTGGCCGGCCATGTCGCCGTTGACGAATACCACCGGCAGCAGGTCCTTGTGAATAATGGCATCGTCCCAGGGCGCTTCGGTCACGCGGGCGAACTCGGATATGGGCACCTGCACGCCATCGCGACTGCGCACCTTCAGCGCCAGCAGGCTCTGCAGGTATGCCTTGTTGGCCACAGGTGCTTCCAGGCGCACCGGGATCGGTTCCTTTTCGCGGGCCTGGTGAATGTAAGTCACATCTTCTCCGCCCAGTGCCAGGGCCACCGCGGTGCTGACCTGTTGCTGGGAAACCCCAAGCAAAGCCGCCAGTTGGCGGTCGACCTCGATGATGTAGCGCCTGGCATCTGCTTCGACGGTGATGTCGATATCGACGATGTCCGGTGTTTCCCGGTATATCGCTTCAACCTGCCTGGCCAGCAATTTCTGCTGCTCGTAATCCGGACCATAGATTTCAGCGACGATAGGAGACATCACGGGCGGACCGGGCGGCACCTCGACGACCTTGACCGAAGCACCGTAGCGTTCCCCGGCGGTGGCCAGCGCATCGCGAATCCCCGCGGCGATTTCATGACTGGAACGGTCGCGCTCATGCCTGTCCAGCAGGTTCACCTGGATATCACCCATGTTGCTGTCGCTGCGCAGATAATACTGGCGTACCAGGCCATTGAAATTGATGGGTGCCGCAGTGCCTGCATAAACCTGGTAGTTGGTGACCTCGGGAACCGTTTCGATGATGCTGGCCAGTTCATCCAGCAACGCCGCCGTATTCTCCACCGGCGTGCCCTCGGGCGTATCCACAACAACCTGGAACTCTGACTTGTTGTCGAAAGGCAGCATTTTCAGAACCACGGCCTGGATCATCACCAGTCCCACCGCGAGTCCAATCAGGGCAAGCAGACTGGCATACAGCAGGGTGCGCGCCCGGCGCCCGGCTGATCGCCGCAGAAACGGTGTCATCAGCCGCCTGAAAAACGGGTGCAGCGCACCGCCTTTGTCGTCACCGACCGAATGCGCCGTCTGGCCTGCCAGCAATCGGTTGCTCATCCAGGGGGTCAGCACCAGCGCGATGGCCAGTGAGAACAGCATACCGATGGAGGCGTTGATGGGAATCGGGCTCATGTAAGGGCCCATCAGTCCGGTCACGAACGCCATCGGCAACAGGGCCGCAATCACCGTGAAGGTCGCGAGTATCGTGGGGCCACCGACTTCATCCACGGCGCCCGGGATCAGGCCGCTCAGCGGGCCGGCCTTCATGCCCCGGTGGCGGTGAATGTTTTCAACCACCACGATAGCGTCATCCACCAGGATGCCGATGGAAAAAATCAGGGCGAACAGGGACACCCGGTTGATCGTGAATCCCCAGGCCCAGGAAGCGAATAGCGTCACCATCAGGGTGACGATCACGGCGGCACCGACGATGATCGCCTCACGCCAGCCCAGCGTGAGCAGCACCAGCAGAATGACCGAGCCGGTAGCAAACGCCAGCTTGCTGATGAGTTTCAGAGCCTTGTCATTGGCGGTCTGTCCATAGTTCCTGGTAATGGTGGTCTCTATACCGTCCGGAATGTGCGTGGCTCTCAGTTGCTCCAGGCGTTCGATCACGGCGTTGCTGATGCGGGTGGCATTTGTGCCCGGCTTTTTGGCGATTGCCAGCGTCACGGCGGGCGCCCACGCTACCCGGGTGTGCCCGGCTTGTTCGTGCGCGGGACCGGCGGCGAACCAGCTGTACTGTTCCGGCTGATCGCCCCCGGCCTTGATCGTGGCAATGTCGTCGAGGAAAACCGGGCGGTTGTCGAAGACGCCAACTACCAGGCTGGCCACATCGCCCGGACCGGACAGGAAAGTGCCACTCTGGACCGGAATTTCCTCTCCGCCGGTAACGATCGCGCCGGCCTGGCGAACGGTATTTCCAGCGTTCAGGGCCATGCGCAGGTCATCCAGCGTCAAGCCGAAGCCTGCGATCCGCTCAGGGTCCAGTTCCACGTGCACGATATCCTGGGCGCCGCCGATGGTGAACACGTCACGGGTGCCCGGAACGCGCTTGAGCTCAGCTTCCAGCGTGTGGGCCACTTTGAGCAGGTCGTGGCCGCCCCGCTCCTGATCTTCGGTCCACAGGGTTGCGGTAACGATGGGTACATCGTCAATACCCTTCGGCTTGACGAGCGGCGGACCGATGCCCAGATTGGCCGGCCGCCAGTCCTGGTTTGAGTAGATGGCATTGTATAGTTTGACCAGCGAAACGGTGCGGTCTTGGCCGACTTCAAACTGCACCGTCAACACCGCCATCCCGGGCCGGGAGACCGAGTAGACATGTTCCACGTTTTCAATCTCCGCCAGCACCTGCTCCATTGGGATTGAAACCAGGTTTTCGACTTCCACCGAACCCGCTCCGGGAAACGGCACGAAGACATTTGCGAAGGTCACATCGATCTGTGGTTCTTCCTCACGAGGCGTGATCAATACGGCAAACAGGCCCAGCAGCAGGGCCGCCAGGGCCAACAGCGGGGTCAACTCATTGTCCTGAAACTGGCGTGCGATCCGCCCTGATAATCCCAGCCGCTCAGTCACTGGCGGATTCCCGACTGGATTTGGCCAGGATGCCGGCCCGAACCGGGTCAAGGGCCACGGTCTCACCCGCCACCAGGCCAGCCAGTACTTCCGTCCGTTCCCCAAACGACTGGCCGGTCCGGACCTGGCGCAGACGCACACCGTTCGGGCCCACCACGTAGACCGCGGTCACCTCGCTGCGATGCAAAACCGAGGAGGTGGGGACCAGCAGGCGCTCTGCCTCACCGATCCTGAAGGCGACCTTAACGAACATGCCGGGGTATAGCCCAAACTGGCCCTCTGGCAAATCCATGCGCACCCGGAAAGTGTTGGTAACAGGGTCCGCAATCGGAAACAACGTGATGTCGGCAGCCTGGACACGCCCTTCCCCGGTAATCAATGCAGCAACCGGGTTTTTGCGAACTTCACTGGCCACAGACTGCGGCAGGTCAGTCGCCACCCGAAGCCGCTCCAGAGACAGCCCGGACATCAGCGGCTGCCCTGGTGAAACCGACTCACCCACTTCCACATGGCGCTCGGTAACGATCCCCGGATAGGGCGCCTCCACCACGGTATATGCCAGTTGCTGGCGGGCAGCTTCCACCGCGGACTCGGCAGAGGCGACCCGCGCACTGGCCGATTTCCGGCTGGCCAGCGCGCTGTCCAGATCGCGTTGTGAGCCCAGGCCGCGCTCCTGCAGATTCTGAGCCCGACGATAATCCTCTTCAGCCTCGGTAAGTCGGGCCCGGGCTTCCGCTAATTGTGCTTCGGCCTGGCGCAGTGCCGTGCGCTGTTCCACATCGGTGAAGCGGACTAAAACCGAGCCCGCATCGACGAAATCATCGACATCGTAGCCCACTTCTGCGATGCGCCCGGCGGTCTGTGCCGAGACCGTGGCCTGGTGCACGGCCTCGACCGTCCCGTCGAAAACACGCTCAACCGAGGCGGATTCATAGCTTGCAGCAGCCGTTTCCAGTGCTTGAGACTCCGGATTTGCATCGAGGCTCGTCACCAAAACCAGGCTGGCAACCAGCAGTAATATCTGTTTCATTTGCGCGCGTTTCGATTTCATGATGGGAACTCCGCGCCCCGCCGGATGACCACGGTTTACTGGCCGTCCTCGATACCGGGACAGATGCTATATATTAGCAATATATAATATATCAAGCCCCTTACATCAACTCCAGTTTAAGGGTGGATAATCACAAGAACATTGATTTCCATCAGCGGTTACGGCCCAGTCTTAAAGGCATTCACCGACTGCCAGCGCGTAGTCTTCCCTGAAGCCCTCGATCTGCACCAGAAGGTCCTCATACAATTCGACTTCTGTTTGCGAATCGCTTTTCCTGGCATAGGCCAGGATTCGATTAACGGCATCCATGAAAGACCGGTTATGGTCAGGATCCTTGACGTCAAGGTAACCGATGGACATCCAGACGATCGCAAGGGTCGATTCACCCATGAATCCGTGTTCATCACGATTCAGATTGTAGGCATGATAGGCCAGCGGGCTCAGCTCGACCTGATCGTCACCACATTCCAGAAAGAAATAAAGCTCGGCCGGGTCAAAGCCGGAACCACCCGCCTTCAGATTTTCCTGCCTGGCACGTTCAAGCTGGTCGCGGTAACCAGAAAATGTGATCGCTGCCGTACTTTCGCAGAACGCTTCAACCACTGGGCCCGGTGTTTGTTCCGCAACCCGCTCTCGATGGGCGACAAGCTCATCCCGGCTCATCTGACGAAAGGATTCAGCCCGCATTACTCCGGGACATCTATCGGCAGGACCCTTTCCCATCAGAACCTCCGATTGCGAAATGCCGAAAATAATGGCGAGCAAAGCTAAAAATCTCATACAGATGCAACCCATCGATTATGGACTCAGTCTATAGCACCATCACAAAATGACTCGATGCAGCGGGTAAGCTCACCATTTTATCCTGCTCGCCTTCGCGCTGCAGAAACACCGCTCCGTCCGGCCCGGATTCCATTTCAATCCCACCATGACTTTCGACGCAGTCATTTTGTCTCAAAACCTTGCAGCATTACGAGCACTCTCTCAAGATACGCCTGGATGCTAAAGGGGCAGTACGAGGCGGTCAGCCTCGAAGGCGTCCAGGGTGCAGCCGAACAAGTATTGCACCCTGAAAGCTTGACCTGGCTGATCGTGGGCGACCGCGCCCAGATCGAGACCCAGTTGCGCGAACTCGGCCTGGGCGAAGTCCAGATCATCGACGTCGACGGCCAAATCGTTGAGTAGCAAAAGGAAAGGGGTCAGGTCAATTCACTTGCCGGAAATTGCCGCTTGCGATAGCCTGATCCTGAGAGCGGGGTCACCGTAGCCGAATCAGATACTCAATGACGCCTATCGCCATGAAAAAAATCAATCGGGTGGGTCATAAAGCCCTGGTTTGGGTTCAGGATATCGGACTGTTGATCATTGCCATTGCAACCGTGGTCGCGGTTGGAATCGAGATCGGGGTGATGATCGAAGCGATGACCGTTACGCTGGCCGATCTGCTGCTGATGTTCATCTACCTCGAAGTGCTGGCGATGGTATCGATTTACCTCGATTCCGGCAAACTGCCGGTGCGGATGCCGCTGTACATTTCAATTGTCGCCCTGGCCCGTTACCTGATCCTTGACATGAAGGAAATGGAGACCTGGCGTGTAGTGGGCGTAGCCGTGGCTGCATTGATCCTGGCCATCACCGTCCTGGTGATTCGCTTCGGCCATATCCGTTTGCCTTACCCTCAGGTGGAAGAGGACCAATAAGTGTGTGACCGTTCAGGATGCGCCCTTCGAAACACCACGGGCCAGCCTTATCGGATTTCAGACTGTCTCTCTTCAGCCGGGTGAAAACCGCGTCATCAGTTTTCGAGTCCAGCCGGAACAATTACACGTGTTCAAGGAAGACGGTAGCGCCGTCAACGCCGGAGGGCGGCACCTGTTTCACGTCGGCGGCGTATCTCCGGGAAGCCGCGGCGAGCAATTGACAGGCACAAAGTTGTTGACCGCAACGCTCGACCGGAACTGAGCGGGACGATCGGGCTACTGCTGCTCCCGGTATTCGAAGTAAGCGAAGTCTGCCGGCGCATTCTGGCCCGAGATGTCCTGGCAGGCCATACCGATAAACGCGCCGGTAAAGCTGGCGCCTTCGCCCTCGCCCGCTTCATCGGAAATCAGTGACTGATTCAACACCCCAGGGGTATTCGACCAGTTCTCGCCGTCCGTTGACCACGAAAATTGCAGCGCCTGGTGATCGACCTCGGCACGCAGCCAGACCGGACCTTCGTCCGGCAGGCGGAAACGGTTATCGAGTTTGAACTGCCTGGCACAACCCTCTGCGAGAGGAAACGAACTCACATTCGTTGAGTCTGCCTCGCAACTCATGATGTCGATAACCCTGCGACCCTGTTCATCCACCGAAACATACAGGTAGTGGTACTTGTGCTTATTGTAATAACTGACCAGGCCGGCCATTTGCTGAAAATTCGTCGGCTGGAATTCCAGGCAGGTTTCAGCGGTAAAGCAGAACGCTTCCTGGCGACGCGCAACCAGCGCTTGCTCGAACCAGCTGCCAAGAGCCTCTTTACCGGTTAATCGCAGAAATCCCGGCCGTTCGGCCAGGCTCATGAACCGTTCGGGTTCAGGAGAACGCAACCACTGAAATTCCGCTGGCAATTCAGGTGAATCGAAACCCCTCCGCACCGGTACCTCCGGCCAGGGATGCGGCACCAGGCCCGGGGCCGGCACATTGAGCTCCGGCAAGCCGTCACCGCTGGCGCCGGCAATACGTGGCCAGCCATCCTCGCTCCAGTCGAATTTCTGCAGACCGCTTTCGCGACCCATCGGGCTGCGCTGCAGACCCTTCAGGGGCCGGCTGCACAGGTGCACCAGGTAGGTCTGCCCGTCCGGCGTATCGAACAGGTCGCCGTGACCTGCCCGTTGCAGCGGCAGGTTACGGTTGTCCTTGGCTGTCAGCAGGTAGCCTTGCGGATCCAGCTCATAGGGGCCCTCAATACTGCGTGACCGCGCCATGGTCATCGCGTGCTGGTAGCCGGTACCGCCCTCAGCGGTCAGCAGATAGTACCAGCCATCCCGTTTGTAGAGGTGAGGCGCCTCGGTGAAACCAAGATCGCTACCAAGGAAAATATTTTTTACCGGTCCTGTCAGCCGGCCCTGCTCGACGCTGTATTCCTGCAGGTAAATACCGCCGAAACGATTTCGCAATGGTCGATGATCCCAGACCATATTGACCAGCCACTTACGGCCGTCATCATCATGAAACAATGACGCGTCGAAGCCACTGCTGTTGAGGTAGACCGGGTCGTTCCAATGGCCGTCAACCGTCGAGCAAGTTGTCAGGTAGTTATGAGCGTCCTTGAAATTTCCGTCAAGACGCTTGACGTCAGCATAGACCAGGTAGAACAAGCCATCATGCCAGCTCAGGCAGGGCGCCCACACACCGCAGGAATCGGGATTGCCGCGCATGTCCAGCAACGCAGCCCGGTTCAGCGGCCTGGAAATCAGACGCCAGTGGCGCAGGTCGCGCGAGTGGTGAATCTGCACGCCCGGATACCACTCAAAAGTTGACGTGGCGATGTAAAAGTCTTCACCGACCCGGACAATGGAAGGATCGGGGTTAAAGCCCGGCAGAATAGGATTTCGGATCATTTTTTTATTCTGAGGATCAGCCATTTTGCGTAGCCCATTCACGGTTCAGTTTGTAAAAATACAGACAGACAAGGATCAGGATACCGGCTATCACCTGCGTGACAGCCAGGTTAAAAACGATGCCGTTGAGCGCTTCGGCGGACTGCTCGATGTTGGGCTGGTAGTTTGTCATCGCGAGAATCCAGCCGGTCAAAGCGCCGCCGACGGCGATGCCAATTTTCAGAGCCAGCAGATGGCCGGAGAAACTCATGGCCATCGCGCCCTTGCCCCAGCGCTGCAATCCGTAATCCACGGTATCCGGAACCGCTGAAAACAGGTATGGAATCAGGATCATGTGACAGAAGTTGGCAACCGACATCAAGACCAGCGCCAGCATCATCTGTCCCCGCGGCACGAAGACCACCGCCAGGTGAAAGACGATAACCCCCAGGGTCGCCCATTTCATCACTCTGACCTTGCAGGTATGTGCGCTGAGCCAGTTGGCGAACATGGCGCCGGCGATGCCCGCCAGCATGCCGGCGGTCATGAATACCGTGATCATTTTCGAATCGCCGCCCTGGTAGTACTCCACGTAGTAAGGCGTGGTCGCGCCGCGCATCGCCACTGCGACCAGCAGCACAAAAGTGATCCCGGCGATCAACACCCACTGATCGTTCTTCAGCAACGAGACAAAATCGCCAAAAATGTTCTGCTTCTGCGCTTTCTCGACCGGGCTCTCGCGCTCCCGTGTCATCGCGAAACAGGCGAAAAATGCAATCACGGCGATCATTGCAAGAACCGCCACGGCCATCTGGAACCCCTTCTGACGGTCGCCGTCACCAAAAAAATCAACCAGCGGCAGGGTACTCGCTGTCACCAATGCACCGCCGGCCATGGCCAGCATGAACCGCCAGGACTGGACCGAGGCGCGTTCCTGGGAATCGGCGGTGATCACGCCACCCAGTGCGGAATAGGGTATATTTATCGCGGTGTAGGCAGTCATCAGCAATGCATAGGTGATATACGCGTAAACCAGCTTGCCGCTGTCGGAGAGATCCGGGGTGGTAAATGCTATTACCGCGAGGATGCCGTAGGGAATTGCAATCCAGACCAGGTAGGGCCGGTATCGTCCCCAGCGCGTGTGGGTGCGGTCCGCGAGACCACCCATCAGCGGGTCCGTTACGGCATCGAAAAGGCGCACGACAAGCATCAGCGTGCCGACTGCCGCGGCTCCAATGCCGAAAACGTCTGTGTAGAAATACAACATGAAATTGATGACGACCTGGAAGACGATATTGCTTGCCATGTCTCCAAGGCCGTAGCCGAACTTCTCTGTCACAGAGAGTCTTTGCATAGGTTGAATCGCCTCAATTTCGCGGAAAATCATCACCCCGACTTCAGCCGGAACTCAGGGATACTACACAGCGCTTGATCAGAAATGCAAACGTTTACAAAATGACAGGCATGAACTATCCAATCATGAAGAACAAGGATCTGCTGTTACACATACTGCTGGTTTTCGTCACCATTACGGCTCTCTGGTCCGGCACGGCGTCGGCCATGGAACCCGCTTTTTCCAGCCTGTTCAGCAGCCACATGGTGCTGCAGCGTGAACGACCCATCAGCGTGTGGGGCTCGGCAACACCGGGCGCAGAAATGCGCGTTTCGCTGGCCGAACACGTGCAGAACGTGCGCGCTGATAAGTCCGGAAACTGGTCCGCAGAGTTCCCTGCCCTGCCGGCCGGCGGTCCTCACCGCCTGGAATTGGCAGGGACGGACGGCCTGGTCCGTGTGCTTGAGAATATTCTGATTGGCGAAGTCTGGCTGTGTTCCGGCCAGTCAAACACCGAATACCCGATGGCGAATCTGAACGAGCCGTGGCGTGACACCGCGAAAATCGATTCTTCCATTCGACTGCTGACGGTGGAGCATGACAGCAGCACGAAACCGCTCGCTGAATTCACCGAAGTGTCAGGCTGGGAAATTGCCACGGCCGACACGGTGCCCTCTTTCTCAGCCGCCTGTTACCTGTTTGCCCGCGCTTTGCAGAATGACCGGCGTATACCCTTCGGCCTGATCGATGCCTCGTGGGGCGGGTCCTCCATAGAGGCCTGGATCAGTGCCCGGGGCTTGAAGCCACTTGACGAATTCCAACGCGCACTCGAACTCAACGAAGTTCACGGGCGGGATACCGGAAAAGCGCTGCAAGCCTATGTCCATGACTGGAAAGCCTGGTGGAGAGCAGCCCGTGACGATGAGCCTGCACCCTGGAAAGCTGACTTCGAGGATAACAACTGGCCTGCAGCACCCCCGCAACTGGGCGACTGGAGGAAATGGGCCGGCATGGGTACGAAAGGCTTCACTGGCATGGTCTGGTACAGGAAGTCCTTCGATCTGAATGCTGCGCAGGCTAAGCAGGGCGCCGTGCTCGAGCTGAGCATTATCGACGAAGTGGATGTCACCTGGATAAACGGTAAACCGGTGGGCGCAATGTTCGGATGGGACACCCCACGGAACTATCGAGTTGAACCAGGTGTGCTGAAAGCCGGTACCAATGTGCTGGCAGTCAATGCCTACAACAGTTGGGCGGCAGGTGGCCTGATTGGACCACCCGGCAAGATCCGGCTGGTATTTCCAGACGGCAGCCATGTTCCTCTCGGCGAAGGCTGGCGTGTCCAACGCGTCACCGATCCGACTGGCAGACCACCAATGACGCCCTGGTCTTCAATCACCGGTGTGACCGGGCTGTTCAACGCGATGATCGCACCCTTGAGTGGATATGGGCTCAGCGGCGTGCTTTGGTACCAGGGAGAATCCAACACCGGTCGCGCACACAGCTACGAGAACTTGCTTGCCTTGATGATAAGCGACTGGCGTCAATCGCTTGGCGAACTGCTTCCCTTCATCGTTATCCAGTTGCCGGAGTTCGGCCCCTTGCCCGGCATTCCAACCGACTCGGGCTGGGCACGTATACGCGATGCACAGCAGCGCGTCGCGGCAGCCGATCCGCTGAGCGGACTTGTGGTGACCGTCGGTTCGGCTGATGCATCGGATATCCATCCACCCAACAAGCGCATCATCGGAGTCCGTGCAGCGTCCGTTGCACGAGGGCTGGTGCCGGGCAACGACGAGGTGACGGACGGTATCGTCCCGTTACGCGCCCTGCGGATGGGCCAGGAAGTGACGGTCCATTTTGCCGATACCGGAATGCCGCTGTTCGTATCCGGAGCTGCCACGCCCGCGGCATTCGAACTCTGTGACGACCTCGGCGCTTGCCATTACGTGGAGGCCCGGCTGGAACAGAACCGAGTTTTACTGAATGCGAGCGATATAGCGGAGCCCGTCGAGGTACGTCATGCCTGGGCCAACGCACCGATTATCAACTTGCACGGGGCTGAGGGGTTGCCGGTCAGCAGTTTCCGTTTGCCCGTCGAAAACGCCCCGGACTGACGCTTCGGATAAGGACTAATCTGTCCCGGCCGAATAGGCGTAAACGCCGAAAGTCACGCCAACGAAGCCTCCCGCCGTCCGTGTACTGAGCACTCTGCCGTCTGCGTTTCCGATCAGGATGCTCCATTCCCCTTCATCCGTGCCATAGGAAAAGTCATAAAGGCCGCCCTTTGCATCGATTTTCAGGTAAACCGGCGCGCCGCTTTCGATTTGCAGCGGGGCCGAAGCGATCACCAAACCATTTGCAGGATCGTCCGCCCCCGCCCGCATGCGTAATTCCACAACCGTTTCCCCGTGTACGTCCAGCCCAAGACCCAGAAAGTAATAGAATTCATCACTCTGGAAGGCAACCAGTCCTGCGATGTCACCAGACTGTTCTGGCCTGTAGCGCATAGCGGTCGAGGCCGAGGCATACATATGCTGCTGACGCCTTCCGATAAAGGATGGCTGGGCGATGCCCCCTATGGAATCAGGGCGTGGCTCGATGACAAGCGTCCCCGGCTCTCTCTCGAGGTCATACCATTTTTCCTGCGGCACGCGCACAAAAAGCCAATAGAGGTCGAGTTCCCTATCATCGAAGTCTTCGCGGAAAGCGAAATTCCCGCTCATCGGGATGGCTGAAGTGTCTGCCCTGGGAAGGTTTGGGCGATCCAGCACGTAAGGCACTACATCACCATGATCAGTCATCACCGGCCAGCCGTCTTCCCAACGCACTGGCAGAAGAAACGTCTCGCGTCCCGTGTTGTAGTAGTCGCCTTCGTAGGGGCGCACCCACTACAACACCAAGCGCCCACACAGTGCGCTGGGCTATCGGCCACCGGCACCCGAAGTCGTGTTGCCGAACGAAGGAATGCGAGAGGTGGAAACAGGCCAAAAGGCCGCTTAGACTAACTTAACAACTGGACCAGTTAATGCGCACCGGTCATCCAGACCTGTTGCCAGCATTTCCAGGGCGGTTACGCGGCCAATTTCATAGATCAGGTCGGGGTCGTTCGCAGCGCCGAGTCCAATGTTGTGCGGAAAAAGTGTCGCGCCAACGATA
>JAOUCS010000027.1 GCA_029859645.1 Lysobacterales bacterium | reverse complement strand
ATGATGTTGGCCGACTTACCGCCAAGCTCCTGAGTGACCCGCTTGACCGTATCAGCGGCGGCCCTGGCGACCAGCACGCCGGCCCGGGTCGATCCTGTGAACGACATCATGTCGATTCCTTCGTGTTCGGACATTGCAGCGCCAACACCCGGGCCGTCGCCGTGAACCAGGTTGAACACCCCCGCTGGAACGTTTGCGTCTGCGAATACCTCGGCCAGCAGGGTGGCGTTGATGGGGGCGATTTCACTGGGCTTCAGTACCATGGTGCAACCGGCGGCCAGCGCTGGGGCCACCTTGCACATGATCTGGTTGACCGGCCAGTTCCAAGGAGTGATCAGGCCGCAGACCCCGACCGGTTCCCTGATAACGGTTGATTTTCCGATTGACTCTTCAAGCTTGAGTTCCTGCAGTGCGGCGATGGCAGCCCGTGTGTGTCCCAGCCCGGAGCCCGTTTGCGCCCTGGCTGAAAACGGTGCCGGAGCGCCCATTTCTGCTGTAATGGCTGCCGCAATGTCGTTCCAGCGAAGTTTGAATGCATCGACGATATGGTTGAGCAACTCCAGCCTTTGATCAACGGACCATTGCGAAAATTCCTCGAACGCCGAACGCGCCGCTCGCACTGCGTGGTTGACATCCTCTGCCGTGCCAAAAGAGACTTGTCCAATGACCTGTTCGGTTGCCGGGTTGATGATGTCCCCAACGCTGCCACCGGTGGAATCAAACCATTCGCCGTCAATATAGTTTTTCGTGCAGTTGTACATTTAAAATTCCTGTCTGGTTTAAAGCGAGACAATCGGTACATAATAAGGGAATTACACTCAATAAAGGACCCCCTGAATGCTTGGTTTGATGCAAGACTACCCGTTACTGGTTCACACTATTCTTGACCACGGCGCGCTCAATCACGGTGAACGTGAATTGGTGACCCGCAGCGTGGAGGGACCCATCCGCCGCACCACGCTGGCGGAAATTCGAGAACGTGCCCTGCGGGTGGCGAAAGCGCTGCATAAAGAGGGGATCAAGCAGGGCGACAGGGTGGCCACGATGGCCTGGAACACCGAGCGCCACATGGAAGCCTGGTTTGGCATCATGGGCCATGGTGCGGTATGTCACACGCTGAATCCCCGGTTATTCGCCGAACAACTCGACTATATTGTCAATCACGCTGAAGACCGAATCATCTTTGTAGACACGACATTTCTGCCGATCATGGAGGCGCTGAAAGATCGTTTTGCGTCGGTGGAAAAATACATCGTGCTAACCGATTCGGATCATATGCCGGCAACCTCATTGCCCAATGTTGTCGCCTATGAAGACTGGATTGCGGCGGTCGATGCGGATTACCGCTGGCAAAAGCTCGATGAAAACAGCGCAGCGGCGCTGTGCTATACCTCGGGCACCACCGGCAATCCCAAGGGGGTTCTGTATTCCCACCGGTCCAATGTGCTGCATGGCCTGATGGTTAACCAGCCGGATGTATTCGGGTTGCGCTCAGAAGATTCGGTGCTTGCCATCGTGCCGATGTTTCACGCGAATGCCTGGGCGCTGACCTTTGCGGTCCCCGCATCGGGTGCGAAGATGGTCATGCCGGGTGCGGGCATGGACGGCAAGAGTATTTATGAGCTGCTGGAGAATGAGAAAGTTTCATGCACGGCGGCCGTGCCCACCGTATGGTTGGGCCTGTTGCAGTACCTCGAGCAAACCGGCAAGAAGCTGCCCTACCTGAATCGTG
Organism: Lysobacterales bacterium; assembly: GCA_029859645.1. Lineage (GTDB taxonomy): Bacteria > Pseudomonadota > Gammaproteobacteria > Xanthomonadales > SZUA-36 > JAHEFT01. The sequence continues at coordinate 31,523 of JAOUCS010000027.1, read as the reverse complement.
TGGTAGTGGGCGGCGCAGCCTGTCCCCCGATGATGATCCGGAAGTTTGAGCTGGACTTCGACGTGGAAGTGATCCATGGCTGGGGAATGACCGAAATGTCCCCCGTTGGCACGACCGGCAAGATGAAACATGCTACATCGGTGCTGGATCGCGAGAGCCAGCTTAAACTCAAAGAAAAACAGGGCAGAACGCCCTTCCTGGTTGAAATGAAGACGGTCAATGACGAAGGTGAGGATCTGCCGCGCGATGGCAAAACATCCGGTCATTTGCTGGTCAAGGGTCCCTGTGTATCCAGCGGCTATTTCAAACTGGATGAGCCCGTGCTGACGGCGGATGGCTGGTTCAACACGGGCGATATTGCAACGATCGACCCGCTGGGTTTCATGCAGATCACCGATCGCGACAAGGATGTGATCAAGTCGGGCGGCGAGTGGATATCCTCTATCGAGGTGGAAAATGTTGCGGTTGGCTGCCCCGGAGTTGCAGAGGCTGCTGTTATCGGCCTGCCGCACCCCAAGTGGAGTGAGCGACCGCTGCTGATTATCGTCAAGGAAGCCGACGCAGAGTTGGATGATCAGTCGGTGCTGGCTTATCTGGATGGTAAGATCGCCAAGTGGTGGATGCCGGATGACGTTGTCTTCGTCGAAGAAATTCCGCATACGGCCACTGGAAAAATACAAAAGATGGAACTGCGGTCGCGGTTCAGTGATTTCGAATTTTCGAGCTAGGTAAAGCATGAATTCATCAGCCGTTTCACTCAGGGAAATCGTCGATAGCGCCGTAGCGGAGCACCATGGGAAGATTGGAACCCTCATGCCGGTGCTCCATTCCGTCCAGGAAAAACTGGGTTTTGTGCCATCTGAATCGGTGCCCATGCTGGCGCAGTCTCTTAACCTGTCGCGAGCCGAGATCCAGGGCGTCATTGGCTTCTACCATGATTTCAGAACAAGCCCGGCAGGCGAGCACCTGATCCAGTTATGCCGGGCCGAGGCCTGCCAGGCCATGGGCTCCCGTGACCTGGAACTGCATGCCAAACAACGGCTGGGCATCGATTTTGGTGAAACGACCGAAGATGGCCGATTCACGCTGGAACCGGTCTACTGTCTCGGTAATTGCGCCTGTGCACCTTCAGTCCGGATCAATGACGGTATCCATGCACGTGTTTCCACGGGCAGCTTTGACCAGTTGATCGACGACCTCGAGGCACAGGAATGAGTGCCCTTAAAGTTTTCGTTCCACGGGATGCCACGGCCTGTGCGCTGGGCGCCGATGCCGTGGCGGATTCGATTCTTGCCGGTGCAAAGGGCAGGGGCATTGAAATAGAGCTCGTGCGCAATGGTTCACGCGGCGCGTTCTGGCTGGAACCGCTGGTCGAAGTAGAGACAGAGTCCGGGCGTATGGCGTTCGGGCCAGTCGCGCTTGCCGATGTGCCCGGCTTGTTCGAATCAGGATTTCCCGGGCCGGCGGATCATGCGCTCGGCCTGGGGCCGGTCGATGGTATCGATTGGCTTGCAAGCCAACAGCGGCTGACCTTTTACCGTTCCGGCTGGACCGACCCACTGTCACTGGACGACTATACCCGCATGGGTGGTTACAAGGGTTTGAAGCGCGCCCTGGATCTGAGTTCCCAGGCCATTGTTGACGAGGTCAAGGAATCCGGTTTACGCGGCAGGGGCGGTGCTGCGTTTCCCACAGGTATCAAGTGGCAAACGGTGCTGGACACGCCGGCGGAGCAGAAGTATATCGTCTGCAATGCGGACGAGGGTGACTCGGGTACTTTTGCCGATCGCCTGCTGATGGAGTCGGATCCATTCCAGCTGATCGAAGGCATGACCATAGCCGGACTGGCCGTAGGCGCCACTGAAGGCTTCATTTACCTGCGGTCCGAATACCCACACTGCAGGCGGGTGCTTGAAGAGGCCATCGCGCGGGCCTCGCAGGCAAACTGGCTGGGAGAGGATATCCAGGGATCAGGCAAGGCTTTCAAGCTCGAGTTACGGATCGGCGCGGGCGCGTATATCTGTGGCGAGGAAACTTCGCTACTGGACAGCCTGGAAGGCAAGCGGGGGCTGATCCGTTTTAAACCGCCGTTGCCGGCCATCGAGGGCCTGCTGGGCAAGCCAACGGTGGTCAACAATGTGCTGTCGCTGGGCGCTATCAGTACGATCCTGGCGGAAGGGGCAGGCTACTATCGGGATTTCGGTACGGGTCGGTCCCGGGGCACCCTTACCGTGCAACTGGCGGGTAACGTGCGCAGGGGCGGACTGGTGGAAATTCCGTTTGGCGCCACTTTGCGGGAACTGGTCGAGGGTTATGGTGGCGGCACGGCCAGCGGCAGGCCGGTACGCGCGATCCAGGTGGGTGGGCCTTTGGGCGCCTATCTCCCGGAATCGCAGTGGGACGTCACGCTGAACTATGGCGCGCTGACTGATATCGGCGGCATGCTGGGTCACGGCGGGATTGTCGTCTTTGACGACACCGTGGACATGGCGCAGCAGGCCCGTTTTGCCATGGAATTCTGTGCGGTGGAATCCTGTGGCAAGTGCACGCCGTGCCGGGTGGGGTCGGTACGAGGCGTGGAAGTAATAGACCGCATCGTCGCGAACCAGGACCGCGAATTCAACCTCAAGGTTCTCGATGACCTGTGTGAAACCATGGACAAGGGTTCATTGTGCGCCATGGGCGGCCTTACACCGATGCCCGTGCGCAGCGCACTCAAACATTTCCCCGCAGATTTCGGAGCATGATCGCTTATGTATGAATCAAGACTCGATATGGGAACGCCGATGCCGTTGAAAATTGGCATGCCCGTGACATTGACCGTCGATGGTCGGCCGGTCACGGTTACTGCCGGTGCGTCGGTCATGCGGGCGGCGGCGGAGGCCGGCATCAAAGTTCCAAAATTGTGCGCCACGGATAGCCTGGACGCGTTCGGTTCCTGCCGGGTCTGTCTGGTCGAAATCGAGGGGCGAAAAGGTTATCCCGCTTCCTGCACCACGGAAGTGGAAGACGGGATGGTGGTGCATACACAATCCCGTGAACTGGACGAGCTGCGCAGCAACGTGGTCGAGCTATACGTCTCAGATCACCCGTTGGAATGTGACACCTGTTCCGCCAACGGCGATTGCGAATTACAGGATGTGGCCGCTTCGCTGGGTGTCGAAAGCAGTCGTTATGGCATGAACGGGGCCGGTCATCAGCAGGCGGCCCGTGATGACTCCAACCCCTATTTTGCCTTCGATCCCTCGCAATGCATCGTGTGCTATCGCTGCGTGCGGGCCTGCGACGACATCCAGGGGACTTTTGCACTGACTGTTGACGGCCGGGGCTTTGCTTCGAAAATCGTGGCGGGACAGGCGCAGAGTTTCATGGATTCCGATTGCGTATCCTGCGGCGCCTGTGTCGATCATTGTCCGACCGAGGCGCTGATCGAAAAACCGGTCATGCAGAAAGGTCAGCCCGACCGCAGTATCACCACCACCTGCGCGTACTGCGGCGTGGGTTGTTCTTTCCATGCCGAACTCAAGGATGGAGAGGTTTTGAGGATGGTCCCGGACCAGCAAGGGCAGGCCAATGAAGGGCATGCCTGTATCAAGGGCAGGTTTGCGTTCGGCTACGCCACGCACAAGGACCGAATTACCCGGCCAATGATCCGCGAGAATATCAACGATCCCTGGAGGGAAGTGAGTTGGGAGGAAGCCTTCAGCTACACGGCCGAACGTTTCAGAGCCATCCAGCAAGAGTACGGCCCCGACAGTATCGGCGGCATCACTTCTTCGCGCTGCACCAACGAGGAAACCTACCTGGTGCAGAAAATGGTGCGGGCGGCCTTTGGCAACAACAACGTGGATACCTGCGCACGGGTCTGTCATTCACCTACCGGTTACGGATTGAAAACGACGTTGGGAGAATCCGCCGGCACGCAAGCGTTCAATTCGGTCGCCAGTGCGGACCTTGTCATGGTGATGGGCGCCAATCCCAGCGACGCACACCCGGTATTTGCATCCCGATTGAAACGCCGCCTGAGAGAAGGAGCCCAGCTGATCGTGGCCGATCCGAGACGGATTGAACTGGTCAGCTCCGCCCATATCAAGGCAGACCATCACCTGGCATTGCGGCCAGGCAGCAATGTCGCATTCATCAACGCGATGGCTCACGTAGTGGTGACCGAAGGGCTGGAAGACGCGGCTTTCATCGAAGCTCGTTGTGAATCCGGGCCCTATCAGAAATGGCGCGAGTTCATTTCCGGCGAACAGAATTCACCTGAAACCACGGAACGTATTACCGGTATTCCCGCTTCCGAGTTGCGCGCAGCAGCACGCCTTTTCGCAACTGCGCCCAATGCTGCGATTTACTATGGGCTGGGTGTTTCGGAACACAGCCAGGGCTCGACTACCGTGATGGGTATCGCCAACCTGGCGATGGCTACCGGCAACCTCGGTCGTGAAGGCGTGGGCGTCAATCCGCTGCGCGGACAGAACAACGTGCAGGGTTCCTGTGACATGGGTTCATTTCCGCATGAGCTGCCCGGTTACCGCCACATTTCTGACGCCAGCGTCAGGAGCCTGTTCGAACAGGAGTGGAATACGCAGCTACGGCCAGAACCCGGGCTGCGGATTCCCAACATGTTCGACGCCTCGATCAGTGGGAATTTCAAGGGGCTCTACGTCCAGGGTGAAGATGTTGCCCAGAGTGACCCCAATACACACCACGTGGAAAAAGCGCTGCAGTCACTGGAATGCCTGGTGGTGCAGGATATCTTTCTGAATGAAACGGCCCGCTTTGCACACGTGCTGCTGCCCGGTTCATCTTTCCTGGAAAAAAATGGCACCTTTACCAATGCCGAGCGGCGAATCTCAATGGTTCGAAAAGCGATCGAACCGCTGGCGGGGCTGGAAGACTGGGAAGTGACGATGGCCCTGAGCAATGCGTTGGGCTACCCGATGAACTATGGGCATCCCTCTGAAATCATGGATGAAATCGCGCGGTTGACACCCACTTTTCAAGGCGTTTCCTATGCCAAACTCGACCGGCTGGGCAGCATCCAGTGGCCCTGCAATGACGAGGCGCCTGAGGGCACGCCCACTATGCATGTGGACGAATTCGTGCGCGGCAAGGGCTACTTCGCCATTACCGGATTTGTGCCTACCGACGAGCGGGCAACGCGCAAGTACCCGTTGCTGATGACCACCGGGCGGATCCTTTCGCAATACAACGTGGGTGCACAAACCCGGCGCACGGCCAACTCCGAGTTTTATGCCGAGGACATCCTGGAAATCCATCCTTTTGACGCCGAAGAGCGGGGTATCAGCGAAGGAGACTGGTGCGGCATTGTCAGCCGGGCCGGTGAAACCGTATTGCGGGCAGTGCTGACGGACCGGGTGCAGCCGGGCGTGGTGTACACGACTTTCCATTTTCCATCCAGTGGCGCCAACGTGATTACCACCGATAACTCTGATTGGGCAACCAACTGCCCGGAATACAAGGTGACGGCCGTCCAGGTCAGTCATGTCAGCGAGCCCTCAGAGTGGCAAAAAGAGTACCGGGATTTCGCCCGCCGGCAAGAGGAATTGCTGGAAAAAGCCCGTGTCTGAATCCCGGCGGGTGCCGGTAATTCGCTGGCGAGGGGGACAACCTGGACCTGATGAAAAGGGCCGGGCTGTTGACGATAACATCGCCGTCGAATTACCCGTGGCGCTCACCTATAACCGCGTGTCCCACGTGGTGATGATGGCGACCCCGGCCGACCTGGAAGACTTCGCGGTCGGATTTTCGATCACGGAAAGGCTGGTCGGAGAGGCGCAAGACATCCAGTCAATCCGGGTGATCCCCCGCAGCGGCGGTATCGAGCTGGCCATGACCATCACGGAGGAATGGTTCGACCGCCTCGCGACTCATCGGCGAAACATGGCAGGGCGCACCGGCTGTGGTCTGTGCGGAGCCGAGAACATCGAGCAGGCGCTGCGCAGCCCCAGGGCGGTTTCAAACGCAGTAAGCGTATCGCAGGCGGCATTGCAACAGGCGGTTTCCGAACTCGAGGCACACCAGCCTCTGCAGGCGGAGACGGGCGCATCGCACGGTGCGGCATGGTGCGGTGCGGATGGCGCCATCATCCAGCTGCGCGAGGACGTTGGCCGCCACAACGCTCTCGACAAGCTGATCGGCAGCCTGGTTCGCGGCGGATTTGATCCAGCGGCAGGGTTCGCGCTGGTTTCCAGCCGCGCCAGTTACGAGATGGTTTACAAGGCTGCGGCAGTTGGCATCGAGCTGATCATGGCGGTTTCCGCTCCGACCAGCCTCGCGGTAGAATTCGCGGAACGGTCCGGCGTCAGCCTGGTCGGATTCGCGCGACCCGGCAGGCATAATATTTACACGTTCCCGGACCGAGTTACAGGGTGAGAAAGAGCTGATGCAGGAAGTTCAACAACTGGCAAAAATGGCCAACCAGATCGCGGACAATTTCAGTTTCCATGACGATGCCGTGGACCGGATTAGCGACCATATAAAACGCTTCTGGGCGCCTTCAATGCAGCGCAAGCTGATCGAATTCGACCAGTCCGGGGAGGCGGAACTGAAGCCAGAGGTCCGGGCGGCTCTGAAAACCCTCGGAACCGATTGACGCCGGTGGACCCGGTTACCGGTAACCACCAGGCCAGGGCAGAGATCGCAGGCGTGATCCTGGCCGGGGGGCGGTCCCGCCGCATGGGCGGGGAAACCAAGGCTCTGCTGCCGCTGGCGGGTAAGCCTATGCTCAGTCACGTGATCGACCGGGTGAAGCCACAGGTTGCGCAATTGTCTCTAAGTGTCGAATACCCATCCGACTCCTTTGATGGTTTCGGATTACAGCAGTTACCGGACCGAAAACCCGGCGGCGGCCCGCTGGGAGGACTGCTCGCGGCATTGCAGTGGATGGACCCGGACCATGACTGGTTGTTGCTGGTCCCTTGTGATGCGCCGTTTTTGCCAGCGGGTCTTGCACAGCAACTGCATGAGAGCGCTGTGGAGTCAGGTCTGGCAGGCGCACTGGTGCGTTACGAGGCCGAGATCCAGCCGACTTTTTCATTATGGCACCGAAGCATTCTTCCGATCCTGGAGCATGCGGTTGCCGAACGAGGGCTAGCCGGGTTCAAACAATTCTTGCGCGAGGTCCGGTTGGCTGAATGCGACTGGCCGCCATCATCACCGCCACCTTTCTTCAATATCAACGATCAGGAGGCCCTGCTGAAGGCCGGCCAAATGATCACCGAAATCAAGGAAAAACCCGCATGCTCAGCGTAAATGAAGCCATCGGCACCTTGCTGGAAAACTGCGAACAGCTGGTGGATAGCGAACAGGTCAGCCTGATGGAAGCCACGGGTCGCACCCTGGCAAACGACGTCGTCGCCCCCATCGATGTACCCCCGGCTGACAACAGCGCCATGGATGGGTACGCCATTCGATACGCCGATTGGAAAGGTACCGATACGGCAATCCCACTGAGCCAGCGAATCACCGCCGGTTCTGTGCCCGGAAAACTTGCCGAGGGCAGTGCCGCCCGAATCTTTACCGGCGCGGAAGTCCCTGAAGGCGCAGATACGGTGGTGATGCAGGAGCATTGCAGCGAGGAAGCCGGGGCCGTAAGAATACTGAAGTTGCCGGTAGAGCGCGCAAACATCAGGCGTCGCGGCCAGGACCTTGCAACCGGCCAGACCGTGCTCACCGCTGGTCACCGACTCAGGTCACAGGACCTCGGACTGGCGGCGTCGCTCGGTTTCGCGGAAATATCGGTGTACCGCAGGCTGAAGGTCGCGGTGATGTCGACCGGCGATGAACTGCGAGAGCCGGGTGAGGCCATTCAACCGGGGCAGATCTACAATTCCAACCGCTATACGATGAAGTCTCAGCTTGAGACCTGGGGTTTCGAGGTGATCGACCTGGGCGTGGCCCGGGATGAGCACGAGGCGGTCAGGGACATGATGTCACAGGCGGCAGGTGAGGCCGACGTGGTAGTGACCTCCGGAGGGGTTTCTGTGGGCGAAGAAGACCATGTCAAAGCCGTGGTCGAAGAACTGGGCGCCATCAACTTGTGGAAGATCGCCGTCAAGCCGGGAAAACCGTTCGCGTTCGGACAGGTTTGCGGCACACCGTTCATCGGTCTGCCCGGTAACCCGGTTTCGGTTTTCGTCACCATGCTGGTCATTGCACGGCCTTACCTGTTTGCCTGCCAGGGAAATGCGGATACGGGGGTGCACGCGGTCCGGCAGATAGCCAGGTTCAGCAAGAAGGCTAGCCAGAGGGAGGACTACCTCAGGGTCCGTTCCCTTGATGACGGCGTGCAACTGTTTACCAACCAGAGCAGTGGCGTGCTGTATTCAACCAGCTGGGGTGATGGCCTGGTCCGCCAGGCTGTGGGTGAGGAGGTAAGGGAGGGGGAGCCTGTCGATTTCCTGCCTTTCGCGCTGTTTAATTAACATCATTCTGGCAGTCGGGCCCTGGGATCAAAGTTCATGAAGTCGCCGCTGTCTTTCGGTGGGTTCAGCAGGGCCCCGCGTGTGGACTAATCCCCCAGCAGTTCATCGCACAGGTGCCGGCCAATAGGGATCGCGGACGTAGCGGCGGGCGAGGGCGCATTGCACACATGCAGGCTGCGAGGGGTCTGTTTGACCAGGAAGTCATGCACCATCGTGCCATCCCTCAGCACAGCCTGGGCACGGATACCGGCCGGGTAGGGCTCCAGGTCCCGGGCAGTGATCTGCGGACAGTACTTGCGAACCTCGGCCAGGTAGCCCCGCTTCCAGATAGAATTCAGGGTTTCGTGCAGTCCATGCCCCAGGTGCCGGGCGGTTGTTTTCCAGAACCCGGGAAATGACACCACCTCAGCCGTGTCCCGCCAGTTGAAATTGAAGCGGCCGTAACCTTCGCGCTTCCATCCCTGGACGGCGTTTGGCCCCACGGTGACGGAACCGTCGATCATCCGGGTGAGGTGCACGCCGAGAAAGGGCAGTTCCGGGTCCGGCACCGGGTAGACCAGGTGCTTGACCAGGTATTCCGGTCCGGGCCGGAGCCGGTAATATTCACCCCGGTAGGGGATGATCCGGAAATCAATATCCAGCCCCTGCATCCGGGCCAGGCGGTCTGCCATCAGGCCGCCGCAAACCACCAGTCTGTTTGAGCGAAATGTTTCCGAACGAGTCCGGATGATCATCCCGTCAGGCTGCTCGGTGATGTCTGTGACCTCCGTGCTCAGCATTGCGGCGCCGCCCAGGGACTGGAACTGATTCAGCATTTCGCGGCAGATCGCGGTGAAATCAACAATTCCCGTTTCCCTGACCAGGAAGGCCCCTTTACCGACAATCGAAGGTTCCAGTTCCTGCAATTCTCCGTCCTGCAACAGGACGGGGTCGAGGCCGTTTTTCTGGCATCTTTCAAACAGCGAATGCATCCGTTGCAGTTCGATCTCGTCGGTAGCGACCACCAATTTGCCGGTGCGTTCGCAGGGAATGCCGAACTCCTCGCAGAACGCGTAGGTGGCACGTGCCCCGGCTTTGCAGAACCGGGCCTTGAGGCTACCCGGCTCATAATAAACACCGGCGTGGATGACACCGCTGTTGTGGCCAGTCTGGTGAAAGGCCGGGCTGTCTTCTTTTTCCAGCAACAGCACATCGGCCTGGCCAATCCGCTTTTTCAGTTGCCAGGCGGTGGACAGCCCGACGATGCCCGCGCCGATGATGATGAAGTCGTATTTCATTTTCAGTTAGCATATGCGTTCATGAATATCGAGTCGAGATGAAAGCGGTTCTCCACCAATCCATAGTTTTGGGAAGGCTGGCCGGACTGCTCTTTATGGCAGCTTCTGCATCGCTGTTCGCTTCCCCGCCCGCTCCGGAAGTACAGGCGAATGGCGAAATCCTGTCCGGCGCCTGGGTCGCCGCGCCTGTCCCTGTAGCGCAATTCAGCGGTATTCCTTTTGCCCGGCCGCCGGTGAGTGAGCTCAGATGGAGCGCACCCCGCCCCCATGTGCCCCGCGAGGGGAAACAGTACGCGACCGGCTTCGCTCCGGCGTGCATGCAGGACAATCGCATAGTCGATTGGTACGCAGATGTGGCCGGGGCATTCGGACACGGCCCTGAAGTGGTGGAGCGCCCAGCAGGTGTCAGCGAAGACTGCCTTTATCTGAACGTGTGGACTCCTGACATCTCTGCCGGCGCCCGCCTGCCGGTCATGGTTTTCGTGCACGGGGGCAGCAACGAAGGTGGCTGGTCCTACGAGCCCAATTATATTGGCCAGAACCTGGCGGCAAAGGGCGTGGTTGTGGTCACGATCACTTATCGCCTGGGACCGTTCGGTTTCTTTTCGCACCGGGCCCTGGACGATGGTGAAGGCGAACCGGTCGCGAATTTTGCGCTGCTCGACATTCGCGAGGCGTTCCGCTGGGTGCAGAAGAATATTGACTCCTTTGGCGGTGATCCGGAAAACATCACTGGCTTCGGAGAATCTTCCGGAGCGTTCGACCTGGCGGATCTGCTGTTGGCGGACCTGGATCGGGGCAAGGGCAATCAATCCCTGTTTCGCCGGTTGATCCTGCAAAGCATAGGGGGGCCGGCCCGGAAACGCCGGACCCTGGACGAGGAGCAGGCGATCGGCGATGTGCTGGCAGAGAAGGTGGGATTGGGCCATGAAGTCACTGCGCAACAGCTCCGGCAGGTGCCGGCTGATGAAGTTCTGAAAGCAGCCAGACAGTTGCCCGCAGGTCATTATTTTTCAGCGGTTATCGATGGAAAGTCGGTGTACCGGTCGCCGCAGGAGGTTTTGAATCAGCTCGATGCTTCCGGAATCGACTTGATCGCAGGTACCAATGCCGATGAGTGGCTCATGTATCTCGCCGAAGAGACCACGCGCGATGATGTCGAAAACTGGATAACTGAAAACGCATCGGAGGAGCGTCAGGCGCTGCTGGAGCTAATTGCGGACCAGCAGGATCCCCGCAGAGCCCTGGACCACCTGCGCACCGCCAGCCGTATGCTGTGTCCATCACGAAACCTCGCGGCAAGAGTAAACCAGACCGGTGGTCAGGCCTGGGTCTACTTGTTCGACCGGCAACGGCCAGGTGAGGGTGGCCGGCGCCTGGGCGCCTATCACGGGGCAGAACTGCCCTACGTATTTGACCGGCATGACGTCTGGCTGGCCACCGACGACAAGGACAGGGCCCTGTCAGCCGCTATCATGGATTACTGGGTGCGGTTTGCATCTACCGGAACTCCGAACGGTGCCGGAACTGCCGCTTGGCCGGTGTTTTCCGGTAAATCGCCGGAAATCATGGTGCTGGGCGATTCGATCGGGACTGCGCAGGACGCTTCCCGGGCGTTGTGTACATTGCTGGGGTACGACTGATGGCAGCCGGGCGAGAACCATTGAAACGTCATAAACTCGACTGGCCAGGGTTTTCCGCGTCCATCACGGTCATCCTTGCTGCCTGCATTCCCTTGCTGCTATTTCCCGAAAGCGGCGGTGAATTCCTCGTCAACCTATACGGCAACGTAACCAGTCACTTCGGGTTTTTGTACATGCTGGCAGGAATGGCAGTGTTGGTTTTTCTGCTGTGGCTGGCCCTGGGTCCCTATGGAAAAGTGCGCCTGGCAGCAGGTGATGAGAAACCCGATTTCAGCACGTTCAGCTGGGTAGCCATGCTGTTTTGTGCGGGCGTCGGCGCCGGGCTCATGTACTGGGCGCCGATCGAATGGGCTTATTACTACGACAGCCCTCCATTTGGCGCGGAGCCCAGGTCCATGCAGGCTGCCGAATGGGCGTCAACATATGGCATCTTTCACTGGGGACCAACGGCCTGGGCGATTTATTGCCTGCCGACGGTGGCCATTGCTTATCCGTACTACGCTAAAAAGATGTCCTTCTTGCGGCTCAGCACCAGTTGTCATTATTTTTTTGGCGGCGAGCAGGAAACCCGCAGTGAGCGGGTTATCGATTGGCTGTTCATGATAGGCCTGCTGGGCGGTGCCGGAACCTCTCTGGGCTTTTCCACGCCTTTGATAGCCGCTTGCGTATCCAGGGTAACGGGCCTCGAAAACGGGTTCATCATGGAAGTGGCCGTCGTTGCAGTTTCAGTGGCCCTGTTTGCAACCAGCGTCTGGCTCGGTCTCAAAAAGGGAATCAAGCGGCTGAGTGATTTCAATATGTGGCTGGCATTTGCACTGCTGGCGTTTGTGCTGCTGGCCGGCCCGACCGTTTTCCTGCTGAAGACATCGGTCAACAGCCTGGGATTATTGGCGCAGAACTTTATCCGGATGAATTCCTGGACGGATGCCTTCACCGACTCCGGCTTCGTGGAGAACTGGACAGTCTTTTACTGGGCATGGTGGATCGCCTACGCGCCCTTTGTCGGGCTTTTCGTGACCCGCATATCGAGAGGACGAACCCTGCGCCAGGTTATTTTTGGCATGCTCGGTTTCGGCACGCTGGGTGGCAGTCTTTTTTACATGATCTTTGGCAATTTTGGATTACATCTCGAGTTGCAGGGAACGGTCGCAGTAACCGGGATCATGAGTGAACAGGGTGGCTCGGAAGCCGTGGTCGTCATGCTGGAGCAACTGCCTGCGGCCGGAATCATAGTCGCTGTTTATGCACTGATCGCGTTGATTTTTTCAGCGACCACTTACGACTCCGCATCCTACATTCTCGCCTCAGCCGCTACCCGGCAATTACCTGCAGGCGATGACCCGGAAAGATGGCACCGCGTATTCTGGGCCCTGGCCCTTGCAGTTTTACCGATCACCCTCATGTTTGTGGGCGGGTTGAAGGTCGTCCAGTCTGCAACGCTGGTCGTTTCCTTGCCCCTGATATTCATCGGCGGACTGATGTCGGTCTCACTGGTGAAACAACTGAAAAAAGACTTCGGATAAGAACACCTGGGACATTACTGACAATGATCAGAATTAAAGTAACCGACCTGGACGGACAGGAACATGAACTCGAGGCCCGGCCTGACAGCGTACTGATGGAGTTGCTGCGAGAACAGGACTGGGGTATAGCAGCCCTGTGCGGCGGGATGTGTTCCTGTGCAACCTGCCATGTTTTTGTTGACGAGCGCTGGCTGGATAGTTTTCCGATGAAACAGTCGGATGAAGAGGAGTTACTGGAAATGCTGGACCATTTTCAGCCGAATTCACGACTCAGCTGCCAGTTGCGAGTGCAGGCAGCGCACGACGGGCTGGCGGTAACACTGGCGCCGGAAGAGTGAGCCGGCGAGGCTTGATTAGCCTTTAGCCATTATCACAGCTGGCGTCTACGGGTGGGACCAGGCGAATCCAGCCGTCGGCTTCCACCTCGAGAATCCTCGGATCGGCACTCGAATCATTCAGGCAAATCCGAAACTGTCCTGTCAGCGAATCACCGTGACTGACCAAGCCGGTGGAGGTAAAGGCTGCGCGGGACTGAGTTGCGCCTTCGGCGAAAATCCTGATTCGCGCGTTTGGCGCGCCGCTCGCATGGATCAATTCGATATCCTGAACCGTGCCGTTGCCATTTCCGTCTGAGAAAACCACCCAGCCGTAACTCCAATCGTTGTCACGCCGGCAGGAGTTCCCATTCGAGCTGGGGCAAACCACCACTGTACTGCTGCGCGCCTGGGCTTCCATCTTGGCCATTTCCAGGCTTTTGAGAAGAGAAGTTTCGGTGGTTTTGAGCCGGTATTTTTCCAGTAAAAGTGTTGTACCCGGGAACGTGATCAACCCGATGACTGCAATCGCGGCAACGATGATCATCACTTCCAGGGCGCTGAGACCGCGGATGGAAAATGGCCGGTTCATGGTAGCTTTTTGATTTTCTGATGGCACGATTGTTCCTTTGCTACCGACAATATCAATTAATGTTTATGGTTGAAGTAATCGATTCATCCTCGCGAGACACCAACAGAATGGCGCCGGGATTTTTAACCAATCCCCGCTCATCGAAGATGTAGGAATCCTGGTCAGAAATCAGCATGATTTCAGGCGGTATATTGAAATCCTGTATTTGTACGAGGCCGTTGTTTTTTGGCTCGGTGGCCGCGAAAGTAATACTTTGCGATGGAATGGTGTCCTTGTCTGAAATCAAGGTCATCGCAATGGATTTTTCATTGATCCGTGCCGTTTGACGCGCAACATGCATGGAGTATTGGACATTCTCCACTGCCACGGACAATTCGGCCTTGATGACTGCTCCCGTGGCTGATGGCACGGCAAATGACAGCATGATTACAAGCACTGCCAATCCCAGCAGTATCTCGATCAGGCTGATCCCCTTTGAATTTGAGGGTGGATTCCTCAGAATTGGTCTATTCATAATCCCCTACGCTTTCGATCGGTAAAACCGGTCGACACTGGCCTTATCCCTGCATTTTTCCTTAAGTCACGGCACTTCCGTGACTCTCAGGCCGCCAGTCCGTAGCGAATTGAAAACTCCTGACCTAAGTATAGATAAACCGGAATCCAAGGGTATAGCCTGCCGTGACCGTTCATCCTGCTGATTGGACCGTTCGGAAGAAATACGGGTTTTTACTGCTTCGCCTCGTTCAATGCATCGAGAAGAATAGCTGCCCAGCCATTGAGAATACGCCTGCCTGCAGACCTGTTTGTGACTGAGTTTGTCCAAGTGTAATAACCGGAGCCTCCGGCATTGTCGACCCGGCGATCAAGGGCCTTGGCAAGCAGATCACCGGTGACTGAATCATAGAGTTCTATGTAAAGGGTCATTTCGCCGGCGGAGGAGGTGTAAGTCCGGCTCATTCCTGCTCGTGGTGTATCCGGCGCGTTAACATCGAGGTTGATGATGGCGGGTCTGACCAACAAAACATCATCGGCATTTTCATCAACGACTTTATAACCCCCTTTTTCGAGCGCCTCCCTGAAGACGCCATCAAATTCCTCGGCAAGCGTTTTCTTGATTTTTTCCATATCGGCGGAGGTCACGCGCAAGGGTATTGCAGAATTGCTTCGCTGATTACGCGCCCAGTTTTTCTTGAAGGCCACATAAGCATCGAGCAACCTGACCCGTTGATATTGAGCAAGGTCAGCCCCGGGTTCTGCATACACGATGGCCATTTTTGAATCCGGAAGCAGGTGTAATCCATCTTCGCTCACTTCGGGCAATTTCTGGGTTTTGGCCAGCACCACAGAAGTGGCGAGCAATAGTAGTAACGATGACAACGCGTGCGATAATTTCATCAAGACATTCCTTTTTTAAGCTGTACTGCTTAAGCTACAGACCAGTTTATTCTGATGGAAATTACAAAGTCCATTTAAACGCGCTATGATTTGGTTCGTGGATGGCGCCCGCCGAGTCAAAGGGAATGGGCGGTCTGTCAGAGCGAACTTAAGGCCCGGGAGCCTGTCTTTTTTGGGTATGTACGAAGAGGTTTGGAGGGATTCGTGAAGATTATTATTTTACCCTTGTTGCTTGCTACCAGCCTGGTATTTGCCGAGGCAAGGCAGATCGATGACTTCCAATGGGTGGGCGTAGAGCGCATAGTCGCGATTGGCGACCTGCATGGCGACTACGATAATTACATTGCCACGTTGCAAGCCGCAGGCCTGGTTGACAAGAAAGAAAAATGGAGCGGCGGCAAGGCGCATTTTGTGCAGACCGGCGATATCCCTGACCGGGGTCCGGATACCCAGAGAATCATCGAACACATCAGGAAACTGGGCAAGCAGGCCAAAAGGAAAGGCGGTCGTGTGCACAACCTGATTGGTAATCACGAAGCGATGAATGTCTATGGCGACCTCAGGTACGTTCACGAGGGAGAGTTCGAGGCATTCGTCAACAAAAATTCTGCCAAGCTGCGCGACCGTGTATTCGAAATCAACCTTCAGAACATACAGGCGAACGACCCGGAAGCGTTCGCTGCGTTACCGGAGAATTTTCGCGAAGAGTGGAATCTCAAGCATCCCCTGGGGTGGGTCGAGCATCGCCAGGCCTGGGATCCCGCCTGGAATCCGGAAGGCGAGTTTTCCAACTGGGTGCTTGAAAACAAGGTGGCCGTTCGTGTCAACAACGCCATATTTCTGCACGGCGGCATCAGTGGGTTTTATTGCGAGAACTCGCTCGATTCGATGACCGAGAAGGTGCTGGGTCATCTGCGCCAGTTCGATCCGAGACAGCCCGGAATCCTGGAAGATGAATTCGGTCCCCTTTGGTACCGCGGACTTTCCGGTGTTGATCCGGTCGCACTGGATGAAACGGTTGACGCGATACTGGCGCGCCACGAGGTTGAGCACATCGTGGTAGGGCACACGCCTACCAGTGGAGTGATCTGGCCACAATACGAAGGTAAAGTGGTGATGATCGATACCGGCATCGCCCGGGCCTACGGCGGGTACATCGGTTACCTGGAAATCACTCCGGATGGCCTGTTCGCCGGTTACGCCAACGGCAAAATACCGTTACCCACCGCGGAGGCTGATCAGATCACCTACCTGGAACAGGTCATTGCATTGCATCCGCAAAACCCCTACCTGCAGGAACGACTGGAACGGCTTCGTCATCCTGTCGAGGTGGAGCCGCCGTCAGAAACCCAGGCTGAAACACAGCAGGATCAACCGATCCAGAAAAAGGTTCCGCCTGTTTGTGGCATTACTGGATGACTATTTGTCCGAATCCTTATCGCTTTTGATCAGCTGCTCCGTTTTTTGCCACGGCATGCGTCGGCTATATCTTTTTCGAATGCCTTGTCACTCTTGATCAGTTCGTAATACTGTTTAATGTACTTTTTGGCTGTCTTGCGGGTCCCGTCATCCAGCAGTGGTTCGTCATCGAGCAGGGCGTACATGTCTTGTTCCAGGGTCAGTGACTTCTCTCGCGCCGCAGGCAACCCGTCGTTGTAGCGGCAATAGCCACGGTACAGGCGTTGGGTCACCCGTTTAATCGGCAGGCTTTCATGCGGTGCGGCATAAGGTGCGTTGATGATCCCTGCCGAGTCGAAATCATAGGGCAGAGGGTAGACTTTGTCGCCTTCCTGCAGGGGCTCACTGCCGATCAGCTTGGAGTTGTGACAGCATTCATCCGGTTTCGGACCGCTCATGGCCGCCCAGTCGACGTTGCCGATCATGAACTGGAACAGGGAATAATCGCTGATCACTTCGGGCGCCAGCAAGGAAAGTTTGACTTTTGGCACGCTGAGTTTTTTCATGTCGTGCCGCTTGGCCACGTCGCTGTCGTCTTCGATCAAAAATGCAAAGCGGTTTTCATCGACTTTGCCCGTCTCGCTGTCAACGTAGGTGATGTTCAAAGGCCGGACCCGAAAACTGTAATCCGTGATCAGGTTGTACATCCGGTAGGCCAGCATTTCCAGGATGTAATACTGCTGGTAACGGCTGGATTTTTTGCAGTGCGTGACCATTTTGATGTTCTTCTGACCACGGAAGGCCGTTCCCTTGACATCGGGTTTTTCGAAATACAGCTTGATTGGCGGGAAGTCGCAGACGCGTTGCCGTGTCAAGCCGCGGCGGGACACGCTCAATGGCAGGGTCTGCTGGTTATTCAGGTCGTCCGTGAACTCAATCTTCGCCGGGTAAGGCTCCTGGTTTTTGTCGTCTTTGACGATATTTTTCCAGGGGGCAGTAATGGTCACCGTCAAGGGGTCATTGGTGGAGAACAGCTTGGCCGGCTTGGGCCCGCTGTCCTCGCCCTCCTGGGCAAAAAGGGGTGAAGTAAAGATCAAAAGTGTGAGCAACAGGCCTCGGTGCATGATTATCGTTCCGGTGGTTTTGGGTTCGACTCCATTATAGGCGCAGAAAAAAAGATTGCACGGGGCAAATTGGAGCTTGCTTTTCAGGTCGCTCAGGAATTAGTTTCATCAAGTGGCCACGAACGACGACCAGCAGCGGATTCGCAAACTTGCACTCACCTGCCCGGAATTGCATCTCAGCACAGAAGCCGATGTTCTGCAGAGTCATGGTCAGGACTGGACGCGCTTCCGCGAACCCGCAGCAGCGGCGATAGCATTTCCGGATTCGATCAGGCAGGTACAGGACCTGGTGCGGTTCGCTGAGCAGAATCAACTGCCGCTGGTGCCTTCTGGTGGAAGAACCGGGCTCAGCGGTGGTGCAGTTGCTGCTGCGGGAGAACTGGTGGTTTCATTCGACCGGATGCGCCATGTGCTGGAATTCAGTGAAATTGATCGGACCGTTGTTGTGGAGCCGGGTATCAATACAGCGACCGTGCAGCAACTGGCAGCGGACAAGGGTCTTTATTACCCGGTTTCCTTCGCTGCGGAGGGCAGCAGCCAGGTTGGCGGCAATATCGCGACCAATGCCGGAGGCATTCGCGTGCTGCGGTATGGCCTGACCCGGGATCGCGTTGTGGGTCTCAAAGTGGTGACCGGGCGCGGAGAATTGCTGGATCTCAATCGTGGACTGGTGAAGAACGCCACGGGATATGATCTGCGACACCTCTTTATCGCCAGCGAAGGAACACTGGGCCTGATCGTGGAAGCGACATTGAAACTGGTGGATCCTCCGGTTCCGGGAAAAGTCCTGTTGCTGGGCATTGACAGCATGGACAACCTGATGCGGGTCTTCGCGCAGTTGCGATCCCGGCTGGAACTGTCGGCCTTCGAGTTTCTGACCGATCGCGCCCTGCACCACGTGATGAACGCAAATCGCTTGCCGGCGCCGCTTTCAAGTGTATGTCCGCTATACGTCGTGACCGAGTTTGACTGCCCGGACGAGCAGACTGAATCACGGGCAATGGCGTGTCTGGAAGAGTGTTCTGCAAAGGGCTGGCTGGTAGACGGGGTGATCAGCCAGAACCAGAGACAGATGAAGGAGTTGTGGCGCTACCGGGAGGGGATTTCAGAATCGATCAGTCATTTTCCGCCTTACAAGAATGACTTGTCAGTTCGAGTATCCAGGGTTCCGGAATTCCTTCGCCGCATGAACCGGCTGATGAACGAAATTTGTCCCGAGTTTGAAGTTGTCTGGTATGGCCACATCGGTGACGGCAACCTGCACATGAACATCCTGAAACCTGAAACCCTGGATTTACAGGCCTTCGAAGCGAGGTCACACGAGATCAGCGAACACACTTATGCACTGACCCGGGAACTGGGAGGCAGCATATCCGCCGAGCATGGCATCGGCCTGTTGAAACAACCCTGGCTGGACAGGACCCGTTCCAGCGTGGAGATAGGCCTGATGAAAGAACTCAAGAAAGTGTTCGATCCGGCTGGAATCTTCAATCCCGGAAAACTGCTTCCGGGCTGACCCTGTCAAACAAACCGCATTGAAAAATCGGTTGCCCGAACGCTCTTGGTAATATCGCCCACGGAGATGAAATCAACACCCGTTACGGCGGTTTGCCTGATCGTTTCAAGAGTGACTCAGCCCGAAGCCTCCAGGCCGATTTTTCCCTTGTAGCGTGACACGGCGCCCGTCAACTGATCGTTATCGAAATTATCCAGCAATGCGCGTTGAGCACCCGCCAGGCAGGCCTGCTCGAGTTGTTCAAGATTCTCGACTTCGACTTCACACAATAAATCGGGGAACTTTCGATGAGCTTCCTTGACGGCAGCGCTGATCGAGCCCGCGGCGGAGATATGGTTTTCCTTGATCAAAATTGCGTCGAACAGGCCCGTCCTGTGGTTTTCAGCACCTCCGCAACGCACCGCGTACTTTTGTGCCAGCCTGAGCCCCGGCAGGGTTTTGCGCGTATCCAGGATGGTCACCCCGGTGCCTGCCACCGCGTCCACGTATTGCCTGGCCCGAGTGGCGGTGCCTGACAGGGTTTGCAGGAAATTGATGGCGGTTCTCTCGCCGCTGAGCAGGGCCCGCGCCGGCCCTTCGATGCGGCAGATCTCCTGGTTTGCGCTGATGGTATCGCCATCACCGGCAAACCAATTGATCGCGATACCGGTGTCCAATTGACGAAAAGTCTCTTCAAACCAGGGCTTGCCACAGAGCACCGCCCGTTCCCGGCAGACCAGCCGGGTCTGAAGTTCGTTTGCGCCGGGGATCAGCATTGCGGTGCAATCCCCGCTGCCGATGTCCTCCTCCAGGGCCCTGGCGACCTCGTCCACCACCAGGGACAGGAAAGATTCACCCATCAGAAATCCTGGAATTGCGTGGTGCCGATACCCCGGTCTTCCAGCAGGACGGGGATATCGTCAATAACGGGATAGATGACTTTTGAATCTTC
The DNA here is from genome assembly GCA_029859645.1 of Lysobacterales bacterium. Lineage (GTDB taxonomy): Bacteria > Pseudomonadota > Gammaproteobacteria > Xanthomonadales > SZUA-36 > JAHEFT01. The sequence continues at coordinate 11,360 of JAOUCS010000027.1, read as the reverse complement.
GGTGACCAGGGCTTCGCGCAGGGACTGGCTGACCGTCTCGCCACGGACGGTCTGTACAGTGCCGTCAGCGATCGCCTGGTTGAGAAATTTCAGGCGCCTTGCCGACAGTCGGGTCAGCGGCGTTTTGCTGACCGGGCAGCAGAGTATTTCCAGTAGTTTCCCGTCGATAGGCATATCAGGCTCCGAATAAACAGGCAGATGCCCATGGTACAATATCCGGCTTGTATTTTACGCATTGAAAGGAAACGGATCAGTGAGTAATCAAGTGCTCGTCGGCATCATCATGGGCTCCCAGTCAGACTGGGACACGATGAAAAACGCCGCAGATACATTGGACAAGCTCGGTGTCCCCTGCGAGACACGCGTGGTGTCCGCCCACCGGACGCCCGATCGTATGTTTGAATACGCAGAACAGGCGGCCGCGAGGGGATTGCAGGTGATCATTGCCGGTGCAGGCGGCGCGGCACATTTACCGGGTATGGTAGCGGCAAAAACCGTTGTCCCGGTGCTGGGGGTCCCGGTGCAATCGAGAGCACTGAACGGCATGGATTCCCTGCTGTCCATTGCGCAGATGCCGGCCGGCATCCCGGTGGGCACGCTGGCCATCGGCGCAGCCGGAGCGACCAATGCGGCGCTGCTGGCGGCAGCGATCATCGGTAACACATCACCCGAAGTCAGGTCTGCGCTGGAAGCTTTCAGAAACGCCAGGACCGAAGCGGTGCTGTCCCAGCCAGACCCGAGCAGGGCTTAAAGCTGTGACCGGGTTACCCAAGCGGCCGAATTCCCGGCCCGCAAGAATTGGTGTACTGGGTGGCGGGCAACTGGGCCGGATGCTTGGCCTGGCCGGAATTCCGCTGGGTTTTCAGTTCCTGTTCCTGGATCCTTCCGCAGACGCCTGTGCCGGCGCCACCGGCGAGCTTCTGCAAGCCGGGTTTGACGATAGCGAAGCGGCGCGGGAACTCGCTGAACGCGTTGACGTGGCGACCTTTGATTTTGAAAATGTATCCCGGCAGACCGCGAGTGCATTGACGGAAAAGTGTGCCCTGTATCCGGCTCCGAACGCACTGGGCGCCGGTCAGGACCGCGCAGAAGAAAAAGCTCTGCTCAACAGCCTGGGTATCAATGTTGCTCCATACCACCTGGTTTCCGGCCGGACGGATCTGCTGGAGGGCCTGGAAAAGCTAGGTTATCCGGCGGTTTTGAAGACCCGCAGGTTGGGCTATGACGGCAAGGGCCAGGTTGTATTGCGTGACCAGGAAGACCTGGAAAGGGCCTGGCAGAAGCTGGGCGACTTTGAGCTGGTGCTGGAGGCGTTTGTGCCTTTTGAGGCTGAGTGCTCGCTGGTCGCCGTGCGGGGTCTGGGCGGTGAAACACGAACCTGGCCATTGACCCGGAATGTGCACTCAAATGGCATCCTGATGCTCAGCAGGCCAGGGGGCTTCGATGATGCGCTGCAGTCCGAAGCAGAGCAGAAAATGCAGGCTTTGCTGGAACATCTCGACTATCGGGGGGTTCTGACCATCGAGTTTTTTGTTTCCAGGGGGCAGTTGCTGGCCAATGAGTTTGCGCCAAGGGTGCATAATTCCGGTCACTGGACGATTGACGGCGCTGCCTGCTCCCAGTTTGAGAACCACGTCAGGGCGATCACCGGCTTGCCGCTGGGCGAGACCGGCATGACCAGCCATAGCCTGATGTTCAACTGGATTGGCGAATTACCCGACCGTGATCGCGCCCTGGAAATACCGGGTTTGCATTGGCATGACTACGGCAAATCCCCGCGGCCCGGCCGCAAGATAGGCCACGCCACATTAACGGCTGACAGCGCTGAACAGCTGGAGCTGAGCGCTCGCCGGCTGGCAGAGCTGGCCGGTGGTGAATTCCCGGAATTGTCAGCCAAACTCTTCGACTAGGGTACAGACCACATCGGATATTTCGTCAACCTGTTCGTCGTCGATGATCAACGGGGGCAACAGGCGAATCACCCGGTTTTGAGTAATGTTCAGCAGGACTCCTCTCTCCATGGCCCGGTTTTTGAGAGCGTTAGCCTCCACTTCGAGTTCGATGCCGATCATCAGGCCTTTGCCCCGAATATCTCGCACGCCGCCATGGCTGCCCAGGCGCTGATGGAACGCGGTCATCATTCGATCACCAGCCGCAGCCGCCCGTTCCGGCAGCTGATCGGCTTCCATGATGTCGAGTACAGTGCAGGCGGCGCGGCTGACCAACGGGTTGCCGCCGAAGGTTGATCCATGGCTTCCGGGAGAGAGCGCATCTGCCGCAGGGCCTCGCGCAACACAGGCGCCAATCGGCAAGCCGTTGGCGAGCGCTTTTGCGGTGGTCAGGATATCGGGCCGGATTTCCTCGTGCTGGTGTGCGTACCAGCGCCCGGTGCGACACAGTCCGGACTGGATTTCGTCGACGATCAACAACCAGCCCTGTTCGTTACATAGCGCCCTGAGTTTTGCCAGGAAGCCCGGTTCCGGGACACGGATGCCGGCTTCGCCCTGGATCGGCTCCAGCAACACGGCGGTGATGTCATGATTGCGTTGGGCGATGGTTTCGATCGCTTCGAAATCATTGAAAGGCGCCCGGACAAAGCCGCTGACCAGTGGCTCGAACCCCGCCTGTACCTTGCGGTTGCCGGTGGCGGACAGGGCGGCCATGGTGCGACCATGAAAACTGTGATCCATGACTACCACGCCAGGATTGTCGATGCCTTTTTGATGACCCATGAGCCGCGTGATTTTCAGCGCGCATTCGATGGCTTCTGCTCCGGAATTGCCGAAAAAAACCCGCTCCATCCCGGTGATTGCGGCGAGCCGGTCGGCCAGGGTTTCCTGCCATGGAATCCGGAACAGGTTGCCGGTATGTATCAGCGTTGAAGCCTGTTCCGAAATCACCCGGGCCAGCGCCGGGTGGGCGTGTCCCAGGGCACAGACTCCCAGGCCGCTGATCGCGTCGAGATAGCGTTTGCCGTTTTCGTCCCAAAGCCAGGCGCCTTCTCCGCGAACGAAGGCCACGGGTAAGGGCGCATACGTACACATCAGGTGGTTGCTCATAGCCTGCTTGCCTTCAGAATCCGGTCAGAATTTTCCATCGGTTGACAATCGCACAGAACAGCGCGGCGGTCTTTTCAGTGTCATAAATAGCAGAATGCGCTTCCGATTCATTCCAGTCCAGCCCTGCCGCCTGGACCGCCCTGGACAGGACTGTCTGGCCAAACGCCAGGCCTCCCAGCGTGGCGGTATCGAAAGAACTGAAGGGATGAAACGGGCTGCGTTTGAAAGCGGTGCGCGCAATCGCCGCGTTGAGGAAAGACAGGTCAAAGAACGAGTTGTGGCCCACCAGGATGGCACGTTGACAGGCTGTGCTCCTGACCTCTTTCCTGATCGGCTGAAACAGTTGCGAAAGTGCCTCCTTTTCCGGCAACGCGTTACGCAGCGGACTGTCGATCACGATGCCCGTGATTTCCAGGGACTTGGGGTTGATATTTGCCCCTTCAAACGGCTTGACGTTAACGTCGACGGTTTCAGCAATGAACAGGCGTCCAAAATCGTCCATGCGGATGATGCAGGCGGCAATTTCCAGCAGCGCATCTTTCCCGGCATCGAATCCGCCGGTTTCAACATCGACTACCACCGGAAGAAAACCCCTGAATCGATCGGCAATGCGCGGCATAATGGACCCCATTCGACAAGCAGTGGAGCATAAGGGATTCAACCTGAAAATACCATGACGATATACAGGCAAAAGATGCGGCGGGCGGGACTGCTGGTAATCGCTTGGACTCTTGCTGTCAGCATGGGGGGCGTTGTGCATGCTCAGGATGGATCAGCGCTGTACTGGTCTGTCAGCAAGAATGGCGAACCTGCGGGTTACCTGCTGGGTACCATCCACAGCGAAGATCCGAGAGTGCTGGATTTCAAAGAAGACTTCACCGCGGACCTGAACAACAACCGTTTTTTTGCCATGGAGATCGTGCCCGATCTGCCCACCCTGAGTGCATTGACACAGTACATGCAGTATCCAGAGGGCGAGACCCTGGAAGCCAAAGTGGGGACAGATCGTTACGGAGTGCTCAAATCCCTGCTCGCCAGGTACAAGATTCCTGCTGACTGGGTTACCCGGATGAAAGTCTGGGCCGCCATGATGACACTGAGTGTACCGCCGCCCGAGACCGGTCTGTTCATGGATTTTTCTCTGTCGCTTCGCGCCGCCGGGGCCGGGCTGAAAGTCGTTGGCCTTGAAACCCTGGAACAGCAACTCTCGTTCCTGGAGGACATGCCGATGGAGCAGCAACTGGCTTTGCTGGACCAGGCCATCGCAGAGCAGGACCAGGCTGTCGAAATTCATACGCAGATGGTGAACAGCTATCTCGAAGGTGATGTGCTGGCCTTGCAGGCGCAGGCCGAGGAACAAATGGACCAGTTGGATCCGGAATCCCGGCAATATTTCATGGAACAGGGGATTGATGTACGAAACCATCGCATGTTGGCTTCGCTGTTGCCGCTACTGCAGCAGGGCAGGGTGTTTACCGCGGTCGGTGCCCTGCACCTGCCCGGGAAAAACGGTTTGATCCGGTTGCTGAGAAACGAAGGTTACGACTTGCAACCGCTGCCTCTTCCGCTTATCGGCGCAGCGCCGGTGTCAGCCCAAGAATCACAGCAATAACGAAGCAAACGATGCCCCAGGCGGGTTCCAGGAACACCGTCATGACGCCGATCACTGCAAACATCAGGGCGGCGGCAATGCCATCAGCAATGCGATCGCCAACATAACTGTCGCGCCCGGTCAGTTTAAGCAGCAACTGATCGACACTGAGCTTGCCGCCACCATGAAAAACCAGCGGTAGCAATATCACCACGAACAGCAGCGGCAGCTTGAAGTTGCCAGCGTCCTTTGCGGTAATCACGTATCCATTCCAGAGTTCTCCCAGCGAGCTCCATCCGGCGGGCCAATGCACCGCAGCCGTCGCGACGACGGTAATGACCAGCAGTGAAAGTGCGGCAAACCGGGTGAATAGTCCCAGCAGAATCAGCACCGAAAAAAACAACTCACCCCAGGTGGCGACGAGCCAGTTAAGGTCCGTGGGCACTAGACTGAACGGCCATGGGAAACCTTTTTGCCAGTCTGCCCAGGGAATATCGGCAAACCAGTTTTCGCCGCGCAACTTCTTGATGCCGGCTTCCCAGAACTCCCAGAACATGACGAGGCGCAACGCCAGGGGCCAGAGGTAGTCGCCCGAGGTTTTCAGCCGCGCCGTGACATTGTCATAAAGGTCGAACATCAGGCCCTATCTCCTCGTTCCCGCGATGATGTCTTTTTTCCCGAGGTCGAGCAGCAGTTCACTGCCTGCCTCGATGACCCGGTCAGGATCAGGGTGATTGATCAAGGTCGCTATCTTTCGAAGCAATTCAAGACCGGTGGCTGTTCGGTTTTCTTGCAGATATTCAAGCAAGGAGCGGCTGACATCGTTGAGTTCCATGAATTTCACATCGCCCGCTCGATTTCGATAAACCAGCAGGTGACTGGGTTGATCCGGCGCGGCTTCGGGTTCGAAACCAGGTTTTATCCGGTGAACCGGAAAACGATAGCTCAGCGGCCAGGCCAGCGGCGACAGCACCGGCACACCCGCCAGTACATCCCCATCCCTGTCTGCCGGCAAATCGTCCACCTCGCGCTCATCCAGTGAAAGGGCCAATTCCACCCATTCGTAGTGCGCCAGTTCCAGCAAAAACGGCGGGTCGTCGCTGCTGTTGTCCCTGCCGTCCTGCAAATATTGCAGAAACTCCTTGGCCACCTCGGGAAACAGCGGGGTCTGGCACCGGTGACCGGAGTAAAAATCACGCACCAGTTGGCGCCAGCCCTGGTCATCGTAAAGGGTTCGAAGAACCGGAAAATTGCTGGCCAGCAACGACTGGATATTATTGAAAAAAAGATCCCGGTAAATTTTCATGCGCCGGTCTTCTATGCCGGCGGGAGCGGCATGGGTTTCCGGGCTCCTGATGTGAGACGCAAACGCGGTTTGCATCTCCGCCAGGCGCTCAGGCCTGTTTTCTTCCCGGGCCGTCTTTTTGGGAGGTATTGTCATGTTCTTGCCATTTCTCCTGGAGTACCGATATCTGCTCTACTTCGTCCATCAGTTCCTCCACCGGTGGGATATTGAAATCCCGCTCCAGCAGCGTAGGAAACACTCCAAAAGCCCGGTAGGCTTCCTCGAGTATGCTCCAGACCCCGGGAATGACTTTGGCGCCATGCGTATCGACGATCAGGTCTTCTGCTTCATTGTAGTGGCCGGCAATGTGTCCATAGGCAATGCGGTGCCCCGGCAGGTTGCGCAGGAAATCGATGGGATCATAACCGTGATTGACGCTGTTGACATAAATGTTATTGACGTCCAGCAGCAAATCGCAATCCGCCTCGTCCAGTACTGCCGTGATGAACTCGATTTCGTTCATTTCCGAGCCCGGGGCAGCGTAGTAGGAAACGTTTTCCATCGCGATCCGGCGTTCGAGAATGTCCTGGACCCGGCGGATTCTGGCGGCCACGTAGCTGACGGCTTCTGCCGTGAACGGGATCGGCATCAGGTCATACAGGTGGCCGTCGTCGGTGCAATAACTGAGGTGTTCGCTGTAGCAGCGGACCTCGTGCTGGTCGAGAAAATACCGCAGCCGGTGCAGAAATGTTTCATCCAGCGGTGAAGGGCCTCCGATAGACAGAGAAAGCCCATGACAGACAAACGGAACGCTGGACGTGAATTCGCGCAAGGCTTTGCCGTAACGGCCGCCAACTGACATCCAGTTCTCGGGAGCGACTTCCAGAAAATCGATGCTGTCCAGGCCATGAGACCGAAGCGGGCCCAACAGGGCCCGCCTGAGTCCCAGTCCCGCACCTTCAACGGGGAAGGTGCGGTTCATCACTGGGAAGCTCCGAAGTCAGGTACAACGGATTCCAATGAATCAGTCCTTGTCACCGCCACACTTGCCTTCACCGCACTTGCCTTCCTCGGCCTTTTCGCCGCCGCACTTGCCTTCACCGCATTTGCCTTCCTCGGCCTTTTCGCCGCCGCACTTGCCTTCACCGCATTTGCCTTCCTCGGCTTTTTCGCCGCCGCATTTGCCTTCTTCGGCTTTTTCGCCGCCGCATTTGCCTTCTTCGGCTTTTTCGCCGCCGCACTTACCTTCACCGCATTTGCCTTCCTCGGCTTTTTCGCCGCCGGCGAGCATGTAGCCGCTGTCCAGGTCGGTGGCTTCGAACGGGTTATCCGCCGCGACCGCCGAAGTGGAAACAGCCATGGATGATACGAAAGCTACGCCAACAGCAGCAGCAACGGGTTTGGTGATGATTGATTTTTCAGCCATTGTAAAAGAACCTCCAAGGTTATATTTAGCCGGGCCCGGAGGCCCTTGATGTGTTCAAACAACGTTTCGAGTTACGCATCCTGAAATCGAACCGACTCGGAGCAAAAGACCGGAAACGGTGACGGATTATTACACTTTGGTTTTGGATTTGAAACTACACAGATCCGCGACGATGCATTCGGGGCAGTTTGGTTTACGGGCTTTGCAGGTGTAACGGCCGTGCAAAATAAGCCAGTGATGTGCGTCCAGGCGGAATTCCTCGGGAACGTTTTTCAACAGCTTCAGTTCAACCTGCAGGGGGGTTTTGCCCGGCGCCAGACCGGTCCGGTTGGACACCCTGAAAATGTGAGTGTCCACGGCAATGGTGGGCTCGCCAAAAGCCGTGTTGAGAACCACGTTCGCGGTTTTGCGTCCTACGCCAGGCAGCGCTTCAAGCGATTTGCGGTCGTTCGGAACTTCACTGCCATGTTTATCGATCAGGATACGGCAGGTCTTGATGATGTTCTCAGCCTTGGCATTAAATAGCCCAATGGTCCTGATGTATCGTTTCAATCCATCAACGCCCAGTTCAAAAATCTGTTCCGGGGTATTGGCTACCGGGTACAGTTTTTTCGTGGCCTTGTTCACACCGATGTCGGTTGCCTGGGCCGACAGAATAACGGCGATGAGAAGTTCGAACGGCGTGCGGTATTCGAGTTCGGTGGTCGGCTCGGGCATGATCGACTGCAAGCGCTGGAAGAATTCCCTGCGGTCTGCCGCCCTCATTCGGCGGTCACCGTGTCGATCGAAGGCCCGGTCGTCTCACCCTGGATGGTTCTGCGCTCGGCCAGCCGCGAGTCCAGCCAGTTCCTGCCCGCAATCAGCAGGCCAAGGCTTATAAATGCACCGGGGGGCAATAGCGCCAGCAGGAAGCCCGGATGGTCCGGAATCAGCGTCAATTGCAGTGACGAGCCCCACTCTCCGAACATCAGGCTGGCCTGGCGCATGAGTGTTCCGTAACCGGCAATTTCCCTGAAGGCGCCCAGTATGACCAGGGCCAACAGAAAACCAAGACCGGTTGACAGGCCATCCACGATCGAAGGCAGGGGGGCATTGCGGGAGGCGAAGGCTTCGGCCCGGCCGATGATCGCGCAGTTGGTAACGATCAGCGGAATAAAGATTCCGAGTATGCGGTAGAGGTCATGAAACCAGGCCTGCATAAGCAGCTGGATGACCGTGACGACGGACGCAATAATCAGAACGAATGCCGGAATGCGGATTTCCGGCCGCAGAACCCTGCGGGTCAGTGATACCGCAAGGTTGGAAAAAACCAGCGTCAGTGTGGTCGCCAGGCCCAGCCCAATCGCGTTAACCACGGTTGCGCTGACAGCCAGTAGCGGGCACAGGCCCAGCAGCACTACCAGGCCGGTATTCTGATGCCAGAGGCCATCGCTGAAGATACGCCGATAATTCATGGTGCGGAGCTTCCGGCAGGATCGGCAACCGTGTCAAACAAAAACGCCCGGTGTTTGGAAAAATACGTCAGCGCCAGCCGCACGGCCTCGACCACGGCACGAGGAGTAATGGTGGCGCCGGTGAACTGATCGAACTCCCCGCCGTCACGCCGCACCGCCCAACCGGGTGTTTCCGGGTTGGACAGGGATTTGCCGGCGAAATCATTGATCCATCCACTTTTCCCAGCTTCAATGGCATCGCCCAGGCCGGGCGTTTCCTTGTGTGCCGTAACCCGCACACCCCGCAGTGACCCGTCGGCATTGATACCGGCCAGCAAATCTATATCACCGTTGTAGCCGTTGACCGCACTGAATTTCAGCACTACCGCAACCGGGGCGCCCTGCTGCCGGGCGCGGTATGCGGTCACCTGTTGACCCTTGGGGAAGTGAGTTTCATCGGTGAACGCGATGCGATCTTCCAGGATCGCGTTGTCATAATGCTCCGGAATGATCTGGCCCAGCTGTTCCAGCATAACCCTGCGCTCCTGGGCGGCTATTCTCTCGGCGGTAAGCGCATCGACCCCGGTCAGCAGGGTCGTTCCCACAATAGCGACGAGGCCCAGCGCAGCCGCACTTTTCCACAAATCCATCACTGCCCGAACTTCCTGGGCTGCGTGTACCGGTCAATCAGCGGCGCTGCCATGTTCATCAACAACACGGCGAATGCGACGCCATCGGGATAACCGCCCCAGCGCCTGATCATCAAAGTAATGATGCCGACGCCTGCTCCAAACACGAGTCGTCCCCGGGCGCTGGCGCAACCGCTGACCGGGTCAGTCGCAATGAAAAAAGCGCCGATGATCAAGGCACCGGAGAACACGTGCTGCAGCGGGGCGGGATTGTTGCCCGGATCTGCCAGCCAGGCGATGGTGCCAAGCGCCAGTACACTGCCAATCATCGCAATGGGTGCCTGCCAGCTGATGATGCGGCGCCAAAGCAACCAGACGCCCCCTACGGCATACCAGTTTGCGATCCATTCCCAGCCGATACCTCCGAAGTCACCAAAAACGGGTGCCTGGCGAGCTTCCGATATCATGCTTCCGGACGCCACACTGGTCCTGATGGTATCGAGGGGTGTGGCCTCAGTAATTGCATCCCAGGACAACCCGGCCGGTGGATTACCGCTCAGAATGGTCATCAGCGTATCACCCAGGCCCAGGCTGTTGCCGGCGATTGACAGCGGCGGCAGCCAGGCTGTCATGGCTTGCGGGAAGCTGATCAACACGACCACGTAACCTACCATGGCCGGGTTGAACATGTTGTGTCCCAGTCCGCCATAAAGGTGCTTTGCCACGACAATTGCAAACAGCATTCCGAACAGGGCGACCCACCACGGCGCCAGTGGCGGTACACAGAGCGCAAACAGGATAGCGGTCGTGACCGCACTGAAATCACCCAGAAACAGCCTCATCGGCTTTTTGCGGATCTTCAGCATCAGGGCTTCAAATCCGATCGCGAAGAAAACCGCCAGCAAGATCTGAAACAGGATGCCCGGGCCAAAGAACCAGGCGTGGGCCGCGATAGCAGGCAGCAGGGCATAGATGACCTGCAGCATGACACCGGATACCGTGATGTGGGGCGGGAAATGAGGGGCTCCGCCGGTATCGAAGGAGCGGCTCATGTTTCTTTTTCCTGTTTTACCCGCACCCGTTCTACGGCAGCTGCTATTTTTTCCTGCCGGCCCTTGCCTTCCTGCAAGGCTTTCTTTTTGCGCTCGATGCGGTGCTTTCTATCCTGCTTGATTTTAACCAGCCGGGCCTCGCGGGCTTCAAAGCGCTCCCGGGCCTTACTGGCCAGTTCGCGTTCCCGGTTCAATGCATGAAGGCTGGATTTGCCAAACCGGAACCACTCCACCAGCGGTATGTGGCTGGGACAGACGAAATCACAACACCCGCATTCGATGCAATCTGCAAGGCCCAGGTCTGCTGTGTCGTCCCAGAGTTCGTTGCGAATGGCTGCCTGGAGCGATTGAGGTAACAGCAGCGCCGGGCAAACCCGGGCACATTCACCGCAACGGATGCAGGGCATTTCCGGCTGAGCAGGCCTGATATCGTTTTCAGTCAGGACCAGAATGCAATTGGCCGCTTTGACAACGGGATTGGCATCGGTCGACAGCGCATACCCCATCATCGGTCCACCAAGCACCAGTCGCGCGGCACCCTGGCTGTAACCGCCGCACTGATCCACCAGGTTGGAAATGGGTAGCCCGATCTGGGCCAGCAGGTTGCGGGGCCTGCGAACACCGTTTCCCGTGACGGTGACGATTCTTTCGATCAGGGGCTTGCCCTCCGTGACCGCCCTTGCGACAGCCGTGGCGGTGGCCACATTCTGACAGAGAATACCCAGGTCGGTCGGCCGGCCACCGGATGGGACTTCAAGGCCGGTCAGCACCTTGATGAGCTGTTTTTCGCCGCCTTCCGGGTAAATGGTAGTGACTTTGACAACGTCTATATCGTTTGCATCAGAACGTTTCACGGCGGCGGAAAGCGCCTGGTCGACGACCCCC
>JAOUCS010000101.1 GCA_029859645.1 Lysobacterales bacterium | reverse complement strand
GAACTGGTTCATATCCAGCCGCAGGCGGCTCCCGGAGAGCCCCCCGAGCGCTGGAACTGGGATACGCCCATCCTGATCAGCCCGCACGATGCGTCCAGGATCTATACAGGGTCGCAACGGGTCTGGCGCAGCGACGACAAGGGAGATTCCTGGCAGGCCATCAGTGGCGATTTGACCACCGACCAGAATCGGTACGAACTCAAGTTCGACGAACGGGTCTGGAGCGTTGATGCCCTGCATGACAACGGCGCAATGTCCAAGTATGCGACCCTGACCGCCCTTTCCGAGTCACCGGTGTCCGAGGGCGAGATCTATGCCGGTTCTGACGACGGCCTGGTGCATTCGACCACGGACGGTGGGGCAAGCTGGAGCCGGGCACAAGCCCTGCCGGGTGTTCCCCCAAAGTCATTCATCAATGACGTGGAGGCATCGCTTTTTGACGCGGGCACCGTGTTCGCGGTTGCCGATGCCCACAAGGTCGGAGATTTTTCACCTTATGTATTTGTCAGCCGGGGCCATGGCGGCAGCTGGCGATCCATAGCCGGTGACCTGCCCGAGGGAACCATCGCCTGGGCGATACAGCAGGATCACGTGAACAAGGACCTGCTGTTCCTTGGCACTGAGTTTGGCGTCTACTTCACCCTTAACGGCGGTGAAAACTGGCACAAGCTGGCCGGAGCGCCGACGATCGCGTTCAGGGACATCAAGCTGCAGCGCCGTGATAACGATCTGGTGGGCGCAACCTTCGGCCGTGGTTTCTATATTCTGGATGATTACTCCGCGCTCAGAAGCATGGCGCAGACCGGCTTCGGTGAAAAACCAGAACTTTTCCCGGTAAGGGACGCCTGGTGGTACATCCCTTCGGTCCCGATGCAGGCAGCTGGCATGCCAACCCTCGGCAGCGACAGCTACGTCTCCGCGAACCCGGATTTTGGAGCTGTGTTCACGTATCACCTGGGTGAGCCGTTTCAAACGGCCAGGGAACAGCGCCACCAGAATGAGGCCGAATTACGTGATGAAGCCAGTGACATCCCCTTTCCTGGCTGGGACCGGTTGACGGCTGAGTCGCTGGAGGCGGACCCGCAGGTCTTGATCCTGGTCAGCGACGATGCGGGTAACCCGGTTCGTTGGCTGGAAGCGATCAACGAGAAGGGAACACATCGTGTCTCCTGGAATCTGCGCTTTCCGGCAGTGGATCCCATCGACTTGAGCACACCGGAATTCTCCCCGCCCTGGGAAACCGATCCACAGGGGCCGCTTGCTGCACCGGGGGCCTATTCGGCCCAGTTGATTGCGGTGACCGGCGAGCAGGTTCTGCCGCTGGGTGAGGCACAGCCGTTCAATGTCAAACCGGTGCACGAAGTACTGCCTGGCAGTGACTACGCCGAGATTGCCCGTTACCAGCAGGAAACGTCCGAACTGCTGCGCGATACCTTGAAAACCGGTGCGGTCCTGGATCAGAAATTGGAATTGCTCGGTAAAATGAAGGCCGCGGCGATGTCCGCTCCCCGTGCAGAACCTGGCTTGTTCCAGCAACTGGATCGTCTGGGCGCAGAATTAACCCGGTTCAAAACCCGGCTTTCCGGTGACCCGGTCCGCCAAGGCCTGAACGAGTCGACTTCTCCGTCGATCCAGGGACGAGCCTACAATGCGGCCAGCACCTGGCGCACTACCCAGGCCGCCACCAGTACACAAAGGTCCGATTTCGAGCAGGCCCGAAGCGACTTTGCCAACTTGTCAGCTGAACTGGATGCATTGCTGAGTGAAGAACTGGAGCGACTGAAACAGGAATTGGTAAATGCAGGCGCGCCTGGCTGGCTCTGAAGACAAGAGCCCAGGGTTTCATTGATAAGGTGTAGGGTCCGGGACGCCCGCGGCGGCAAATCCATCCCTGCGGATCCGGCAGGAGTCGCAGACGCCGCAGGCGCGCCCTTCCCCATCGGCCTGGTAGCAGGAAACCGTCATCGAATAATCGACGCCCAGGGCAATCCCGCGCTGGACGATCTCTGCCTTGGTCAGGTCTATCAATGGGGTATGGACCGTTATTTCACCGCCTTCGACACCCGCCTTGGTGGCCAACCTGGCCATCGCCTGGTAAGCCTCGATGAACTCCGGCCGGCAATCGGGGTAGCCCGAATAATCCACGGCGTTCACACCAATGAAGATGTCATCCGCGCCCAGCACTTCGGCGTAAGCCAGGGCCAGTGACAGCAAGATGGTATTGCGGGCCGGAACATAAGTGACAGGAATACCGCTTGTCTCCTCCTCCGGCACTTCGATGTCGTCGGTCAATGCAGAACCGCCGATGGTACGCAGGTCCAGCGGCAGCACTTTCAGCGTAACGCCGGCAGCGGAGGTCACCCGCTTCGCCGCATCCAGTTCAGAATGATGCCGCTGGCCGTAGTCGACGGACAGTGCGTAGCAGTCGAACCCTTCAGCCTGCGCCATTGCCAGCGCTGTCACGGAATCCAGTCCGCCGCTGACCAGCACCACGGCTTTTTTCTGTTCAGTCATTTAACGTCCTATTTTCCGGGAACATCGCCCCACAATAGCTTGTGCAGCTGCAACTGGAACCGCACCGCCAGGTGGTCTTCGAGAATCCATTCCGCCAGCTCTTTCGGATCGACCTGACCCCAGGCTGGTGAGAACAGCACATCACAGTACGAATCCAGTTTCCGCTCCTGTACTTGTTTTCTCGCCCACTGGTAATCCTTCCGGGAACAGATCACGAACTTCACCTGGTCATGAGGCGTCAGGTCATCAAGATTTGACCACAGGTTTTTGGATTCCTCACCGGAATCCGGCGTCTTCAGGTCCATCACCCGGCTGACCCGTCGGTCCGCCAGCCCGATATCGAAAGCGCCGCTGGTCTCCAACGAGACGTCGAAGCCTTCATCACATAGCTGAACCAGGAATTCGCCACAGCGTTTCTGCGCCAGCGGCTCACCACCGGTGACGCAAACATGAGGGGTTCCATGTTTGCGAATTTCAGCCAGGATGTCACCGAAATGCATCCACTCGCCACCAAAAAAAGCGTACTCGCTGTCGCAGTAAGTACAACGCAGCGGGCAGCCGGTCAGTCGAACGAACACGGTAGGCAGCCCCGCCTGCAAGGCTTCACCCTGCAGGGAATGGAAAATCTCGGTGATTTTCAGCATCCCCTCGCGAGATTTTTCCATGTTTTCTGTTTTTCGCTGAGACGACATGCTCATATTGTAAGGGTTACTGATCCGCCCGGGCATTTCATCTACAGAAAACCAGTCAGATTCGCCGCATACCTATCTTACGATTTCCATAAAAATTTACTCGCAAGCGAATCAGAGGGAGTCATCATCTTTTTAAACATGCCGATGGCAGGATAGTCGTCGTTCATCCTCGAAAGAATTTACCCGTTGGCACTCTGAAAGCCATTTTCAAAAGCGCTGGTTGGGATTGAAAGCAGGAAGCGATATTGAGATACCCCATTATTCTTCATACTGATGATCATCAGCAATTTGGTGTAACCGTTCCCGATCTACCAGGCTGCTTCTCTGCGGGTGATTCGATCCAGCATGCTATCGACAATACTCATGAGTCAATCCTGCTCTGCGTGGAATATCGTCTGGCGGAAGGCCAACCCATTCCTGCGCCTTCAGAAATTGTGGATATGTCTGAATTCTATCCGGAAGAAGGAACTGCTATGTTGGCCTATGTGGATGTAGATCTGGACCCGATCCTCGGGCCAGCCAAACGAATCAATATTACATTAAGGCCGACAATCCTCCAGACCATAGATATGCGAGCGAAAGCACGGGGAATGAACCGCTCAGAGTACCTGGCGTATGCCGGCACACATTTTGAGTCGCCTGACTCACAGACGTCGCTGAACAAGTCAGGGACCTGAAATGCAGGTGACCCGAAGGTTTCTAGTAATGCCCTTCCATTCGCATGGAACGAAGGCGGTTCTCGGCCAGCCGTGACAGCGTGGTGTCGGGGTAATTTTCCTGCACCTGGGTCAGTGCCGCGCGAGCGCTGTCCCACTGCTCCAGCTCGTAATGCGTATAGCCCACCTTGAGCAGCGCATCCGGACCCTTGGGGCTTTCCGGATACTTGTCTAGCAAGGTCTGGAATGCCGTCAGGGCGATATCGTAATTGCGCGTGACGTAATACGATTCACCCAGCCAGTACTGCGCGTTATCGGCATACTCGCTGTTGGGGTACTGGTCGAGAAACGACTGGAAGTCTTCCGCGGCATCGGCGTAACGCAGTTCCTTGAGCGCCTGGAACGCCATGTCGTAGGCGGCTTTCTCATCGGCGGCGGAAGCGGCCGGTGACTGCACCTGTGCAACCGGTTGCCCGATGCCCGTTACCTGCGACTGCGAATCCATCGGTTCGCGCACGTCAGGAACATCAGTGGCCGGTGGCTGTGCAGCTGACGGCCGGGTTGAACCGCTGGTAACCGGCCCGCCACCCACTACCGGCTGGGCATTCCGCGCGTCTGACAATCGCTGATCGAGGTCCAGGTACTGGTCGCGCTGGCGCCGTTTCAGGTTTTCCAGCTCACGGGATTGCTCTTCAAGCTGCCCCCTAAGATTACGGACTTCGTCCTGCAACTCCTGGACCTGGATGACCAGGTTTGTCATTGCCGAAGGATCAGCGTCCTGGGCCAGGGCTGGACGGATCGCAGGGATAGAAATGATGGTGGCCAGCACTAGGCTGACCACCATGGTCTTATTGCTAACGCGGCGGCTGTTCATCATCTGGCTGTGTAAACGATCTCCACTCGCCGGTTCATGGACCAGCAGTCTTCCTCACTGACCCGGCAGGTCGGGCGTTCTTCGCCATAGCTGACAACGGTCAGTTGATTACCACGTGCTCCCTGGGCTGACATCAGGCCGGTCACAGCATTGCCGCGACGCTCGCCGAGGCCCAGGTTGTACTCGCGGGTACCGCGCTCATCGGCATGGCCTTCCAGCGTCACCCGGGCCGATGAATTGGCCGCAGCGTAGGCCGAGTGTGCTGACACGATCGCGCGATATTCTGGGCGCACCGTCGATTTGTCGAAATCAAAGTAAATGACGCGCTTGGACAACAAGCTTTCCGGGTTATCAAAATTACGTGCATCGGAGTAATCCCTGGGATCAGGCGCACCTGAAGTATCCACATCAGTCTCGGTCGTATCTGGTGTGGGTTCCGGTTCGGGTTCTGCTTCCGGAGTGGTCTGGCATGCTGCCAGGGTCATTGCAATCATTAATGCTAAAGTCAATCGCCACGCGCTTTTCATTATTTCCTCCTGGTTTTTATAGTTTAGCCGTCCTCTACGGCTACTCCCTGAATTTATCCGGATATTCTACCTGATAACAGGCGACCATGCGGGCTCCCGAACGTCCCCTTCACTCAGAATCAACCGCTGCCTGACGTTGCCGTCTGCAGATACAGCAGACAACACGCCCCGGGTCCCCTCCCGGGTCGCGTACAGAATCATACTGCCATTCGGCGCAAAGCTGGGAGATTCATCCAGTTTGCCCGGCGTCAGTATGGTAAATCGCTCGGTTTTAATATCCCAGACGGCTATACGATACTCGTTTCCTCTGCCCTGCGCTACAGCGATTTTGCGTCCATCGGGAGAAACGCTGGCGCGGGCATTGTAATCACCTTCCAGCGTCACCCGTTCCGGCGATCCGCCACCGGGTGACACGCGGTAAATCTGCGGGCGGCCGCCCCGGTCAGAGGTGAAATAGACATACCTTCCGTCGGGTGCCCAAACGGGTTCGGTATCGATAGACCAATGCTGCGTGATCTGCTGAAGGCGGCCGGTTGCCATGTCGCGGATGTAGATTTCCGGGTTACCGGATTTCGAGAGCGTCAGAGCCATTTTCCTGCCGTCCGGCGAGAACGACGGCGCGCCGTTGATGCCTTTACCGCTGGAGATCAATTCGCGCGAACCGGTGGACACGTCCTGCATGTATATGGCCGAGTTACCCTTCTCGAACGAGACATAGGCCAGCTTGCGACCGTCCGGCGACCAGGCCGGCGACAGCAGCGGTTCCGGGGAGCCGACGATGGACTGCGGCCCGAAACCATCGGCATCCGCCACGACCAGTTCATAGCGTTGATCATTACCCAGGCCGGTTGCCGTGATATAGGCAATCCGGGTGGCGAAAGCACCGGGAACGCCCGTCAGTTTTTCGTAAATGGCGTCGGCAACCTTGTGCGCGCCATAGCGCAGGTCACCCAGGCCCACTGTCGTGATACGGGACAGCAACATCTCCTGGGTGTGCACATCGAACAGCTGGTAAATGATTTCGTGACCCTGCCCGTCTGCAGGCGTGCGAACTTTGCCGATCACGATGTAATCGACCTTCAGCAAGCGCCAGGTGCCGAACCGGACGTCTTCCGCCTCGACCGGCCGTTCCGCCATGTCTGCCACGTCCATCGGATCAAACAGTCCGGAGCGGTAGAGGTCGCCGGAAATGACCTGGTCAACACTGTCAGCCGGCGGCGTCGTTGCATCCAGCCACTGGAACGGCACGATAGCAATCGGTAGAGCACTGGCGTTGCCACTGATGATTTCGATCTGCAGCTGGGCATGGGCCGTCTGCAACGCCGTCAGGGCCAGCAGGATCAGGAATAGTTTTTTCACGTTATCAGTCACCGTCATATATAAAGATAAAATCAATTTCTCTCTGGAACACATCCTCGAAGCCACGATACGGCAGAGCGCCGCCTCTTTCCACCGCCGCCAGGATAGACCGGCGTGTGGCTTCATCGCCGTTGCACTTGCCGGAGATAGCCGCGGAAATCACCTCGCCACCCGGTATCTGTACGATCTTCAGCGTACATCTCAAACCGGCCTGCGCGGTTGGCGGTCGCAACCAGTTCTGCGTCACGAACGACTGGATGGCCGCCTGGTAATTATCGCTCCTGGTCGCCATCTGCCCGGCCCTGAACTCCCTGGCCTGCTGGTCCGCCTGGCGCTGTGCCGCCGCTTCACGCTGCAAGCGTTGCTGCTCGAGAATGTCTTTCTCCTTGCGGGCCTCGATCTGCTTGAGCCGCTCTTCCTCAATCTTGCGCTGTCTTTCCGCGGCTTCGCGTTCGGCCCGGATTTGCTCCAGTTCACGTTGCTGCTTCAGGCGCTCGTCTTCCAGTTTGCGTTCACGCTCCATCCGCAGTTTCTGTAGCCGATCCTGCGCGTCACGCTTCTTTTGCTCTTCCAATTCCCGTTGACGCTTTTCGGCCGCGTCTTTTTCGCGCTGTTTCTGCTGTTCCAGCTCGCGTTGTTTCTGACGCTCCAGTTCCTCGTTGCGCTGGCGCCGTCGATCTTCCATTTCGGCAGCTTTCCTGGCCGCATCGCGTTGTTTCTTGATTTCGGTGGTGTCGACGATCACCGCCTCGATCGTCAGCCCCAGGTTCTGTGGTTCACGAAACGGCTCCCAGCTCATCGTTCCCAGCACGACCAGCGCGGCCATCAGGCCATGTACGCCAAGCGCAAGCGCAAGCGCCCTGAGCCGTTCGTTGAATTCCTGCCAGAAACTCACGGCTTACTCCGCGCCTCCCTCCGGCCCCAGGCCCAGTTCCATCGGATCGCTCATCAGGCCCACCTTGGTGACGCCGGCTTTTTGCAGCAGCACCATGGCCTGGTAGACCTGGCCGTAAACGGCCCGTTCGTCGCCACCCACCAGCACCTGGATTTCCGGGTTGCGGCTGACGATGGCCTTGACCATGGTTACCAGCGATTCCGGATCGATCAGGCCACTGCTGGTGCCGTCCAGATCGCCGCCGGCGTTAAGATACAGGTCGCCGTTTTGCAGCACCGTAATCACCAGCGGTTCATCGCTTTCCTGCGTATCCATCGGCTCGGCATCCGCTTTCGGAAGCTCGACTTCGACGCCCAGGTTGAGCAACGGCGCGGTGATCATGAAGATCACCAGCAGCACCAGCATCACGTCGATGTAAGGTACGACGTTGATTTCTGCCATCGGGCGGCGGCGGCTTCTTCCAGTCTCCATGAGTCTTACTCCTCTTTGAGCACGTGCGCCTGTCGTTGCAGGATGCTGGAGAATTCCTCTTTGAAGTTGTCATACCGCACTTCCAGCCGCTCTACCTGGTTGGAATAGCGGTTGTAGGCGATGACGGCGGGAATGGCGGCGAACAGGCCCATCGCTGTCGCAATCAGGGCTTCGGAGATGCCGGGGGCGACCATCGCAATGGTCGCCTGGTTAACATTAGCAAGCTGGTGGAACGATGTCATGATGCCCCAGACCGTGCCGAACAGGCCAACGTATGGACTGGTTGAGCCAACGGTCGCCAGGAAATTCAGGTGGTGCTCGAGGTCTTCGGTCTCACGGGTCAGGGCGATGCGCATGGAGCGTTGGGCACCCTCCACCATCATATTGGGACCCATCCTGCCTTGCTGGCGCATGCGCAGGAACTCGGAGAAGCCAGCGTCGAAGATGCGCTCCATCCCCCTGCTGGTGCGATGAGCCCCGGTAATCGCCTCATGCAACGCCGTCAGGTCGGTGCCCGACCAGAATTTCTCTTCGAAAGTATTGGCTTCTTTTTCCGCCCTGGACAGAACCTGCCGTTTTCTGAAGATGATCACCCAGGAAGCGACCGATGCCAGCAACAGGATTCCCATCACTCCCTGCACCAGCCAGCTGGCTTCCAGGATCAACTGCCAGACTTGTAAATCATTATTCATTTCTTGTTAACTCCATCAGCCTCGGGCCTTTATTGCCAGACAAAAACCTTGTTGTTTAGTTCACCTGCGTCTATTTCGAACCGAACAGGTCATTGCCACCACCGGCGGATTTTTCCAGGCCGAAATGACGGTACGCCTTCGAGGTCGCCATGCGTCCCCTGGCTGTGCGGGTGATGTATCCCTGCTGGATCAGGTACGGCTCCAGCACATCCTCCACGGTGCCACGCTCTTCCGACAGGGAAGCCGCGATACTCTCCACCCCCACCGGGCCGCCGTCAAAGTGCTCGATGATCGTTTTCAGCAGGCGGCGATCCATCGTGTCGAAACCCAGCTCATCCACCTGCAGCATTTCCATGGCCGCGGCCGCGATGGGCTGGTCAATATGACCGTCGCCTTTGACCTCGGCAAAATCCCGCACCCGGCGCAGCAGGCGATTGGCGATCCGCGGTGTTCCCCGGGATCGCCTCGCGATTTCCAGCGAACCTTCATTATCTATACCAATCTGCAGAATTCCTGCCGAACGTGTGACAATCATCGACAATTCCTCTGCGCTGTAGAATTCCAGCCGCTCGACAATGCCAAACCGGTCCCTCAGCGGCGAGGTCAGCAAGCCGGCGCGGGTAGTCGCACCCACCAGTGTGAAACGCGGCAGGTCCAGCTTGATCGAGCGGGCCGCCGGGCCTTCGCCGATCATGATATCGATCTGGAAATCTTCCAGCGCCGGATAAAGCACCTCTTCCACCACCGGCGACAGGCGGTGAATTTCGTCCACGAACAGTACATCCCCGGGCTGCAGGTTGGTCAGCAGCGCGGCCAGGTCACCTGCGCGTTCCAGCACCGGGCCGGAAGTCTGGCGCAGGCTGACGCCCAGCTCATAAGCGACGACGTGTGCCAGCGTGGTTTTACCCAACCCCGGGGGACCGAAGATCAGCATGTGATCCAGGGCGTCACTGCGGCGCTTGGCTGCCTCGAGAAAGATCCCGAGTTTTTCGCGCATGGCCGGCTGGCCGATGTACTCGTCCATGGTCTTCGGCCTGAGGCTGGCATCCAGCGTGAAATCCTCGACGCTGTCTTCGGGGGATACCACTCGGCTATCTGCTTCATTCATTCAGGGTTTCACCGTTGACTGCAGCGCGAGACGAATAATTTCTTCGACATCCATGTCCGGTTTGGCGACTTTACGGACCAGGCTGCTTGATTCCTGGGGCTTGTATCCCAGTGCGTTGAGCGCCGTGATCGCTTCGCTGATCGCGCTGGCCGGCAAAGCCCCGGCGTCTCCGCTTGTTGTCGGCCCTGCGGCCGCCGGCAATACGTCCAGCTTGTCGCGCAATTCGATAATGATCCGTTCGGCGGTTTTCTTGCCAATTCCGGGCAGGCGCACCAGTGCGGCTGAATCGCTTTCCGCCACGTAACGTGCCAGTTCTTCTCCGCTGGCCCCTGACAAGATGGTCAGCGCCAGCTTGGCGCCGATGCCGCTGATTTTCAGTAACTGGCGAAACAGGGTTCGTTCGGATTCGCTGGCAAACCCATACAGCGTATGGCTGTCATCCTTGATGGACAAGTGCGTGAGAATCACGATGGGCTGCCCGAGTTCCGGCAGGTTGTAGAACACGGACAGGGGGGCTTCGACCTCGTAGCCGACACCGGCGACGTCGATCACCATGAGCGGTGGCTGCTTGAAAATCAGGGTTCCTGCCAGGCGTGCGATCATCGTTGTTGTAGTGCCTGCATCCGTTCCGTGGTTTGCTGCGTATGCTGGTGACATAATGCCACAGCCAGCGCGTCGGCGGCGTCTTCCAACGGTTTTTCTTTCAGTTGCAGCAACACCGTGACCATGTGCTGAATCTGAACCTTGTCGGCGCTGCCACGGCCAACGATCGCCTGCTTGACCGACCGGGGCGAATATTCTGAAACCGGCAGGTTTTTGGCAATGGCTGCGCAGATGGCGGCGCCGCGTGCCTGTCCCAGCTTAAGCGCAGAGGAGGCATTCTTGCTGACGAAGACATTTTCGATCGCAAATTCATCCGGCCCGAACTCATCAATCAAGGCGCTGACACCGCTGAAGATGATCCCGAGGCGCTCAGGAAACTCACCGCTGCCCGCCTTGATAACTCCCTGATGCACATGCAGAGTCCGTCCGTCACTCACTTCGATAATGCCAAAGCCTGTAAATCGGGAACCCGGATCAATGCCCAGTATCCGCATCAGTCTCCGTATGCCTCGTCGGGGATGTCTGCATTGGAGTAAACCGCTTGTGTATCGTCGAGGTCTTCCAGCACGTCCAGGA
The DNA here is from genome assembly GCA_029859645.1 of Lysobacterales bacterium. GTDB lineage: Bacteria > Pseudomonadota > Gammaproteobacteria > Xanthomonadales > SZUA-36 > JAHEFT01. Next base: position 1,493 of record JAOUCS010000101.1, on the reverse strand, counting down.
AACGCAGCACTTTCTGCCCGCTCTCGATGTCCAGTTCGACTTCCAGGCTGGCCCGCATGGTCACTTCCGAGTTAGCCGGCGTCAGACCGCCCTGCTCCATCGCCGCAACCACGTCTGCAAATGCCTCGGGAGAAGCGACCACCTCAATGGACCCATCTTCCTCGGTGACGACATCATCCGCACCGGCATCCAGCGCGATTTCCATGACTTCGTCCTCGCTCGTTCCAGGTGGAAAATTCAGCACGCCGATCTTGTTGAACAGGTAAGCGACCGAACCGTCAGTGCCCAGGTTTCCGCCATGCTTGCTGAACGCATGACGCACCTCGGCGACGGTGCGATTACGGTTATCCGTCAGCGTATCGACCATCACCGCCACGCCATTGGGGGCATAGCCTTCGTAGCGAATTTCCTCGTATGTGACCCCCTCCAGTTCGCCCGCGGCCTTCTTGATGGTTCGTTCGATGGTGTCCTTCGGCATGTTGGCCGCATTGGCTTTTTGAATAGCCAGCCGCAAACGGGGGTTGGCATCCGGATCACTGCCGCCTTCGCGCGCCGCGACGGTCAGTTCACGGTTGACCCGCGTGAAAATTTTTCCCCGCTTGGCATCCACCGCTTTCTTGCGGTGCTGGATATTCGCCCATTTACTGTGTCCAGCCATAGCAGCTGTTTCCTCGGTAGGTAACTAAACCGCATATTTTAGCATGGGGTCGCGTGAGCGAAGCCACCGGTTCGAAGAAAAATCGCCGCTTGCCGGGCGACTTCCGCGGAATACAGCATTCCCGTATGTGTAACGGGTAATTCAATATGGTCCGCAAGACCAGGAACGCGTGTTTCAGCCGTTGCGACCGTGCCATCACCGGTGCCGCCTACTCCACCGACCAGCATACCCAGCCCGACACCCCGGGTGCCGGCTATCATGCCGGTTTCGCGATCTGCAGGCAGGCGCTGGAACCCGCCCTGCAACGCCGGGCTGATTTCACCCAGCAGCTTGTCCGCGCCAGGAATCTTGCCGGCCTTGTGCGCGGTGACACTGCCACCCAGGGGGCTGCCCAACAGCACAACCCGGCCGGGCACCGCATCTGCGAACAATTGCAGCATTCTCAATGTCACTAACCCACCCAGGCTGTGGGCTGCAAAATGCACCTGCTGAAACGTGGATTGGCGGGCAAACTCCCGCAACGCAGTGGCGTGTGCATCAAGCCCCTGCCTGGTCGTGGCATAGGAAAACCGTCGGCAACTGAATTCCGAAGCCTCCAGCTTTTTAGCCAGGCTGGCCATCGCCCAGGAACCGAACCACAATCCATGCACCAGGATGACCTCCGCTTGCTGCAACATCCCGTCAGCCTATCGTGAACCGCCGGGCGCGTGCGACTGATTCGGCCGATACCATCGCCAGCGCCAGCCAGATGCAGCCGAAAGCAACCGCGTGGCCCTGCGTAAACGGTTCATCGTAAAGGAACACGGATAACAGGAACGTCATTGACGGTGCGATG
>JAOUCS010000100.1 GCA_029859645.1 Lysobacterales bacterium | reverse complement strand
GCAACCCTGCAGGGCAATGTCGAGATTCGCCAGGGAACCTTGTTGATCAGAGCAGATATCGCCACGGTGGAAAAGGTGGATGGCAAGGTCAGGCGCTTTGAGCTTAATGGAACACCGGTCCACCTGCAGCAGGAAATCGAAGAACAGGGGCTGGTCACCGCAGAAGCGCAAAAAGTCGAATATATCGTGGCCACCGGTATCGTTACACTGTCCGGAGCTGCCGACGTTGTTCATCCGCAATACCGGATCAACGGCGAAATCCTTGAATACGATATGAACACCCAACATTTCCAGGGAACCGGCGGCGATAGTAATGGCCGCATCCGGATTCGGCTGGCCCCGGAAGTCGTGCCTGGCAATGAGTCAGATGAAGAAGAACCGCCGGTTGAAACCCCATCCGAAGGCGATCCAGGCTAACGCTATGCTCAAAGCTGTCAACCTCCACAAGTCGTTCGGTAAACGCGAAGTGGTCCGGGGCGTGACCATGCACGTCGCACCCGGCGAAGTCGTGGGCTTGCTGGGCCCCAACGGTGCCGGTAAAACTACCTGTTTTTACATGATTGTCGGCCTGGTTCCGGTCGGCGACGGGCAAATCCTGGTGGATGACGTGGATGTCACTCATCAACCCGTTAATGTCAGGTCGGGGCTGGGTGTGGGCTATCTGCCACAGGACGCCTCCATATTTCGCAAGCTGACGGTCGCCGATAACATCATGGCGATTCTGGAAATCCGCAAAAATATGAACCTGGCCGCGAGACGCGAGCGGCAGCAGCAATTGCTCGAAGACCTCGGCATTGCCCATCTCGCCGATCAGAAAGGCATCAGTCTGTCTGGTGGAGAACGGCGGCGTGCGGAAATTGCCCGCGCGCTGGCTGCCGGCCCGCGATTCATCTTGCTGGATGAACCCTTCGCAGGGGTTGACCCAATCTCGGTCATAGAGATTCAGAAGATCGTAGAGCACCTGACAGACCTGGACATCGGCGTGCTGATCACCGACCACAACGTGCGGGAAACCCTGGGGATTTGCAACCACGCCTATATCCTGAACGACGGCCAGGTACTGGCCGAAGGCAACCCGGAAACGATCATCGCAAACGATGAAGTCAGGCAGGTCTACCTGGGTAAGGATTTCAGTCTCTGAACCCTGATGGCCGACGCTTCACTCCAACTCAAGCTCTCCCAGAAACTGGCGCTGGCGCCCCAGTTGCAGCAAGCCATCCGCCTGTTACAGCTCAATCGAATCGAACTTCGCGATTACATCCAGGAAGCGCTGGACGCAAATCCGATCCTGGAACGCACGGAGGGCTCCGAATCGGGCGGAGAGGAAGCGCCGGGAGACGCCGCAACTGCTGAGCAAAAGGAACAGCAGGACTGGGAACTCGACAACCTGGGTAATGAACAGTGGATGGAGGGCGGCTCGTACGAGGGCTACTCCGGCGAATCCCAGATAGCTGATACCAGCAGTGATTCCCTCAGGGAGCACCTGTTGTGGCAAATCAACCTGGCGCATTTCAGCGATGTCGATGCCGCGATCGCCGGGGCGATAGTGTACGGGCTGGACGAAGACGGTTACCTGCATGACAGCATTGAAGACGTGCGAGCCAGCCTGGCGCCGGAATTGCTGGTCGAGGAGGATGAAATCCTCGCCGTATTACACCGGGTGCAGAGGCTGGAACCCGTTGGTGTAGCGACCCGTGACGCCGCCGAGTGCATCAAGGTCCAACTCTCTGCCCTGCCCTCTGATACCTCCTCCAGGGACCTGGCCCTGCGAATTGCGCGAGATTACCTGGAACTGGTAGCCAGGCATGACAGGGAGGAGCTGCGCAAGCGCACCGGCGCCTCTGATGAGGCGCTGGACGAAGCGCTCGACCTGATCCAGTCGCTGGAACCAAGACCGGGTGCCCGTTATGACAACCGCCGGGACGAATACCTGGTGCCGGATGTCTATGTCACCCGCGTTGACGATGAATGGCGCATCACCCTGAACCCGGAGAATGACCCCGGACTGAAACTCAACACCTACTACATAGACCTTTTACGCAAATCGGGCGGTGCAGACGCAGATTACCTGCGCGGTCGGATGCAGGAAGCGCGTTGGTTAATGTCCAGCCTGGAGTTGCGTAACCAGACATTGATGCGAGTGTCCCAGAGTATCGTGGAATTTCAGGAGGAGTTTCTGGAGCGCGGCGAATTAGCAATGAAACCCCTGGTGCTTAAGGATGTCTCGGAAGCGATCGGAGTTCACGAGTCGACCGTATCACGCGCCACTACCCGTAAATACATGCTCACACCGCGGGGCGTTTTCGAACTGAAGTACTTTTTTTCCAGCCACGTGCGAACCGACCGTGGCGGCGCCGTCAGCGCCACGGCGGTCAAGGCCCGGCTGCAGATACTGCTGGAAAACGAACCACCCGGCCGGCCGCTGAGCGACCAGGACCTCTCGGAATTGTTACGCAGCACTGGAATCGTCGTGGCCCGACGGACCGTCGCCAAGTACCGGGAAGCCCTTGGCATAGGTTCCTCCTCCGAGCGCCGACGGCTTTACCGAAACATTTCCGGCAGCCATTGATTTTCGCATCCTTTAACCGCATGACTTACCACACTAGGCAACCTCTCAAATCGAGTATAAGATTAGATTATGGATTGTTTAATCCTTCTCGTTTTTCAGAAACAGATGATCAGGGGCCCAAGGGACGGATACGCCAAACTCACCCCCCGCACCCAGCAGGAAGCCACAGAATCACAGTTGGCTGGCCAGGCTATGTGCAGGGCAACACATGGAGACTGACATGCAATTAAACATTACAGGACATCACATCGAAGTTACCCCGGCACTGAGAGCCTATGTCACGGAGAAACTTCAACGTATTTCCAGGCACTTCGATCACGTGATATCCATTAATGTCATTCTCAAGGTAGAAAACCCCTTGCAGCAACAGGCTGAAGGGACCGTCAACGCAGCCGGCAAATCGCTGTTTGCACAGGATTCTGCCGCGGACATGTACGCCGCGATCGACGGCCTTGCAGACAAACTCGATAAGCAGGTGCGTCGCCACAAGGACAAAATTCGTGGGCATCACGCAAGTGCGGCAAAGCGGGCAGCCTCGCTGGGTTAGTGAAAGATGTTAATCAGTGATCTGCTGAGTCCCGAAAAAATTCATTGCGACGTTCACAGCAACAGCAAAAAGCGGCTGCTGGAACTGATCAGTGAAGAACTGGCCCGCAACAGCGAAAACGTCAGTCAAAGGGAAATCTTTGAAAGCCTCTGTGCCCGGGAGCGGCTCGGCAGCACCGGGCTGGGAAATGGTGTGGCAATTCCTCATGGCCGGGTCAAAGGCACCGACCGTGTTGAAGTGTCCTTTATGCGTTTGAAAAAACCCCTGGCATTCGACGCTATTGATGGCGAACCGGTTGACCTGCTGTTCGCGCTGGCGGTACCGGAATCCTGCGGTGAGACGCACCTGAAGCTGTTGTCACAAGTGGCTGAGATTTTCAGCGATCATGAACTGTTGAAGGAACTGCGCTCAGCCGACGACTCCGGCAGGCTGCTGAAACTTCTTTCCCAGGCCAGGCATTGAAGTGTTTGAGTGCTGTAGGTAATACTGTTGGGCGTGAGTCACTCGATTACAGCCCGGAAGTTATTTGCAGATCTGCAGGAAAAACTCGATTTGCACTGGATATCCGGTGCTGATGACGACCCCGGATATTCTCTTTCGACTGAAGACCTGACTGCACGGCCGGCGATGGCTGGATTCCTGAACCTCATTCATCCCAACCGCATAGAGGTGCTGGGCCATGATGAAGTGGCTTTCCTGCAGGAATTGGGGCAGGCGGAACAATCGGCTACTGTCGCCCGAATACTCCGCAGCAAACCGCTGGCTATCGTCATGGGTGATGGCCTTGAGCCGCCTCCCCGGGTCGCCCAGGCCCTGGAAGCCGGGCCGACCGCGTTGATCCGCTCTGACCTGTCGGCAAACGAGCTGGCCAATTACATCCAGTACTATATTTCCCGCAGCCTTGCTGAACGACTGACATTGCATGGAGTGTTCCTGGAGGTATTCACCATCGGCGTGTTGATCACCGGCGACGCGGGTAGTGGCAAGAGCGAACTGGCGCTCGAATTGCTGAACCGGGGCCATCGGCTGATCGCGGATGATGCACCCGAATTTACCTTGATCTCCCCGGAGATCATTGACGGTACCTGTCCTGAGGTCCTTCAGGACTGCCTGGAAGTGCGTGGGCTGGGCGTGCTGAACGTTCGCCACATGTTCGGAGATGCCGCCGTTAAACTGAATAAATTCCTCAGGCTGATCATCCACCTGGAAATTCCCGACGCGGTCTCCCAAGCCAACATGGACCGCCTGCGAGGTACCACCAGCAGCCTGGAGGTATTGGGCCTGGATATCCCAAAGATCACGCTGCCGGTCATGGCGGGGCGAAACCTTTCGATCATTGCCGAAGCAGCCGTTCGCGACTTCATGCTCAAAATGAAAGGCTACGATGCCGCCTCGGAATTCCTCGAACGCCATTCGCGAATTATCCGGCGACAAAACCGCAACCTGGGAAACTGACCGCCATGCCGCAAAAACTGATTCTGGTCACCGGTCTGTCGGGGGGCGGCAAGTCCACGGCGCTGAGAGCGCTCGAAGATCTCGGCTACTATTGCGCTGATAATCTTCCAGCTGCGCTGTTGCCGGAATTTGCGCAGCAGATCAAATCCAATCCGACTCGATATTCCATGACAGCACTGGGCGTGGATGCTCGTTCACCAGCCAAAGACCTGGAAGGTATCGCTGCATGGCTGAAAGATCTTTCCTCGAACAGCCTGGATAGCCAGCTGCTGTTCCTGACCGCAGATTCCCGCGCCATTATCAAACGCTTCAGCGAAACACGCCGCCGGCACCCGCTCACGCGGGACAAGGATTCCCTGCCCCAGGCAATCGCAAAGGAAGTCGAATTGCTCAGCAACCTGAAGGAACGGGCCGACTGGGTCATCGATACTTCTGACACGAATATTCACCAGTTGCGGCGACAGGTCTGGAATTACGCCGGCTCTGATAATGACGCGATGACCGTAGTGCTGGAATCCTTTGCCTTCAAACGAGGGGTTCCCCAGGACGTCGATTTCATCTTTGACGCACGTATTTTGCCGAACCCGTTCTGGGAAGAGGACTTGCGCGAACTGAGCGGGCGCGATCAGGCGGTTATAAAGTGGCTCGAGCAGAACCAGTCGGTCAATGGCATGCAACAGGACATTCTCACTTTTCTGAAGACATGGCTGCCGGAGTTCCGACACAGTCAACGCAGTTACGTAACGGTGGGCATCGGCTGCACCGGCGGCAGGCACCGGTCCGTTTACCTGGTAGACAGGCTTGCCCGTGGCCTGGGCGCAGATTACGGAACGGTACTGATTCATCACAGGGAAATGCAATTGTGAGTGTCGGCATCGTCATTGTCACGCATGGTAATACCGGCGCCTCGTTGCTGCAGGAAGCCGAATTTGTTCTGGGGCGGAAGCTGGACGAGATTCCGACTGTCGCGTTTAACCAGGTCAGTGATGGGTTGGACGGTTTAGACAAAATCCGGGCAACGATTGAACAGGTCGATAGCGGCGAAGGCACCCTGGTTCTGACCGACCTGATCGGATCCAGTCCGGCAAACCTCGTCAGCCGGGTGCTGGATGGTCACCACGCGATCATGGTCACGGGCATCAACCTGGGAATGCTGATAAGAGTCTATAATTATCGCTCGGAAAGCCTGGAATTCATCGCTCAGAAGGCGGTCCGCGGCGGAGTGAAAGCGGTCCAGGTGATGCAGAAATGATTTCCAGAACGGTCACTATCATTAACCGCCTGGGGCTTCACGCCCGCGCCGCGACCCGGCTGGTGAACTGCAGCTCCCAGTTCCAATCTGAAATCATCATCCAGAAGGGAACACGCTCGATCAATGGCAAGTCGATCATGGGTGTCCTCACGCTTGCCGCATCGCCGGGAACGGACTTGCTCATCGAAGCTGACGGCGCTGACGAGGAACAGGCGCTTGAATCGATCATCAGGCTGATCAACAACCGGTTTGGAGAGGGTGAATGAGCCTGACGCTAAAGGGACATGCGGTCGCCCCCGGTGTGGTCATCGGGCGTGTCCACCTGGCCGAACGAAACGAACTGGAAATCGGTGAATACCGGATCAGAGAACAGGATGTCGAGCACGAAATTCAGCGCTACCGGAACGCGGTGGACGCGGCGCGGGAACAACTGAACGAACTCGCGGAACGGATTCATCCTACCGTTGCCGTACCCGCTGTCGAGATCATCCAGTCACATGTTCTGATGCTGGGCGACTCCAAGATTCGCAAAAGCACTGAAATCCATATTCGGGAGAAACTCTGTAACGCGGAATGGGCCCTGCAGTCTCAATTGGAACAGGTTCTGTCTGAATTCCGCAGCATGGATGACGAATACATACGCACGCGTGGCGAGGACGTCACCCAGGTCGTTCGCCTGATCCAAAGTAAGCTCAGCGCCGAATCCGCCGGCAAGCCTTTTGAGAACATCCCCGACCGACTGGCCGATACGCTGGTTGTCGCCGAAGAACTGACTCCAGGTGAACTGGCCCTGCTGCACGAGCGTGGCGTGGCCGGAATCGTCACTGAACACGGCGGGCCCCACAGTCACACTGCCATCCTTGCAAGCAGCCTGGGCATACCGGCCGTCCTGGGAATCCGTAACGCGCGAAACCTGCTGACGGAAAATTCCACGATCGTACTCGACGGCGGCCTCGGCGCAGTGTTTGCCGACCCGGATGCGGCAACGCTGCAGCGTTACCAGGAAATACAACTCGATGCAGAACGCTTCCGGCAGTCACTGATTGCGTTGCGTGACCAACCGGCGGTCACTCTGGACGGTGTTGAAATCACCCTGCAGGCCAATGCAGAACGGCCGGCTGAGCTGACGCAGTCGGTGGAAATGGGCGCGCAGGGAGTAGGTCTGTATCGCACGGAATTTCTGTACCTGCGTGGCAAACCCCCTGATGAAGATTCCCAACTGGAAGAATATCTCACCGCGATCAAGGTGATGGCAGGACAGCCACTGACCATTCGCACGCTGGACCTTGGAGCCGATAAATCCACCGGGGAACTGGATTTTTCACAGCTGAGGCGATCTACAAACCCGGCCCTTGGCTTACGGGCGATCCGCCTGTGTTTGAGCGATACCGCACTGTTCAAAACACAATTGCGGGCGATTCTGCGAGCCAGTGTAGCCGGCCCCGTGCGATGCCTGATCCCCATGGTGACCAGTGTGCGGGAAATCCAACTGGTGAAAGAACTGCTGAATGAAGCCCGGCAGGACCTGGAAAAACGCAAGGTGCCGTATGACCCCGAAATGCCGCTGGGCGCTATGATCGAAGTCCCCGCTGCTGCGCTGTCTCTCGGTGATCTGGGCAGGTATCTCGATTTCGTCTCCATCGGCACCAATGACCTGTTGCAGTACACCCTGGCCGCGGATCGCGGCGATGAACAGGTGGCCCATCTCTATGACCTGCAGCATCCGGGCGTCGTGCGGTTGATCAAGCATGTTCTGAAAGTCTCACGCAAGCTGGAGATTCCTGCTTCTGTGTGTGGTGAAGTTGCGGGTGAAAAGCAATATACGCGACTGCTGCTGGCACTGGGCCTGAAAGAGTTCAGCATGCACCCCGCGCGGCTTCTGGAAGTAAAACAGATTGTCCGTCAAACCCATGTCTCGGCTGCCAGGGAAGCCATAAATCTCTGGCTTGACGACCCCGGTGGCCATGACGATGAAAGTTTGCTGCAACTGCTGGACGCGTCACAGACCAACCCATAAGCTCGCCATTTCCCTTATAATGCCTGCGGTTCCTTGGAACCCTTGTCACTGAATCTCGGGGAGCATCGCATGGCGGAACCGTTACACGAAGAAAAAACCGCTCGCCACCTGGATCACCTGTCCGAAGCGCTCGACTCCGGCAAACAGTACCAGGTCAGGCACCTTCTGAACAACTTGTCGGCCTCCGAAATCGGCGATCTGCTGGAATCATTGCCCATCGCCAAACGCCTGGTGGTCTGGGAAATGACGGACCCGGCGCTCGATGGCGATGTGCTGGTCGAGGTAAACGACGAGGTTCGTGCCAGCCTGATCCGTGATACGTCGCCGGAAGATCTTATCGCCGCTGTTGACGACCTCGATCTCGACGACCTGGCGGATATTCTTGATGACCTGCCTGAAGAAGTCACCAGCGAAGTACTGCGAAGCCTGGACCGTCAGGATCGGGAGCGGTTGGCACGGGTGCTTTCCTATCCGGAGGATTCCGCCGGTGGGTTGATGGACCCGGACGTCCTGACGATTCGCCCGGATGTCACACTCGATGTAGTGCTGCGCTACCTGCGCTTACGTGGGGAATTGCCCGATGTTTTCGACCTGCTGTTCGTCATTGACCGAAACGGACGTTTCCTGGGCAGTCTGAAATTATCCGATTTGCTGACCCACGATCCGGAGCACCTCGTAGCAGAGCTCATGGATACATCTTCTGTTGCGATTCCGGTCGATATGCCGGCCAACCAGGTGGCGTTGGAATTCGAGCATCATGACCTGGTGACCGCACCAGTCATCGACTCGGGAAAACTGCTGCTCGGTTGGATCACGGTGGATGACGTGGTAGACGTCATCAGGGAGGAAGCAGAACACACCGTCATGACGATGGCCGGCCTGGACGAGGAAGACGACATGTTCGCCCCCATCGTGCAAACGGCCCGTCGTCGCTGGATCTGGCTCGGTGTCAACCTGATCACCGCGTTTCTTGCAGCCCTGGTACTGTATGCATTCGAACCCACGCTGGACCAGATCGTCGCCACGGCCGTGCTGTTTCCAATTGTCATGAGCATGGGCGGGATCGCCGGAACACAAACACTGACGCTGATGGTTCGGGGAATGGCGACCGGTCAGGTCAGCGCCGCCAATACGACTGCGCTGCTGCGCAAGGAGCTTGCGGTCGGGCTACTCAATGGCGTGCTGTTTTCGATCGTCATCGCCCTGATCGCCATGTACTGGTATAACGACATTCCGCTGGGCCTGGTGATGGCGGCAGCCATCCTTCTCAATCTGCTGGCCGGAGCGCTATCCGGGGTGCTGGTGCCGGTCATTCTCAAACGAATGTCGATAGACCCCGCGCTGGCGGGTGGCGTTGTACTCACGACTGTAACAGACGTCATCGGCATCCTTGCGTTCATCGGCCTGGCGACTTTCCTGCTGATAGGGAATTAACACGCAAACCACGCTATGAACGTTCTGCTGATTACCCAGGAACCGCCGCTGCTGAGCGAAGAAATCGTCAGCGGAAACGCGGTTCGTACCCTGCAGATCAGGTCAGCGCTCGAGTCTGCGGGCCATCAGGTCAGGCAGGTCTGGCTGCAGGGCCCAGGCCCGAATCCTGCAGCTGACCGGGACTCTACCTTCCGCAACGCCGATGAGTTGCAGGGAATCTTGCTGAAACAGTCGCCTGGCGCGGTGATCGTCCTTTACTGGGAATTGCTTGGCCTGCTGCCTCACGATATACGGATTCCGGTCATTCTCGATTACGTGGCGCCTCGTTCTCTGGAAGAGTTGTTTGAGTCGCCGGAGACCGTCAGGGCCAGCCTGCGGCGGCTGAAAAACAATCTTCGGCGTTGCGACCTCGTTCTGACCGGCAATGAGCTACAGAGGCATCTTTTGATCAACACCCTGATCGAGTCGGGCTTTGATTTACGGCTCGTTGATCCAATCAGGATTGTTCCCCTGGGAGCGGAACCGGCAGGGGCGCCCGAATCGAGCCCGGAGGGTGGCGAGTGGCTGTTCGTCAGCGGCGGCGTGTCCTGGCCGTGGCGGGACAGCGGCTCCTACCAGGCGCGCCTCGAGGAGTTCGCTGGATCTCACAACTCCCTGCACTGGGTGCATTTTGGCGGCGGCTATCGCTGGCATGGTTCCAGCGCGAATGAAGCTCAAGACGAAATACCTTCGCTGCCCAGCGGGATCGACCTGAGACCGCTGACATCCTACCGTGATTTCAGCCGTTTCCTGACTGGAAAAGCACATGTTGGCGTTGAACTGGCGGAATGGAACATTGAGCGTGAGTTCAGCCAGTCGTTCCGCTCACTTGAATTCCTTCGTCACGGCCTTCCTTTATTGTGCAATCGCTACTTGCCGCTGGCCAGGCTGATCGAGCAGTACGATGCAGGGTGGCTGGCAGACAGTCCGGACTCATTGCCGTCATTGCTGGACGCCATTATTTCCAGGCCGGATGAGTGGGAGAGAAAATCCCGCAATGCCCGCAGGCTGGTCACCGAAGCGCTGCAACCCGCCCAAACTGCTGCTCCGCTGCTGAAATGGCTGGAGTCACCTGCCAGGGCGACCCGGCTTGAAGCGGAAATCATTCACAGGCAGGAAGCGCCGGTGCTGGGCGTTCCTCCCCTGGGGAAGAGACTAAAACGCCAGGCGCGACTGGCCAGGACCGTAGCCTTACGTCGTCTGCTTCAGCCTGAAAAAGGTACCGGCGTTGTCTTCGTGACCCGAAGTGACCTCTTTCCACCCGACCATGGCGCGGCCGTCAGAACTGTGGAGAGCGCCCGGGCAATCGCTGCGCGCGGCACCCCGGTTGCTATCGTGACCCACGACCGTGATCAGTGGTACGAGGTGACCCGCGAAGGCATCACACCCCGAAAATACGCAGCATGGACGAAGCTGCTCGGCCTGCCCGGACCCTTGGCCAAGCTGCTGCATTTTTCAAAAGACATGCCCTACAGCAACAGTTTTCTTTACCTGCCGCTAACAGACGGTTCCTTTTTCTGGCGGATTCTGCTGGCGGCCCGCGCCATCCGGGCCGGTACTCTGCAGGCCGAATTTCCAGCCTATGCCCAACCGTGTATCGAAGCCCGGGAAGTTCTGGAATGCCCGGTCGTGCTGGTCGAACATAATGTCGAATACGAGCGCATTAAGGCCCAGGTTCCGGAGCTATTGCCCACTCAGTATGACAACCTGAAAGCGATCGAGATCGATCTTTGTAATCGCTCTGATGCCGTCGTCTGTGTCTCAGGAAATGATCGCCAGAAACTGGCCGAGGATGGTGTTCATCCGGACCTGCTGCACACGGTGCCACACGGCGTGGACCTGGCGCAATTTGAATCGGCTGACGCTGAAGATGTGCGCAAGCGCTATGACATTCCCCCGGAATGCCCGCTACTGGTCTACCATGGCACTTATTCCTACCCGCCCAACCGGGAAGCATTGCAGATTTTTGCGGACATCCTGTTGCCCGGACTCGAAGCAAACGGATTGAAATGTCACTTGCTGGCAGTTGGTAAAGAACCGCCTGCAGCGTCGCCTCACCCGCGCATCCACCTGACCGGCAGCGTCGAAACGCTGGCGCCCTGGCTGAAAGCGGCCGACATGTCCGTCATACCGCTGGTTGACGGTGGCGGTACCCGCATGAAGATCATTGACTGTTTCGCAGCAGGGTTGCCGTTAATCAGCACCCGCAAGGGAATTGAGGGCATTCCGGTGGTGGCAGGCAAGCAGGCACTGATCCTGGACGACTGGGATGAGATCATCGCGGCCGTCCTGGACCTTTGGCAACACCCGGAGAAAGCGGCCAGGCTTGCGGCTGAAGGCCGCGCAATGGCCAGCCAACTTGGCTGGGACGCCGCCGCCGAGAGTTACCTGGCGCTGTATTCAGCGCTGGCTTAGCGTGCCGGTGGACTGGTTTCGGGAATCCCCGGGTTTCGACGCCACGTCATTTCTGACGTAACTCGGCTGAGCTGCGCTGGCCGGCAATGGCTCGTGTTCTTTCATCCAGTCCAGCGCCAAAGTGCAGATAGTTTCCGCCCGGGGCCACAATGAAGGCCGGCAGGCCACTGCCCGTGCGGCTTGCTCACTCAGAACATCGAAACGTTCAAATCCGTTTCCCGCCGCGATAAACGGCTCATCCGCCGGGATCAGCACCTGTTCCGCGCTGCATACCCGTTCCTTCCCCGTGGCACGCACGACTCCATCGCCGACGGTGAAATTGGCCGTATAAACTTCCTGCATGCGTGCATCCATTGCCACGCAGATTTGCGTTGCCTGGCTGGAGCCAGCCTCGACGGCCAATTGCGCCACTGCCGCAAGGGATGATACCGGGACGACCGGTAATCCCGACGCCCAGGCCAGCCCCTGGACCACGCCTATGCCAATCCGCAGGCTGGTGAAACTGCCGGGCCCACGGCCAAACGCAATCGCTTCGACATCCCCCAATGCCAGGTTTGCTTCATCCAGCAAGCCACTGACCGCTGGCAGCAGCAGTTCGGCGTGCTTCATCGGCGCATGCCGGTGAAACGACAATACCCGACCCTCGACGAACAGGGCAACGGAACACACTTCGGCAGACGTTTCCAGCGCCAGCAAGTTACTCATTCAGAAATTCCTCCACTTCCGCCCGGTCTTCGACTTGCTTCATCGGCGGCAGGCTGTCAAGAAAAACCCGTCCATAGGATTTTGTCCTGATTCTCGG
>JAOUCS010000026.1 GCA_029859645.1 Lysobacterales bacterium | reverse complement strand
GTTCATGCGCCTGGATGTCGCGGCCTATTTCACAATTGAGCTTGAAGTGCACGCCGGCGCCTTCGAGAAGCTCACGCCGGCGGCGCATCACCTTCAATTCCAGTTTAAAATCCGGAATACCGAAACTCAGCAGGCCGCCGATCTCCGGGTAGCGGTCATATACGGTTACGCTGATTCCGTTACGGGTCAGGATATCGGCGCAGGCCAGCCCTGCCGGTCCCGCGCCTACGATGCCTACGCTCCAGGGTTTCGTCTGCACATGAGAAAGATCCGGCCGCCAGCCCTGTTTCAGCGCTTCATCGACGATGTACCGCTCGATCGCGCCAATGGTGACTGCTCCAAAACCCGTGGCCAGCGTGCAGGCCTGTTCACACAGGCGGTCCTGGGGGCAGATACGGCCGCAGACTTCGGGCAGGCTGTTCGTTTCATGACACAGGTCGGCCGCTTCCATGATGCGCCCTTCCCCTGCCAGCTTCAGCCAGTTCGGTATGTAGTTGTGTACCGGGCATTTCCATTCACAGTAGGGGTTTCCACAATCCAGGCAGCGCTCGGCCTGGCTGGCAGCTTCTTGCTGACTATAAGGTTTATAGATCTCGCGGAATTCGGATTGCCGAATCTTCAGAGGCAGCACGTCCGGATCTTCACGGGAACGGTCAATAAAAGCAAACGGATCGGCTTTATGCGTCATATGATTCTGTTCCTCAGGCCTTCACGAGCCGCAGCGGCACATCCTGCTGTGAAATCTCATTGCTCGCTGCCAGGTTCTTGGGAATGATGTATACCCAGTGTGGAAGCATCATGTCCCACGAGTCGAGTACTTTACGCCCCCATTCGCTGCCGGTCAGCGCAACATGAGCCGATACCAGGCCTTTCAGCCGCCGCCTGGGCGCATCGAAGCGTTGATCCTCCAACGGCGAAGCCTTGACGAATTCCGGGTTCAGGTGCTTGGAAGCCTGTTTGTTCGGGTCCAGCAGGAACAGCTCACCGCCGGTCATGCCTGCAGCCAGGTTGGGGCCGAACGGGCCCATGATGACCACCGTGCCCCCGGTCATGTATTCGCAAGCATGATGCCCGGCCCCCTCGATCACTGCGTTGGCGCCGGAATTGCGCACGGCAAAACGCTCACCGGCCTGCCCGTTGGCAAAAAGCTCACCACCGCTTGCGCCGTACAGGCAGGCGTTTCCGCAAATCACGTTGCGGCGAGCCTGATTGCGGTCGACGTCCGCAGTGGTCAGGATGATTTTTCCACCGGACATGCCTTTACCGACGTAATCGTTAGCATCGCCCTCCAGGTAAATGGAAACCCCGGGGGCATTCCAGCAACCCAGGCTTTGCCCGGCGGTACCGGTCAGCTTCACCTTCAGCGAATTGTCCGGCAAGCCATCCCGGCCATAAGTTCGGGCGACCTCACCTGACAGGGCGGCGCCGACAGAACGATCATAGTTATGAATGCCGAAATGTGCGGACCAGGTTTCCTTGCGTCCCATAGCATCGCGAGCGGCGTCCAGGATTTCCTGGTTGAGCGTGCCCGGGTCGAAGGGCGGATTACTCGGTTCGGTACAGAACGGTTTTTCGATGTTACGGGTCGCTGCTGACGCGAGGATGGGCGCCAGCTCGAGCCCCTGGTGCTTGGCGGTAACGCCCGGCAATTGCTCCAGCAGATCACTGCGGCCAATGACATCGGTGAACCGGCGAATACCCAGGCTTGCCAGGATTTCGCGCACGTCACGCGCCAGGAACTGGAAATAGTTCATCACGCGTTCCGGCAAGCCGTGGTAATGTTCATCTCGCAGTTTCTTGTTCTGCGTAGCGATTCCGGTCGCGCAGTTGTTCAGGTGGCAGATCCGCAGGTATTTACACCCCAGCGCGACCATCGGGCCGGTACCGAACCCAAAGCTTTCTGCGCCCAGAATCCCCGCCTTGATGACGTCCAGCCCGGTCTTCAGACCGCCATCCACCTGTAGCCTGATTTTATGCCGCAGGCCGTTTTCAACCAGCGCCTGGTGTGTTTCCGCCAGTCCGATTTCCCAGGGCAGGCCGGCATACTTGACCGAGCTGAGCGGGCTGGCGCCGGTGCCGCCGTCAAAGCCGGCAATCGTGATCAGGTCGGCGTATGCCTTGGCTACACCGACAGCGATCGTACCCACACCGGTACCGGAGACCAGCTTGACCGAGACCAGGGCTTTCGGATTGACCATTTTCAGATCGAAGATCAGCTGCGAAAGGTCTTCAATGGAATAAATGTCATGGTGAGGCGGCGGTGATATCAGTGTCACGCCGGGCGTTGAGCACCGCAACGCGGCAATTTCAGCGGTCACTTTGTGGCCGGGTAACTGGCCGCCTTCGCCCGGCTTGGCACCCTGTGCGACCTTGATTTGCAGGACATCCGCGTTGACCAGGTAATGTGCGTTAACGCCAAATCGCCCCGAAGCCACTTGCTTGATGCGGGAATTTCGGTCGCTGTTGAAGCGGGCCGGGTCTTCGCCACCTTCACCCGAATTGGAGCGGCCTCCCAGGCGATTCATCGCGATAGCCAGGGATTCGTGGGCCTCGGGTGAAAGCGCGCCAATGGACATCGCCGCGGTGTCGAAGCGGGGGAAAATGACGTTTTCTTTTTCTACTTTACTGAGCGGCAGCGGCTGCTCGGCCGGTTTCAATTGCAACATGTCCCGAATGGCCAGGGTAGGGCGCAGGTTCACGCTGTCGGCAAAGTTCCGATAGTCAGCCCACTTGCCGCTGGCCACCGCCTGCTGCAGCAGTATAACGACGTCCGGATTGTAGGCATGCTGTTCGCCACCATGCATGTATCGGTAGATTCCATCACGCAGCGGGCGGGTCTGCTCTGTCCAGGCCAGGTCAGCCACCCTGCGGATGTCTGCTTCGAGTTCAGCAAAGCCGGCGCCGCCTATCTTGGAGGCTACCTTGGGACAGCACATGCCCACGACTTCAGGCGCCAGGCCAACTGCCTCGAACAGCTGCGATCCACGATAGCTGGCCATGGTGCAAATGCCCATCTTGGACAGAATCTTCAGCAGCCCCTTGCGGATACCCCTGCGGTAATTCTTACGCAACTGGATCGGGTCGCCTTCCAGCGCTCCGGACTGCTGTTGTTGATTGATGCTCTGAAAAGCCAGGTAAGGATAGATAGCAGTAGCACCCAGCCCCAGCAGGACCGCGTATTGATGGGGGTCACGGACCGATCCGGTTTCGATGATGATATTGGCATTCGGGCGTTCACTGGCATTCAGCAGGCCCTGGTGCACAGCGCCGACGGCCAGTGGAGCAGGGATCGGCAGCCGGTCACGGGCAATATCACGGTCGCTGAGAACGATAATGGTGGCGCCACTTTGCACAGCGCCTACACAATCTTCAAGCAGCGATTGCAGGGCTTCCTCCAGCGTGGTCGCCTGCGGATCGAAGTTCAGGCTGAAGCGGACGTTTCGGTAGTATCTCTGGTCGAGTCCGAGCAAGGTCTGGTATTTAACATAATTCAGAACCGGCCAGGGTAACAGTACGCGATAGGCATGCGATGCGGTCTCGTGAAACACGTTGTGTTCACGACCAATGCACGTCTCCAGAGACATAACGGCAGACTCGCGCAGCGGGTCAATCGGTGGGTTGGTCACCTGGGCGAATGACTGCCTGAAATAGTCGTAAATGGAGCGACTGCGTTCGGAAAGTACGGCCAGCGGCGTGTCATCCCCCATGGACCCGACCGGCTCCTGTGCTTCGAGTGCCATCGGGTTGATGATGGTTTCAATCTCCTCTGACCCGAGACCAAACATCTTCTGGAAGCTGGGCAGCTTGCCAGAGGCATCGCGCATGAACTTGTTGGCCGCCTTCCGTTCCTGTTCGTCGTTATTCCAGACCCGGACCACGTTATCGGTCATCCACTCACGATACGCATGGGTTGCTTTGAGGCTGTCGTCAATCGCGCTGTTCTTCCAGAATTTGCCGGTTTCGGTGTCGACTGCGATCATTTCACCGGGCCCCAGCCGGCCGCGCTGCTTGATACGTTCCGGCGGGCAATCCCAGACGCCGGTTTCCGAGGCGACGGTAAAAATGCCATCGTGGGTGATGCTGTAGCGCGCCGGACGCAGCCCATTGCGATCCAGATTGCAGCAGGCAATGCTGCCATTGGTGGATACAACTCCTGCCGGCCCGTCCCACGGTTCCTGGTGCATGGAGTTGAATTCAAGGAAGGCCTTGAGTTCAGAGTCCATGTCGTCACGAATGGCGGGCGGCAGCATCAGGCGTAAAGCGCGGAACATATCCATGCCGCCGGCCAGGAAAACTTCCATCAGGTTGTCCAGTGAAGAAGAATCGGAACCGTCCCCGTTGACCAGGTGTGACAGGTCTTCCAGGCTGGGCAACAACGGTGAATGAAGGATTCCCGCGCGTGCGTTGGCCCAGTCGCGATTGGCGTTGACGCTGTTGATCTCGCCGTTATGCGCCAGGTAGCGGAAGGGTTGTGCATAGTTCCATCGCGGCAGGGTGTTGGTGGAGAACCGCTGGTGACAGATGCCGATAGAGCTGGTCATGCGCTCGTCGCGCAGGTCTGGATAAAAGTCCGCAAGATGTTCCGCCTGCACCAGGCCCTTGTAAACCAGGGTCAGGTTGGAAAGAGTCACGACGTAGTAATATGGGTCGGGATCGGGTAGCTGGCGTTCTTCCTCAAAAGCCAGGCGCCGGGCTGCGAAAAGCTGGCGCTCAATGTCATGCGGCCGCCAGCCGGCGGGTGCATTGACGAATACCTGGTAAATGGCCGGCATGCTTTGCAGGGCCTGCTCGCCGACTACTTCCGGGCAGGTGGGCACTTCGCGCCAACCCACCACGTCAAGAGCGGCTCGACGCAGGCGCCTGGTCAGGATCTTCTGGCCGCGTTCGATCAGTTTCTGGTCTGGAGAAAAAAATACCAGGCCGGAGGCGAAGTGCTCGGAAAGCTTGAAACCGCATTCCTCGGCGACGTCACGAAGAAAAGGCTCCGGAAATTGCAGCATGATGCCGCAACCGTCGCCGGACTTGCCGTCTGCTGCGACTGCGCCCCGGTGCGTCAGGCGTGCCAGCGATTCCAGGGTGGTCTGAACCAGCCAATGGCTCTTCTCACCGTCCATGTGAGCCAAAAGGGCGAAACCGCAGCTGTCTCTGAAATCCCTGACCGGGTCGTGTAATTTAGTAGTATTGCGGGCCAAATTAACTCCTGGTGGTACGAAAAACAATAAACGGGACCGTCAGTCCCGCAGTCTCCAATGTAGCTGATTCTCTATCATTCTAAAACTTAATATTTTAAATACAGAAAGTTCGATAATTAATAATTTACTGAAAAGGCTTTGAAGTACAACAGGAAACTGAACCAAGCTGCCGCTCTGCAGGTCTGGTAAGCATGGCTCCGTATCCCCGCGGCAAAACGAAATGGCTGGCTCCACTGGCAGTAGGTCTGCTGGCAGTGTTGGCGCTGCTCGCCTTGAATTTTTATCCAGCGCCCGGCGGCCAGCAGGCGAAGCCTTTGAATGCTTCCCGAGATGGCGTTTACTTCGGGCCGCGCACATCAATCGCGGTGTTACCGCCCGACACGGCGGGGCTCACCGCTGGACAGGAGTTCTGGGCGTCAGGAGTCAGCAGTGAGCTCAACAGGTTGTTGACGCTCGCGCCCGGTTTGCAGGTCACTTCCCGCAATTCCACACGTTTCTTCGAGGGGCAGGAAGTTGCTCCGCGGATTATTGCTGAGCGATTACAGGTAACCTGGCTGCTTTCAACGGTATGGGAATCAGGCGAAGAGGGTTTTCTGCTGAGCGCCAAACTCTTCAATGCCCGACGTAACAAGGAGGTGTGGACAGCGGTTTACGAGGCTGGCTACGGCCAGTTATTCGCCCTTCAGGATGAAGTGTTACAAGCGGTCGCGGATTCTATCAGGCTCAGTTCCTCGAAGGCGCCGCCCGCTGCAATTCCGGTGGACCCGCAGGCCTGGTCCGCATACCTTCAGGGTCTCTACGCGCAGGACGCTCAAACGCTCGAGGGGTACCGGCAAGCCGCGCGGCACTTCAAGACAGCGCTGGAATTCGAGCCGGACTACGAATTGGCCCGCTTGTCTCTTGCATCAGCCCGGCTGGCAATGGGTGCGATGGGAGACCCCGATCCCGCCTTGCCTGATATGGCTCGTGATGCGATCGGTTCAGTGCTTCAAGCCAACCCGCGATCCGCCGGCGCGCTGGGGCTTTCGAGCTATATCAGCCGAAACCTGGATTGGGCCTGGGTGCCTGCATTGGATGCGGCGAAGAGCGCTATTGGCCTGGCGCCGGGAGATGCTTTCCTGAAAACCCAGGCGGGGTTGTCGATGTTCACCCTCGGGCAGTTTTCCCGCGCCATACCGCTGATGGAAACTGCGGTTGCCCAGGACCCACTGAACCTTTCGGGCAGGTTACGGCTTGGGCTGCTGCATGAGTTTTCCGCCGATTACGACGGTGCGCTGTCGAATTACCGGAAAATTCTATCGCTTAATCCAGATTACCCCGGGGTGAGAGCTCTTCGCGCGCGGGTGAAGATCATCCAGGGCAAGCCGGACGCGGCCTTGAAAGAAAGCGAACAGGAAACGGATCCGTTCTGGGCGCTTTACTCAAAAATCCTGGTGTTGACGGCACTGGAACAGCATGAAGAGGCCAGCGTGCTGCTCGAGAAGATGCAAGAGGAGCATGGCCACCATGCGGCTTACCAGGTAGCGGAGATCCTGGCGTTTCGTGGTGATTTCGATGAATCCTTCGATTGGCTGGATCGCGCGCTGCAACAGCGAGACGGCGGCATGAAAGAGCTCATTGGCAACAACTTTCTGGAAACACTGCACCGGGACCCGAGATGGCATGAATTGATGAGGCGGATGGGGCTGCCGCTTGACTTGGAAAGTTAATCTGCTTACGGTAACCATTGCTTCAGGATGCGTGTTGTTTATAGCGCATCCGCAAGGGAAAGCCAGAAGCGAAGCTCAGGAAGAGCGACAGGATTTTTCCTGCCCCCGTCTTTATGCCAATTCCAGCCTGGCTGACGGGGGCAGTTCTTAAGCGCCGCTGAGCGCTGTTCGATGCTTCCCGATTGCTTGGTTACCGGCTCCCGTCGTGGACACCGGTTATGCGAAGCCTTGACCGGACAACACGCAGCTCGGCCCGGGATGGCCTTTATTGAGCTTCCATGGAAGTGGCCGAATCGATAATAAGCGCGTGGCTGTAAGGTAAAATGGATATCGGTGATTACGGGATCGCCTATTGCCCGTCCACTGCGGGAGCCTTTTTTCAGCTAAGCTGTCGCCAGGACCGGATCAGCGCTTCGGCAGCCCTGTCTATGTCCTCCCGGGTGTTGGCTCTGCCCAGCGTGAGGCGCACGGAACCAGCCGCTTTATCGGGTTCGACACCCATCGCCAGGATCACAGCGGACGCAGTGGCGCCGGACTCATGACAGGCGGAACCGGTAGAAGCCGCGATTGCTGTGCAGTGGTCCAGCAACGCATTGCCATGGACACGGGGGAACCTGATATTCAGCGTATTGGGCAAACGAAGTTCGGGGTGCCCGTTCAGTTCCAGGCCTTCAATACCCTGCTGCAATTTTTCCCACAGCCGGTCTCGAAGCGAGCTGACTCGTTTGCCCTCGGCGGCCATTTCCCGCAATGCAATCACGCTGGCCTGGCCGAGGCCAACGATGGCTGCGACATTTTCGGTGCCGGGGCGTAAACCCTTTTCATGTGCTGCGCCATTCAATACGGGGTTAATGCCAACCCCTGAGCGAACGTATAAAGCGCCAACTCCCTGCGGTGCATACAGCTTGTGACCAGCGACTGATAACAGGTCCAGGCCTTCACGCCTCACCGACACGGGCACTTTTCCGACAGACTGTGCCGCGTCCGTGTGAACCAGTGCCCCTGCTTCGCGGGTGATTCCGGACAGCGCATGGATCGGCTGTAATGTGCCTGTTTCACTATTGGCATGCATGATCGTGACCAGCAGGGTTTGCGCGCTCATCCGCCGCGCAATGTCATCTGGATCGACTCTTCCGGTGCCGTCAACCGGCACTCGGTCGATGGTATACCCGGAACGCTCGAGGCGCAGGCAAGGTTGCAGGGTGGCGGGGTGCTCTATGACCGAGGTAATAATATGCCTGCGTTCGGGGTTTGCAGCCGCCAGGCCGCGTATGGCCAGGTTGTTTGATTCAGTGCCGCCGGAAGTGAAATAGATCTCGCCAGGAGCGCAGTCCACCAGGGCGGCAAGCTGTTGCCTGGCCTGTTCGACGGCCTGATGCATCTTGCGTCCATACGGGTGTGCGCTGGATGGATTGCCAAAGTGTTCACCCAGGTAGGGCAGCATGGCGTCACGCACCTCCGGCAGGACAGGAGTGCTGGCGTTGTGGTCAAGGTAGATCGGCCTGGATGTAGCGGTCATCTCCCGATCATACGATGAAAAAGGTATTGGAGTCCGCTATAGGCGGTCCAGTAGAGTGACAGGTCCGTCATTTATCTGACACGGGTTTCGGAGGTTATTTCGTGTTCTGCCAAATCCAGGATGCTCCTGAGACGGTTCAATTCCTGTTCAAGCTGTTCGACACGGTCGTGCATCTGTTCAAAGTTCGTGTCCATGATTCGCGCCAGGATAGTACCGGATTGCTCGGTGAAATCGATATTGGACCAGGACACAGAAATAAGCACCCAGATACTGACGAAAGTCAGGGCGAACGCCCATTCCGGGTACCCGGAGGTCCATAACAGCGTGGCTGCCAGCATAAACACGCTAAGCCCGGTAGTGGCGATCAGTGCATCCCGCCACGGCTGCTTGCGCTGGTAAATTCGAATACCGACCATTCAAACCTCTCACGTATGATGAACGTAAAAGATACAAAAGCAGCGGTTGGATCGCTTGTCCCTGCAAGACAAGCGCTTGACGTCAGCTCGTGGGTGTCCGGGTCAGGCGGATTCCTGGGCAGCGTTGAAGCGATTGAGGTCTTTCATCAGGCGGCCGTGCACCTTTTTTCCCTTACGGCTGAGGGACAACCGGCGAACACGCCGGTCCGCTTCGTCAGAGGTCTGGGTGATCCAGCCCCGCCCGCCACGGCTCTCTCCGAGTTGGGAAATGACCCTTGAAACAGTCTTGGGTGACAGGCCGGTCAGGTTCGCCACTTCCACCTGGGTAGCCTTGTCGTTAAAGGCCACGCACCAGAACACGGCATAGCTGGACAAAGATGCCTCAGTCTGGCCGAGCAGTTTGAGTGGTTGTGAAAAGGCGCGGGAAAACAGACCTGTCATCGCCCTTTCATCCAATACTTCGCTGGCGGAAAGCGGTTGTTTCTTATTCATCAGAAAATCCTAAAAAGAAAGCAGGAGCAGCTTATCCGACCTACATTGTCAGAAAAATGTGTCATTTAAATGACAGCACTTCCGCCAGCCGCTTCAACCCGTGTTCAACATCTCGCCCGAGGGCTTCGGCGCCTGCGCGGTTGATCTCGTCGCAGGCATATACCGATGAAAGGCCGCCCACGAGTACCGGGATCCCCGCGGTATTGACGAGCTTCGGTAAGTCCTTCGAGGCAACCTTTTCCGACGGTTCCATGGCGCCAGACAGCAAAATGGCGGAGCACTGCTTCTTTTTGGCCACGTAGGCCAGTTCATGCAGCGGCATATTCGCCCCGAGCGGAATGACGCGATAACCGGATTCATGGGCAGTCAGGGCGAACAGCAACAAGCCGATTTCATGCTGCTCGCCGGGCAGTCCGGCCAGCAACAGGGTGGGACCGTTGGCGTTGCTCCGCGCCCGGTGATGGTAACGGGCGCCAATCTTATTCCTCAGGTAAAAAGCAAAGAAATGTTCCTCGGCAATACTCCCCGTGTTGGATACCCATCTCAGACCCAGTTCAATCAAAAGGGGTGTCAGCAGCTTGCGGGTGACCGTGCCGATCGAGTACAGCGAAAGCGCCTCGTTGTATATTTCATCGAGGCGGTCTTCGTCAAAATCAATGACCGCAGCGACCATGCTGTTGAGGTAATCACTCCAGATATCCGGTTCATCTCCGGCCTGGTGCGCACTTTCGGCTTCCAGCATTTCCGGCCGGATCTGGCTGATCCGCACGCCTTGCTGTGTTAACGCGGTAATGCGGTTGATCTGGTCAATGTGTTGACGTGTAAACAGGCGATGACCGCTTTCCTTCCTGACAGGTTGGATCAATCCATGGCGGCGTTCCCAGGCACGAAGCGTAATCGCGCCAACCCCTGTTAACTTAGATACTGTCCCAATCGTATACAGCTTCTCGCCGGGGTAGTCGATAACGTCTGCTTTTGCGTTCATTTGAAAATTCCTGATGATTTTTGGCGGAGTCTAGCTTCTCCGAATATAATTACTATACGTTAACTATACGCATTTAACAAATAATCTGATATTTCTATACAAAACGCTTGCAATGACTGTACAAAATGTGTACATTTCAGTCTACTCCCCTTGTGGAGAAGCTTGAAAGGGCTGAAATCAAGGAACGGCAACTCCTCGGGGTTGCCCGGTTAAGCCAGGGTTTCAGCAACAGTTGTACAAAACTTATAGGAGAAAACAATGAACAAGACTACAGCCGCCATCTCGACGGTCCTTTTAATGTTTGGCAGCACCACTGCTTTCGCCCAGGCAAAAGTCGCGGTAGCACATTTTGCACCTTTCGCCGATACGCTTATGGGCACGGCAGTCAATATTTCCATTAATGGAGCGCCGGTTGAAGCGTTGCAAGGAGTCGAGTTCAAGCAATTTACGCCTTATCTGGACCTGGCGGAAGGTGACTACCTGATCGAAGTCTTTCCGGTCGGTTCCGAAACCGCTGCCATATCGGGCAATTTCAGCCTGACTGACGGAATGAGCTATACCGTGTACGCCGCCGGTGATGGCACCAAGCAGATGCTCGAACTGCGGGCCCTGGTTGACGATACAACGACTCCCACAGATGGAAATCTCAACATCCGTGTAGTTCATGCTGCGCCGTTCGCTGCCGATCTGGCAGCAACCGAGGTGTCCATCAGGACAGCTGATGGCATGGTTGTGAACAACCTGACCAATGTTCCCTACAACGCTCAGAGTGGTTTTTTCGAAGTTCCTGCAGGTACTTATGACCTCAAGGTTGCCTCTCCGGATGGATCTGTAAATTATATCGATCCCTTGCCGGCTGCTTTACCGGCAGGCGCCAATGTAACGATCTACGCTGTTGGTGACGGCATGAACCAGTCGCTTGGAATCGTCGCCTTTCCAGTAGGTGAACTCCCCTTGCGTAATCCAGTGGACAATTCAACCAACGGTACCTGGGAAATAATCGAAGGCTCCGGCACGGGTTTCGTATTCCAGCCTATTCCGGCCCAGAACCGCGCAATCGGTCAGTGGTACACCTACGATGCTGATGGCAATCCCATTTTCCTGACCTTTGACAGTTGCCAGTTGATGGACGATGGCATGGGTAACTCAGAATGCTCGAACCCGGGTGGGTTTGACGGAGAAATGGCAACTACAGACCTTTACCTGAATACAGGTGGCGGACCGTCAGAAGACGACGTAGTAACGACCACAAAAGTAGGCGAGATCGATTTTGAGTTTGTCGGATGTCTCGCTGGCATGGCTACCGTTCGCATGGACGGCGAAATGGACCAGGTTTACAGCGCAGCAAATCTCACTGCAGCTTTCTGCAGCGAGTAATATTTAACCATTAACCAAGGACACTTTGATGAGCACAGCCGCTATAGCATCAAGCACCGTCCTTGACTGGTCAGAACGTGGCCTGGTGCCGGACAGCGTGTTACGCGCCGGCATCAGGCGACTCTGCCGTCAAAGATTGAAAGACATCAGGGCCGACGATATCGAGATATCAGGCCAGTTGCTGGAAGCATTTGTCCGTAAAATGAACCAATCCCCAGTCGCCCTGGTTCCTGAGCTCGCCAACGAGCAACACTACGAGGTACCTCCCGAGTTTTTCAATGAAGTGCTCGGTAAGCATGCCAAGTACAGCTGTTGCCACTGGGGTGAGGAAACAGCATCTCTGAGCCAGGCTGAAGCGGAAGCGCTTGACATAAGCTGTCAGCGTGCCGGTATCGAAGACGGAATGAAGATCCTCGACCTGGGCTGTGGCTGGGGGTCGCTCAGCCTGTGGATTGCGGAACACTACCCCGCCTGCAGGATCTACTCGGTTTCCAATTCCAGGCCGCAGGGAGAGCATATTCGCCACCTGGCCCGGGAGCGAGGCCTGGACAACATCCAGGTCGTGACCCGCGACATGAATGACTTTTTCCCGGACCAGACCTTTGACCGGATCGTTTCCGTTGAAATGTTCGAGCACATGCGTAACTATCGTGAACTGTTCGGCCGCATCAGCCAATGGCTGAATTCGGATGGCCGATTTTTCATGCACATCTTCTGCCACCGCAGCAGTGCTTACGAATTTCTCGATGAAGGACCTTCCGACTGGATGGGACGTCATTTTTTTTCCGGCGGCATCATGCCGTCCGACGATTTGCCGGCGCGGTTCCAGGAGCAGTTGAGGCTGGTCCGGCGGGATCGCTGGAACGGCACGCATTATGAGAAAACGGCTAACGCCTGGCTGAAAAACATGGACGCCCGGCGTGACCGCGTCTTGCCCATCATGGCGCAAACCTACGGCGCAGAAAATGCCGAACGCTGGTTCCAGCGCTGGCGCATCTTCTTCATGGCCTGCGCTGAGCTGTTCGGTTACGACAATGGGCGTGAATGGTACGTTTCGCACTACCTGTTTGCGCCGCGGGACTGATCGCCATGCTGGACCTCAACGCCTGGCTCTATTCATTGCTGGTAGTGCTCGCGATCAGTGTATTGACCTGGTTGGTCAGCCTGGTGCGCAAGGACGTCAGTATTGTCGACAGCCTCTGGTCGCTGATGATCCTTGCCTGTCTGCTCGCCTACCTGGTTTTCGCAGACACGCTGGGGCCGCGCGTGACGCTAATGACTGCGTTGGTCGCGATCTGGGCGATTCGCTTGTCCGCCTATATCACCGTGCGCAATCACGGTGAAGGTGAGGACCGCCGTTACCAGGCGATAAGGGCGAATAATCAGCCGAATTTCGAATTCAAAAGCCTTTATATCGTTTTCCTTTTTCAGGGTTTGTTGGCCTGGGTGATCTGCCTTCCCGTCGTCGCGGCTGTCAGCGGGGAGGCACCACCTGGGCCGCTTGATTACCTGGGCGTTGCACTTTGGCTCATCGGCATGGTCTTTGAAGTCGTCGGGGACTTTCAGTTGTCGCGTTTTTTGAAAGACAAACGCTCCGAAACAGCCGTACTGGACACCGGTTTGTGGCGCTACACGCGTCACCCCAACTATTTCGGTGAGGCGGTTTTGTGGTGGGGATTCTACCTGTTGGCGCTGAGTGCCGGTGCGTGGTGGACGATCATTGCCCCGCTGCTGATGACATTCCTGCTGCTGCGTGTTTCCGGCGTGGCTATGCTCGAAAAAGATATCGCCGGACGCCGTCCCGCGTATCGCGATTATATCCGGAAAACCAACGCCTTCTTTCCCGGCAAGCCCCGCAAACTGAAGTCTACTGGCGTCGCGACCCTGGTGTTGCTGAGCATGCTGGCCTTGCAACCCGTCGGCGCCCAGGAATCCTTGACTCGCGAGTTGCCCGTGGGCAGCGCCTGGCGATTCAAAGTCTATCTTGATGACCAGGAAATCGGCTACCAGAACTATTTTGTCGCTGAACTGGCGGGCATGAAACAGATGAGAAGCGTAGCTGACTTTGACTACAAGATGTTGTTCATCAGCCTGTTCCAGTATCAGCATGAGACGTCCGAGATCTGGACCGGGGATTGCCTGCAAAGCATCCATTCACGAACCGATGCCAACGGTGAACCTTTTCGCGTGGATGGACGGCAGGAACCGGGACAATTCCGGGTGGCCGGCGTGCAAGGTGAAGCCACCCTCCCGGAATGCGTCATGAGCTTTGCCTTCTGGAATCCCAAGGTGCTGGAGCAGAGCCGCCTGCTGAATGCCCAGGACGGCACATTGCTGGATGTGGATATTTCCAGCCCTGTTTTCGAGGAACTGGAGGTCCGGGGTGAATCGCGTCCTTCCTATCGCTATCGCCTGGCGGCCGGCGCGATCAACCTGGACCTCTGGTACTCGACCGACAACGAATGGCTGGCCCTGGAAAGTGAAGTACGGGGCGGCCGAACACTCAGATACGAGCGGATGTAAGTCCGCAAACTGCAATCATTGACCAGGAGACAGCCGCATCATGTCAATCAGAAACACATTACTGACGCTCTCAGGCGCAGCCCTGGTGTCCGCCTGCCAGGCCGCACCACCGCCGCTCGAGACGGTAAACTACGTCGACCTCGAGCGTTTCATGGGCGACTGGTACGTGATCGCCAATATTCCGACCTTCGTCGAGAAAGGGGCCCACAATGCCGTGGAGTCCTACCATCTCGATGATGACGGCACGATTGCGACGACGTTCACTTTTCGCAAGGATGCGTTTGATGGCAAAGAGAAAACCTACCGCCCGAGGGGGTTTGTCCGCGACACGACCACCAATGCCGAGTGGGGTATGCAGTTTGTCTGGCCGATCAAGGGTGACTACCGGATCATCTACCTCGCGGAAGACTATTCGACCACCATTATCGGCAGAAACAAGCGGGATTATGTCTGGCTGATGTCGCGTGAACCCGAGATGCCAGCAGCCGAGTACCAGAAAGCTGTGCAGTTCATTACTGAAGCCGGCTACGATATCTCGCAGCTGCAGCGCGTTCCGCAGCAATGGTGATGCGATGAAAATTGCGATCATCGGGACCGGCATCGCCGGCAACGTTGCCGCCTACAAACTGGCAAAGCAACACGACATAACCGTTTTTGAGGCGGATAACCGGATCGGCGGACATACCAACACGGTTGACGTGGTCGCTGCTGGTCAAAAATGGGCCGTCGATACAGGCTTTATCGTCTTCAATGACGTCACTTATCCGCACTTCATCGCCTTGCTCGATGAGCTCGGTGTGGAGTCGCAGCCCAGCGAAATGAGTTTCAGCGTACGCAGCGAACGGCGCCCGCTGGAGTACAACGGGGCATCGCTCAATGCGCTGTTCGCGCAGCGCAGTAATCTGTTCAGGCCTTCGTTCTATCGTATGCTGCTCGATATACTACGCTTCAACCGCGAGGCGACCGCGCTGCTGGATGATCCGGAAAACACCATCACACTGGGAGATTTTCTGTCTGAAAACGGGTACTCACAGCAGTTCGTTGAACACTACATCGTGCCCATGGGCGCTGCTATCTGGTCAGCTACACCGGATGGAATGCGTTCCGTGCCGGCGGCTTTCTTCGTCCGCTTTTTTCACAACCATGGCTTGTTGTCCGTCGACGACCGGCCCACCTGGAGAGTGATCAAGGGTGGATCCCGCAATTATCTCGACAAGTTGACCGGCGGTCACCGTGACCGGATCCGCTTGAATTGCGCCGTTGAATGGATCCGCCGCCACCCGCAATACATCGAGGTCAAGGCCAGGGGCGCTGAAATCGAGCGATATGACCGCGTGTTCCTGGCCTGTCACAGCGACCAGGCCCTGGCCCTGCTCGCTGATCCCACATCGCAGGAACAGGAAGTGCTCGGAGCAATCGCCTATCAGCAGAACGAAGCGGTGTTGCACACAGATGATTCGCTCATGCCCCGCAGGCGGCGGGCCTGGGCAGCCTGGAACTATCACATTCCAGGGGGGCACGCCGACCCGGACGGCAAGGTCGCGCTAACCTACAACATGAACATCCTGCAGGGCCTGGATGCTCCGCTGGAATTCTGCGTAACGCTCAACCACACTCATGCAATCGATCCGCAGAAAATCATCCAGGTCATTCAGTACGCCCATCCGGTTTTTACCCAGCAGGCAGTGGCCGCGCAACAGCGCCACCGGGAGGTCAACGGCGCCCGCGGCACTTACTTCTGCGGAGCTTACTGGCGAAATGGATTCCACGAGGACGGCGTAGTCAGTGCGCTGGCTGCCGTCGACCACTTTATTGAAGACCTTTCCGGTTCAGGGTATCAAGATGACCAGCAGCGCTATTTACCTCGGGCAAGTTAGGCATCGCCGAATGGCGCCGGTGGCGCACGAGTTCAGTTACCGGATGTTCATGATGTACCTGGACCTGGCTGAATTGCCTGGATTGTTTCGTGGGCGCTGGTTTTGGTCAACCCGCCGGCCGGCCCTCGCTCGCTTTCGTCGCGAAGACCACCTGGGTGATCCGTCCGCTCCGTTGGACCAGTCTGTGCGTGACCTGGTTGCTTCGGAAACCGGACAGCGTCCGCGTGGGCCCATCAGGCTCTTGACCCAGCTGAGGTATTTCGGCTACGTTTTTAATCCGGTAAGTTTCTATTATTGTTATAACGAGGACGATACCGTGCTGGAAACGATCGTCGCGGAAGTTAACAATACACCCTGGGGTGAACGCCACTGCTACGTGTTGCCACAGGCAATCAACCAGGGTGAGGGCGAGCACAAGCGGTACTTTCCGAAAAAAGAAATGCACGTTTCCCCGTTCATGCAGATGGATGTAGATTACGACTGGCGATTCAACACACCGGGGAAACAGTTGACCACGCATATGGAGAATGCGCGCGATGGCCAAAAGATTTTCGATTCGACCCTGGTGCTGGATCGAAAGGAGATCGGCGCCCGATCACTGGCGGGTGTGTTGATTCGGTTTCCGATGATGACGCTCAAGATAATCGTGGCAATTCACTGGCAGGCCCTGAAGCTCTGGATCAAAGGTGCTCCGGTGCATGACCACCCGGATAAAAACCGGCCTGCACTGGAGGAAATAAAGTGAAATCCGTCTCCCTGTCCTCTCCACGCCATCTGGCGGGCACCGTCAAGCCCAGTGCGCTGGACGGCATTGCCAGGCGTATTGTGCTGCGACAGCTTGAGCCGCTCGAAGTGGGCTGCATTCATCTGACGGATGGTGCTGATGAGTATTGGTTTGGTCAGGGCGACGATACCTTGTTGAGTGCACATATCCAGGTCAAGGACCCCCGGTTTTATAGCGAGATCGCTTTCGGCGGTTCGATTGGCGGTGGCGAGGCCTACATGCATGCTTTCTGGACCTGCGATGACCTGGTATCGCTGGTTCGCATTCTGCTGCAGAACCGGGAAGTGCTCGATGGCATGGAAACCGGGGCGGCGCGCTTCACGCAGCCGCTGCAAAAACTGTTTCACTGGGTCAATCGAAACAGTCATGAAGGTGCCCGCCGCAACATTTCGGCCCATTATGACCTCGGCAACGAGTTCTTCGCCCTCTGGCTGGATGAAACGATGATGTACTCATCCGCCGTCTTCGAAAACGAGCAGACCAGCCTTTACCAGGCCCAGCTCACCCGCATGAAGCATATCTGCGACCGCTTGCAACTGACCGCCGAAGACCACCTGGTGGAAATTGGCACCGGCTGGGGTGGCCTGGCGCTTTACGCGGCCGAGAACTATGGCTGCCGGGTCACTACCACGACCATTTCGAAAGAACAGTACGAAAATGCGAAACAACGGGTCGCCGCAGCAGGGCTGCAGGACCGTATTACTCTGCTGTTCGAGGATTTCCGGAATCTCGAAGGCGAATTCGACAAGCTGGTGTCGATCGAGATGATCGAGGCGATCGATCACGGCCTGTTCGACACCTATTTCAGCAAGTGCAGTGACCTGCTTAAACCTGATGGGGCCATGCTGATCCAGGCCATTACAATCGCTGATCAGCGCTACGACGAATACCGCAAGACAATAGATTTCATCCAGCGCTATATCTTTCCGGGCAGTGGTTTGCCTTCCTCCGCGGTAATGACTGCCTCGGTCGCCCGCAACACCGACATGCGCCTGCTGGGCCTGGAAGACATCGGCCTGCATTACGCGACCACCCTCAACCGCTGGCGCGAAAATTTCTTCGCCCGTTTGCCCGAAGTTCGGCAACAGGGCTTCTCGGAAACTTTTATCCGGATGTGGGAATACTATCTCTGCTATTGTGAAGGCGCCTTCCTGGAACGAGCCATTTCCGATGTCCAGATCCTGTTTGCCAAACCGGCGTGTCAGCTTAAAACGCTATAAGACGAAGCATGAAGAAAGTGACAGTCAGTGATCGGATGCAGTCCGGCTACCATTACTTGCTGGCAGAGCCGGTAGGTGAGAACTTTCACGCGGAGTTCAAACCGGACCTCACACCAGCACAAATGCTGCAAATGGGCGTGTTTGGAGGCAAGTACATGACGGATTGCCAGGAAGAATTTCCTGCTGAGTGGTTCGAAAACGCCAAGCTGAGCCCGCAGAAGCCGAATCACAAGCTGAATTTTTTTGGCGTCAATGCCTCCAAGCCCCTGTCTTACTGGCGGGAAAAGGGCTGGATCTGGCCCGATGATCCCCGCGGCTGGTTTCAGTGGTATTGCCGGTACTACATGGGAAGACGTTGTGAGGATGATCTGCGGCAGATTAAACGCTGGAAAGCCATGACCCGCCATATCGCACAGATCAGAAAAAACTGCGTGAAAGGTGACCTGTTGTGCCGGCCCCGTCAACGCCAGGCCCTGTTGCACTGGGCCTACGATTCGAGAAATTTCTGAAGGTGCATGCGATGAATCATTTTACGGTCGGGTGGGTGCTCACAGTCATCCTGTTGCTGACCACCAACGGTGGAGAACTGATGGCAATCGAGGAAGCAGAGTACTCGGTGATTGAGCAGGCGGGTGACATCGAACTGCGGGACTACTCGTCTTCAATTGTTGCCGAAACAAGGGTGGAGGACGATTTCGAAGATGCCGGTGGCCGGGCCTTCAGGCCTCTTTTCAAGTACATCAGTGGCGACAATGAGACCAATGATGAAATTGCCATGACCGCTCCCGTATCACAGCAAAAGGCATCTGAAAAAATCGCCATGACGGCGCCTGTCAGCCAGCAGGCTGCCGAAGGGGGCTGGATGGTCAGCTTCATGATGCCCGCCAGTTACACGCTGAGCACCCTTCCGAAACCGACCAACCCGGACGTACGCATTCGGGAGGTTCCAGCATTCAGGGCGGCCGTCATCCGGTTTTCCGGCCGGTGGACGGAGAAAAACTATTCCGAGCACCTTGAAGAGCTGAAAGCCTGGATTTCAAAAAACCAATTAACCATCAACGGCGATCCAGTCTGGGCCCGCTACGATCCCCCGTTCAAACCCTGGTTCATGCGGCGCAACGAAATACTGATCCCTGTCTCCTGACCATCGGGTCATCCCCTGCCGTGGGGCTCCCACAAGTCCAGTTCCGGGCCAACCGGAACCACCCCGGTGGGATTGATCATGTCGTGACTTTCGTAATAGTGGTGCTTGATGTGCTGCATGTTGATCGTTTCGGCAACGTCTTTATGCTGGTACAGATCCCGGGTGTAGGCCCACAGGTTGGCATAATCTGCCAGGCGCCGGATATTGCACTTGAAGTGCCCCGCGTAGACGGGATCAAAACGCACCAGTGTTGTGAACAGGCGCCAGTCCGCTTCAGTCAGCCGGTCGCCGAACAGGTATCGCCGGTCTGCCAGGCGATGTTCCAGCCAGTCCAGCGTCTCGAACAACGGCAACACGGCCTCCTCGTAGGCTTCCTGTGATGTCGCAAAACCCGCCTTGTACACGCCGTTATTGACACAGCTGTAAATCCGCGCGTTGATTTCATCGATCTGGTTATGCAGCTCCTCCGGGTAGTAATCCCCCGGCAACGCGCCCACCCCGTCGAAGGCGCTGTTGAACATGCGGATGATCTCAGAAGACTCGTTGGAGACCACGGTTCCTTCCTGCTTGTCCCACAGCACCGGCACCGTCACCCTGCCCGAATAGTCAGCGTCGGCATGGGTGTATACCTGGTGCATGTATTCTGCGTTGAACAAAGGGTCGGGGATGACACCGTCGCCCTGCTGAAACGTCCAGCCATGATCGGCCATGTACCAGTGCACCACCGACAGGCTGATCATTTCTTCCAGCCCCTTGAGATGGCGGAAAATCAGTGTTCGGTTGGCCCAGGGGCAGGCCAGTGAAACATATAGATGATAACGGCCGGGTTCAGCCTTGAAGCCGCCCCTGCCACTGGGTCCCGGGCTGCCGTCGGCAGTCACCCAGTTGCGGAATTTGGCCGCGCTGCGGACGAAATGGCCCTCGTGGCCTTCGGTGTCATACCAGCGGTCGACCCATTTACCCTGAACAAGAAGTCCCATCGATTATTCCTCTGTCAATCTGGTTTAAAAACGGTTGTGACGGTAGTCGTCAAAGGCCTGCATGATTTCCTGTTGCGTGTTCATGACGAAAGGCCCCCCGCGAGCGACCGGTTCTTTCAATGGCAAGGCCGATACCAGCAAAAATCGCGCACCCTGTACTGTTTTTACAATCACATGGTCTCCTTCTGACAGGATCCCGAGGATTCTGCGCGCCAGAGCGGTGCTGCGGTCGCCGATTTCCAGTTCTCCATCGATCACAAAAATGAACGTGTTGTCCGCAACATCCACAGGCTGTTCAAAAACCTGGCCTGCCGGTAGCGTCACGTCGAGGTAGGTTGGCCGAACGTACTCGTTACTGACGACGCCCCGCGTCCCCGCACTGGTGGTGCCGGCGATGACCCGGATTTCAGTGCCGTTATCATGTCGTTCCAGCGGTGTCTCTGATGGCGGATATTCCTGGTAGCCGGGCTCCGACATCTTGGCCCTGGCAGGCAGGTTGACCCATAGCTGAAAACCCATCAGCAGGCCGTTTTCCTGTTCCGGCATTTCCGAGTGAACAATGCCCTTCCCGGCCGTCATCCACTGCACGCCACCGGGTTCGATGACGCCTTCATTGCCGGCGTTGTCCTTGTGCCGCATGCGGCCGGCCAACAGGTAGGTAACCGTTTCAAAACCCCGGTGCGGGTGGCTGGGAAAACCGCCGATGTAGTCCTGTGGCTGGTCTGATTCGAAAGCGTCCAGCAGCAGGAACGGGTCCAGCATATTGAGCTCCTGTGAGCCGATGATGCGGGTCATCCTGACGCCATCGCCATCGGTTGCGGGGACGCCCGGGGTGGTTGTCACGACTTCACGAACCCGTTTCGAGTTGTTAACAGCGCTCATGTCAGCCTTCCCTGCGCCCGTCAAGTGAGTATGGCCCAGCACCCAGCGCCACCATCATCAGGAAGCCGCCGGCCAGGCCGAGGTTCTTCATGAACATGATCATTTGCATCTGGTCGCCAAAATTGGCATGAAACAAAACTGCCGACAAAAGACTGAAACCGGCCAGCAGGAATGCGGCAATCCTGGTGTGCCAGCCGAGTATGACCGCCAGCCCGCCCAGCAACTCGACCGCGATCACCAGCGGCAGCAGCATGCCGGGCACGCCGGATGATTCCATGTAAGCCTGGGTGCCGGCAAAGTTAACCAGCTTGTTGAAGCCCGAGGTTACGAATATCAGTGAAATCAGAACGCGGCCTGCCGGTGCGGAAAGTGTCTGTATCCATTGCATGGCTTTTCTCCAGTATTTACAGGCTGTAAAGTCTAACTATTGTTTGTATAGCTAAAAACAGCAATAATCGAAAAATATTGTTCTAAAAAGGTGAACAATGGATCGAATCAGTGAAATGCAAACCTTCATCCGCGTGGTGGAGGCCGGCAGCATCAGTAAAGCGGCTGAACAACTGGCGATGGCGAAGTCGGGTGTCAGCCGCCGGCTGGCGGAACTGGAGTCGCGCCTGGGTGTGCGCCTGATGAACCGGACGACCCGGCGTTCCAGCCTGACGGAAGCGGGACAGTCTTATTACAAGGGCGCGGTCAAGCTGTTGGCCGACATCTCAGAACTGGACGCTGCGACAGCAGATACCGATGCTTTGCTGGCAGGTGTGTTGAGACTGGCGGTGCCGCTGTCCTTCGGCCTGTGCCACCTGTCTCCGGCGATTGATGAGTTCCTGCGCTTGAACCCCGGGCTGGATATCAATGTCGACTTTTCCGACCGGCATATCGACCTGGTGGAGAAAGGCGTGGACCTGGCCATCCGGATCGCAGACCTGGGCGATTCCACGCTCCGGGCCCGGCGCATCTGCCCGATCCGGATCATGCTCTGCGCCAGTCCGGAGTACCTGCAAAAAAAGGGTACGCCGAAAGTGCCGGCCGATCTGAAAAGCCACCGCATTCTGCAGTATGACGTGGGCGCCGGGAATACATTGCGGCTGGAAGACCGGCAAGGCAGGGTTCACAACGTTCCGACGCACCCGCATATCGTCGCGAACAATGGTGATTTTCTACGCGACATGGCCATGGCCGGACACGGTATTACACTCACCCCGAGTTTCATCGCCTGGGAAGCGGTCGCAGCCGGTCACCTGGTACCGGTCATGGCTGAATATTGCCCGCGCCAGCTGAGTGCTTATGCGGTGTATCCGCCAACCCGGTATCTCTCGCGCCGCAGTCGGGTGTTTATCGATTTCCTGGTCGAAAAATTTGGCGAAAAACCCTATTGGGACCAGTTCTCCTAATGCAGCTTATAATAAGTACAATTCCCTGATTGGACAGAAGCCGATTATGCGATCAATTTTTTTGCGTTCCGCCGCTTTCCTGACCCTGTTTTTGGCAATGGATGCCAGTGCCGAACAACTGCTGCGGGAGTTTTCAGGCAGCCGCAGCACCGAGACGGTTGAGTTCGAAGTAAAGGCGCCATGGTTGGTCGACTGGAGGGTTAACAGCGATTACCCCAGTTCCATGGGGATTGCGGTCACGCTGGCTTACGGCGGCACCGACGCCTTTGCCGGCAAGGTCTTCAAAACAAAGTCTCCCGGCAACGGTCTGCGCCTGATCGAAGAAGGTGGCCGGTTCCGCTTCAAGGTGGATGCGACGATTACTGACTGGACCCTGAAAGTGATTCAACTGTCACCCGATGAAGTCGAGCAGTACAAACCCAAGAAAGTGCTTGATTACTAGGACGATATTCAGCCCATGTCATTTTTCAATGAACTCAAACGCCGCAACTTAGTGCGCAGGGGTTTGTTGTATATCATCGGCAGCTGCGCGGTCCTGCAGCCTGCAGGATTCTGAGCCAGAATCATCATGCCCGCCACCCTCCACAATGAAATTGAAATTCCTGTCCCGGCCGAACGGTTGTTTGATTACGTGACGCAACCCTGGTTGTGGCATGAATGGCATCCGAGTTCCAGATCCGCCAGCGCAGCCAACAAACCGCTGGCGGTCGGCGATGAATTCGAGGAATTCATCGAAGTACAGCCGCTGGCGCCTCTGCCGCCCCGGCTGAAACGCAAGACGCTATATCAGGTCAAAGAGTCCGTGCCGTATCAAACCTGGACTGCAGAAGGCAGAATGAAGGATGGCTGGGTGCGCATTCGTTACGATTTCGAAGAAAAGGGCAAGGTCACCTTTTTTGCGCGCACGCTGGATTTCAGTGTCAGTGGTCCAAACCGGATTCTGCTGCCCTGGATTAGGTCCAGCATGGAAAAGCTTTCGCTGGTGGCACTTAACAATCTGAAAAACAAAATGCAGGCGGTACCCTATGAACCTTAAAGCAGCACTGCTCGGTGGCGGATCATGGGGGACCACGGTTGCGTCCCTGATTGCTCGCAATGCACCGGTAAAACTGTGGGCCAGGGACAAGGCCACGGTTGACGAAATCAATGAGAAACATACCAACACCAAGTATTTGCCCGGGGCCCGGCTGAATTCGAAACTGGTCGCTACTGGATCTATCAGGAAAGCAGTGTCCCAGTGTGATGTGCTGGTGATGGGTGTTCCTTCTCAACACTTCCGGTCCGTACTGGAACAGTCCAAAGACCACATCAGGCCCTGGGTGCCGGTGATCAGCCTGACCAAAGGACTGGAGTTGAATACCCACAAGCGAATGACCGAGGTGGTCAACGAAGTCCTGCCGGGTCACCCGGTGGGTGTATTGACCGGCCCAAACCTGGCGCGCGAAATCATCGTCGGCCAGGCTGCTGCCAGCGTGATCGCGATGGAGGACGAGATCATCGTCCGGGAACTGCAGCAACTGTTCCACAGCGGCCTGTTCAGGGTGTACACCAACACCGACCTGGTGGGTTGCGAACTCGGTGGCGTACTAAAAAACGTCATTGCCCTGGCGGTCGGCATGGGTGACGGCCAGGGGGCGGGCGACAATACGCGCTCGGCGCTGATCACGCGAGGACTGGCTGAAATTACCCGGTTGGGCGTGGCAATGGGCGGTCGGCCCGAGACCTTCTCGGGACTGGCCGGCATGGGCGACTTGATCGCCACCTGCACCAGCTCCCAGAGCCGTAACCACTACGTCGGATTCGAGCTCGGCAAAGGCCGGTCGTTGGAAGCCATCATCGAGGAAATGGTGATGGTTGCCGAGGGCGTAAAAAGCGCACCCACGGTGATGGCGCTGGGGAAGGAATACGGTATCGAGATGCCTATTACCGGCGACGTGATGACGGTATTACAGGGAGACAAATCACCCAGGCAGGCGTTTCGCGGTTTGTTGCAATCATCGGTAGGCTCGGAAGCAGAGCCGGGTTAGGGTCATGAAAGTGCATAAAGACGTTATCAGGGAAATCGAGCAAGCCCCCAAGGGTCCGCAAATCGGAGCGTTTTTCGATTTCGATGGAACCCTGATCGCCGGGTTCTCGGCCACGGTGTTTCTGAAGGAGCAGCTTCGCCGCGGCGATATCTCACCCTACCACTTTGTCGACCTGTTGGCGGCCCTTGCGCAGTTCTCGCTGGGCACCCAGGGCTTCTCCGGGCTGATGACTTCGGCAGCGCAATTCATGCGGGGCGCCAGTGAGGCAGAGTACATCGAGTTTGGACAGGAGCTTTACGAGCAGCAGATCGCGCGTAAGGTCTACCCGGAATCGAGGGCGATGGTGCAAGCCCACATGGCCAAAGGGCACACGGTTGCGGTGATTTCATCGGCGACACCCTACCAGGTGGAACCGATGGCCCGGGACCTCGGTATCGAGCACATCATCTGCAGCCGCTACCAAGTGAAGGATGGTGTGTTCACCGGGGGCATCGAGCGCCCGCTATGTTTCGGCCCCGGCAAGGTGATGGCTGCGGAGAACCTGTCCGCTGAGTTTGGCATCGACCTGGACCAGAGCTTTTTTTACAGTGACAGCGATGACGACCTGGAGCTACTGCAACGCGTTGGCTATCCCCGGCCGCTCAATCCCAACAACAACCTGGCCGCCATTGCGGAAGAAGAAGGCTGGCCGGTTCGGCGTTTCAGAAGCCGCGGGCAGCCCCAGCTCGGTGATTTCATAAGATCGGTAGCGGCGACGGTATCACTGATCCCTTCGGCGATGGCCGGCATTCCCATCTGGGCGCTGACCGGCTCGAAAAACGAGGCGAGAAATTTCGCGACCTCGGTATTCGCCGACGTCGCAAGTGCATTGATCGGTCTTAACCTGGTGGTCCGTGGTGAGTATTACCTGTGGGAAAGCCGTCCTGCGGTATTCGTATTCAACCACCAGAGCAAGGTCGATGTGGTGATCATGGCCAAGCTGCTGCGCAAAGACATCGCTGGTGTGGGTAAAAAAGAAATCAAGCAGATGCCGCTGATCGGTAAAACCCTGGAACTGGCCGGCACCATTTTTATCGATCGGGAAAACTCGCACAGCGCGATCGAGGCGATGAAGCCGCTGGTGGATGCGATGCGCCACCAGGGCAAGTCGGTGGCCATCGCACCGGAAGGTACGCGCTCCATCACGCCTAAGCTGGCGCCGTTCAAGAAAGGGCCGTTCCACCTGGCCATGCAGGCGGGTGTGCCAATCGTTCCGGTGGTCATACAAAACGCCGGAGACGTGGCGCCCAAGGGTGATTTCGTGTTCCGGCAGGCCACCGTGGAAGTGGATGTGCTGCCACCGGTGGATACCAGCCACTGGCGCCGGGAAACGGTGGAAGAGCACGTGGCGGAAGTGCGGGACATGTTCCTGCGTGCGCTGGGGCAAGAGAGCGACGAGGATCGAACCGCGGCGATCGCACCTCCGGTAGTGGCACGGAAGAAACTTGTCAAAAAGAAGAAATCAGTCCGGAAAAAGGCTGTTCGCAAGAAGGTGGCCCCGAAAGCCAGGCCGGCAAAAAAAGTCCTCAAAAAGAAAGCACTGAAAAAGAAAGCCCGCAAGAAAAAGGCGACCGCCAGGAAGACTGAGTGAGCCGGGCAGGAAGTTTTCCTGAAGTCCAGGCCCTTCAGCATGACGGTCCGTTGCTGTTCCTGGCAGATGCCGGAAACCGCCTCGAACAGAAGCTGATCAGGGATTGCCTGCCATCCGACGACCTGGTGTTGCTATCCGACCTGAAGCGGCTCACGGCGCGGCTGGATGCGCCGGGTAATACGCTGTTGGTACCGGTTCGCGTGGCGTGGCTGATGCCTGACACCGATACGCCCACCAAAAAGCCGCTGCCGCTGCGTCACCTGATGTTCGGCGATCCACGCCACCCAGGTTCATTGAGAGGGCGCTGGATCATGTTCCGCGACCGCGATCGGGCACGCTGTATCAGCGGCGAACCGGCCACTTTGTCGGAGTTGAAGAATCGTTTTGAGGAACAGGTGGACGCCAAAGCGGCCGGGTCCGAGAATGCCTTTGCGGCCTTTGTCATGCGCCAGGCCGGTTTGTCGCTCGAAGTGGCCGAGTGGGCGCTGATCGGGCGGCGTTACAAGGCGCCCCGGTTCGTAGCCGAAAGCCTGCGCAGCAGCCCACGATTTCGCTCAGCGCTGACGGCGCTGGCAACTGAAACCGGCCAGCCTGCCGCTGAATTGCAGCAAGAAGCGGATGAATACATGAAGGAGCTGATCGCGGTTCCTGACTCGCTGTTTATCGACCTGCGGGCGCGGTTTGACAACTGGGTCATGTCCCTGAGCTACGGGGGTGAGGTGGTATTCCGCGACCAGGACCTGGAACGGGTGGGTGACATCGTGCAGAACCACCCGGCCATGCTGCTGTTCACGCACAAGACCTACATGGACAGCATTGCTCTCACATCGACCCTGTTTGAGAACGACTTTCGCATGTTGCACATCTTTGCCGGGATCAATATGAACTTCGCCGGCCTGGGGCTGCTGATGAAGCGATCCGGCGGCATATTCATCCGCAGGAAATTTCAGGATAACCCCCTGTACAAGCTGGTGTTGAGGCAGTACATCGGATACCTGATGGAGAAGCGCTTTCCCATGACCTGGGCGTTCGAAGGCACCCGGTCACGCACCGGTAAATTGATGCCGCCCCGGCTGGGCCTGCTGAAATACGTGCTGGAAGCCGCGCATTTCACCGAGGCGCGAGATATTCACGTTATCCCGGTGACCGTCAGTTATGACCTGATGCGGGACGTGGAAGAATACGCCAGCGAGCAAACGGGCAAGGTCAAAAAGCCGGAATCACTGAAGTGGTTCATCGGCTATCTTTCCAGCCTGCGCCAGCCGATGGGCCGCATGTATCTTGATTTCGGAGAGTCTGTGGTGCTGGAGCAGGCTCCCGACCCGGCCGACCAGATGGCCCTGCCGAAAATTGCCTTCGAAGTCGCTGTGCAGGCCAACAAAGTCACGCCGATTACACTCCCGGCAGTGAGTTGCATGGTACTGCTGGGCGCCTCGCCCCGCGCCCTCACCATCCAGGAAATCCAGGTCGAAGCACTGGCCATCGTCCGCTGGGCGCATGCCAGGGGCATCCGGTTGACCAGTGATTTCAGGCCGGAGCGCCTGTCGCATGTCCAGGACCTGGCAGATGCCATGGTGGCAATGGGATTGCTGATTCGTTACGACGAAGGGCTTGATACCGTCTTTGGCATTGAACCCGATCAGCATCCGATGGCCAGTTACTACCGCAATACCATCATTCACCACTTCGTTAACAAGGCGATCATCGAACTGGCCCTGCTGAAGGCCAGTGACGCGGGTGAGGAAGGGGCAGAAGACATGTTCTGGGCCGAGACGCTCAGGCTGCGGAATTTTTTCAAGTTCGAATTCTTTTATCCGTCGAAACGGAAATTCCAGAAGCAGTTGAAGGCCGAGCTCGAGCGATCGGATTCTGCCTGGCGGGAGCATCTCGCAGCCGGTGGCGAAGCTGTCCTGCACATGATGATGTTCCAGCTGCAACCGTTGCTGGCGCACGCGACCCTGCTGCCCTTTGTCGAAGCCTACAGCGTGGTGTTCGACCTGCTGGTGAGGGCCGGTAATGAAGCTGCACCCGGCGAGGAAGAATGCATCGCGCAGTCTCTCAAGGCCGGAAAACAGGCTTATTTGCAACGGCGGATCACCAGCGAGGCGTCCATCGGTAAAATTCTGTTCCAGAACGGGTATAAACTGGCAGAAAACCTTGAATTGACACAAATCGGCAGTGAAGAGGTCTCAGACAGGCGGCACCGCCTGTTGCTGGACTTCAAGGAACTGTCCAGAATGCTGGAACGAATCCGCTTGATGGCCTTGTCCAGCCATGGTGAATACTGATGCAACAACTTAGCGC
The DNA here is from genome assembly GCA_029859645.1 of Lysobacterales bacterium. Lineage (GTDB taxonomy): Bacteria > Pseudomonadota > Gammaproteobacteria > Xanthomonadales > SZUA-36 > JAHEFT01. Next base: position 5,461 of record JAOUCS010000026.1, on the reverse strand, counting down.
ACAGGACGCCCAGTTTCTGTACATCGAAACGGGCAACAACCTGACCCACGTGATGGGTGTGAATATTTACAATCCGTCAACCGCTCCCAGTGGCAAGGTGCGGTTCAAAGACATCATCGAACACGTGGAAGACCGGCTGGGCACTTCACCGGTGTTCCGGCGCCGCCTGATGCGCCTGCCCTATGATTTTGATCACCCGTACTGGGTCGAGGATGAGTACTTCGACGTCGAGCACCACATGTTTCACGGGCGTCTCCCGGAACCCGGTGACTGGCGCCAGTTCTGTATTCACCTGGCACGGCATTTCAGCCGGCCGATGGATATGAACCGGCCGTTATGGGATATGTATATCATCGAGGGACTGGACCGGATCAAGGGTATTCCCAGAGGTTGCTACGCCATTGCCACGCGGGTGCACCATGCGGCTATCGACGGCACGTCGGCGATGCATTTTTTCAATGCGCTATCCGATATTGACACCGAAGGGACGCCCGCTGTCGAATTGCCGCAGTGGCCGGAAAGTTCGGCGGAATCGCCCTCCACCGTCACGGTGCTGGAACGCGCACTGGTGAGCAACATCCAGTCGCCGGTCAAAATGGCCGGCACCCTGTTGCGGTTTTCCCCGGCGATTTTCAACACGATTGTGAAATCACTTTCTTCAGAAGGCGGTACCAGCCGGAAAGTACCGGCGACGCGCTTCAACCAGGCGGTTTCGCCGCACAAGATGTTCGACGCGACGGTATTCAGCCTGGCGGATATGAAGCAGATCAAGGACAGCATCGAAGACTCGACCATCAATGACGTGGTGTTGGCGATATGCAGTGGAGCGCTCCGCAGCTACCTCGAATTTCATGACGAGCTGCCAGACGAGCCCCTGGTGGCCGTTGCGCCGGTCAACAAGAGAAGCAAGGGTGCGGAATCCGAAGCCCCCGGCAACAAGATCAGCGCGATGTCCGTAGCATTGCCCACGAACATCGCTGATCCGATTGAGCGACTGTTGACCATCAGGGACACGACGCAACAGACCAAGGCGGCGAAGTCCGGAATCTCGGCACGCCTGATGACCGACCTGAGCCAGCACGTACCGGCCGCCACGATGGCCGGCGTGGCCCGCCTGGTAGCCGGCGGCAGGTTCACCTCCAAGTTCTGTAACCTGTTTATTTCCAATGTACCGGGACCGCAGGTGCCTTTGTATATGAACGGTGCACAGTTGCTGCATACCTTTGGACTGGCCCCGCTGGCCGATGGAATGGGGTTGTTCATTGCCACGCCCAGTTACAACGGCGAGATGAGTTTCAGCATTATTTCGGCCCGCGAGATCATGCCTGACATTGAGTTCTTCAGAGAATGCCTGGAACAGTCCTTCAGCGAGTTGCTTGAAGCTGCCGTATGAGTGTTTATGCGGTCGGGCTGCTGATCAGCATGGCCGTTTACCTGGCCGTCGGTAATTACGCCGGTCGCCGGGTCAAGCACCTTGAGGACTATTTCGTAGCGGGCCGCAATGCTCCCACGCTGCTGATCGTCGGCACGCTGGTCGCCAGCCTGATGAGCACCAACGCCTTCATGGGTGAGACCGGGTTGGGCTATTCCGGATTCCCGGCGGTGGTGATCATACTCACTGCAATCAACTGCGTCGGCTACACTGCGGGCGGGTTGTATTTCGGGCGTTTCCTGCGCCGCAGTCGGGCACTCACCGTGGCCGAGTACTTTGGCCAGCGGTTTGACAGCCGCAGGGTTCAGGTCGTCGCCGGCATCACCATTGTGCTGGGCTGCACCGCTTACCTGGTAATGGTCACGCAGGGCGCAGCGACCATTGTCAACGAGGTCACCGGGCTGCCTTTTTATCTCACGCTGCTCATTGCCTGGGCCGGCTACACGCTGTTCACGCTGTATTCCGGTTCCAGCGGCGTGGTGCTCACCGATACCATGATGTTCCTGCTGTTCGCGGCTGTCGCGTTCCTGGGCCTGGCGTTTATTGTCGACGACGCCGGTGGTTGGTTTGCCAGCATTCGTGACCTGGCGACGTGGGAGGCCAAGCCGGGGATCATTTCCTGGCACGGCGCGACCGGGCCCGATGCCACCTGGCAGACGCCTGCCGAAACACTGATTTATGGAGTCATCCTGGGTATCGCCTGGGGTATTGTGGTTGCGGTCAGCCCCTGGCAGGCCAGCCGCTATCTGATGGCGCGCAATGAGCATATCGTGATCCGCTCGGCGACAATCACGGCGGGCGTGGTGATGGTTCTGTACACCGTGCTGATGCTTTCGGGTGCGGCCGTCAACCTGCTGAATCCGGATATCGAGCCCAACCAGGAAAACATGATCTGGGCAGCGCTGAACGTGATGCCCACACTGGTAGGCGTACTGCTGATGTCCGGCATCCTGGCCGCGGGCCTGTCCTCGGCCTCCACGTTTCTTTCGCTGGTGGGCTTCAGTGCCAGTAACGATATTCTTCCCCAGAGAACCACTGATAATCAGTTGCGGCTGAAAATGAGCCGTCGCGCGATGTTCCTGATCAGCCTGGTCGCGCTGGCAGTGGCCTATGCACTGCCCGAAGGCAAGCTGTTCTGGATAACCTATTTCGCCGGGACTTTGTTTGCTTCGTCCTGGGGTCCTGTGGCGTTCATGAGTGTCTGGAGCACCCGCATTACCGAAGCGGGGGCCTTCTGGGGCATCATCGCGGGCTTGCTGGGCAACCTTGTCACCAACACGCTGGCTTTGTTGAAAATCGTAGATCTGCCGGTGTTCCTGGACCCAATCCTGGTGGGTGTCGTGTTGAGCTATGTCACCGTCGAGCTGGTTTCGCTGCAGGGTAAAGTGACCGGGAGAGAACACGCTCTGCGCGAGCAGTTACACCAGGTGCCGGAATCTGAAATTGATGCGGAAAAACTGTCCCGGACGTTGCTCTGGCCAAAAATCCTGATCGTGTTCGGGGTGGTATTTTCCATCCTGATGATCCTGTTCTATGCCATGCCCTACCAGCGGGCGACAGGCGGTTCCGCCCTCGGAGAAATCCTGTTGTCAATCGGTGTAGGTTCATCTCTGGTGATAACCGGGGTTCTGGCATGGTGGGGTACGGCCCGATCCTATCGTCTTCCTGCCACTCAGAAAGCCCATGATATATCCAAAAATTGAACACATCCGCGAACTGCCTGTTCAGCTGGACACGATCATCCCCGCCGACTGGGAGGACCGCAACGGTCACGTAAACGTGCAGTTCTACCTGGCGCTGTATGAGCTTGGTGGCTGGGTGGTGCTGGAAGAAATCGGCATTGATGAGGCCTGGTTCAGCCGCCACCAGGTCAGCCAGTTCGATCTTGAACATCACCTCAATTACCGTGCAGAATTAAACGTCGGCGACCGGGTGACCACCTATAGCCGTGTGCTGGGCAGGAGTGAAAAGACGTTTCACGGCATGTATTTCATCGTTAATGAAACCAGCGGCAGGCTGGCTGCGACGCTGGAGTACATCACGGCCAGCGTTGATATGAATGCCCGTCGCACAGCGCCTTTCCGGGAGGAACTGGCAGAGGGTCTTGACCGGCTGGTTGAAAAACACCGGGCGCTGAGCTGGACCGCCCCTGTTTGTGGAACGATGAGCCCCTAGGAGCTTCAATGGAATACAAGGATTACTACGACATCATGGGCGTCAAGAAAGACGCTACCCAGGATGAGATCAAGCGCGCTTACCGCAAGTTGGCGCGCAAGTATCATCCTGATGTCAGCAAAGAAGCCGATGCCGAAGCCAAATTCAAAGAAGTCGGAGAGGCTTACGAGGTTCTGAAAGATCCCGAAAAGCGCACCGCGTACGACCAACTGGGCTCGCAATGGCAGGCCGGCCAGGAATTTCATCCACCCCCGGGTTGGGATGCCGGGTTCGAGTTCAGTGGCGGCGGAGCGGGTGGCCCGGACCTGGGCGGCTTCAGCGACTTTTTTGAATCGCTTTATGGCCGTGGTTTCCACCAGGCCGGTCAACCGGGCCGAAGCAGCCGGGGATTCCAGATGCGCGGCGACGACCACCATGCCAGGGTCATGGTAGAGCTTGAAGACAGCTATAACGGAGCAACTCGGTCGATCACTCTGCAGGTGTCAGCCCTGGATCACAGCGGCAGGGTTGTGACCCGCCCGAGAACTCTGAAAGTGCGTATACCGAAGGGTATTCGAAGGGGTCAGCAGATACGCCTCGCAGGCCAGGGCGGCGCCGGCCATGGGGGTGGCGAGGCTGGAGATCTCTACCTGGAGGTGGATTTCAATCCTCGCAGCCATTACCGGGTCGAAGGTGCGGATGTCTACCTGGATTTACCGCTGGCTCCCTGGGAAGCGGCGCTGGGCGCCACCGTCAAGGTGCCGACTCCAGCCGGGGTTGTCGATTTGAAAATTCCGGCAGGATCACAGGCTGGTAAAAAACTGAGACTCAAGGGGCGGGGGATACCGGCAGGGGAACCCGGCGATTTGTATGTGGTTCTGCAAATAGCCCTGCCAAAAGCAGAAAACGAGGAACAACGCCGGGTTTATCAGGCGATGAAACAGCAGTTCGCATTCAATCCACGCGCAGGAATGGAGGTTTGAGTCATGGCAGAGCATAAAACATTGCGCGGTCAGCTGATCGAAGCAGAGACACTGATCTCCGTGGACGAGCTTTGTCGCCATTGCACGGTTCGGGTTGAGGAAGTGATCACTTTTGTGCAGGAAGGCATCCTGGACCCGTCAGACAATGAGGTCGTTCCCGAAAAAGCAGATTCCTGGCAATTCCATATCAGCAGCGTCAGGCGCGTTCGGACCGCAGTTCACTTGCAGCGGGACCTGGGTGTGAACCTGGCCGGCGCGGCACTGGCACTGGAACTCCTGGATCGAATCGCGGAGCTTGAGAAGGCATAGAAGACAGCTGATCAACCGGCCGCGATGACCGAACTCCTGCATCAGGGCCGGGGGCATTCCATCGGCTTTACGGCGGACGAGACAAATCTTGCCAGGTCATCAAGGAATCGTTCCGTGGCCAGGCTGGCGGCCACCACACCGGCTTCTGCATTCTGTTCATCGGCGGGCACCCGGTAACTGAATGTCCTGGAATTTATCAGTGACCGGTTCGAAACCTTCACCAGGTTGACTTTGACTGCCAGCGTTACGTTACTGGTCCCGTCCTCGAACTCCTGCTGCAATGACAGCACTTCGGAATCCAGCCGTAAATCCGTCCTGATATCGGAAGATCCTGTAACGATCGCGCCAAACAAGCCTGATTCGTCAAGGCGCGTTTCAATCAACGAAGCCATCATCCTGGCGGGCGTGGCGACCCATTCGTGGTAGGCAAAATAGTCCATGCGATTGGGTTCGATGCGATACGCCATGCGCACCGTGTTGAATCCTGGTGCAGATTCCGGCTGGCTGACCCGCAACGACAAGCAGGGCTTCGGGACAAGGCCATCGGGAATCGAAGAAGGTTGTGTACCCTGCAGAACATACG